>JAGWXP010000224.1 GCA_018969845.1 Lysobacteraceae bacterium | reverse complement strand
CAGCACGCGAAAGCGCGAACCGGATTCGCCCTCAAAGTACAGCACCGCGTCGACCATGTGTTCGAGTACGCGCGGCCCGGCGATGCCGCCTTCCTTGGTGACATGGCCGACGAGAAAGATGCTGGTGCCGGTTTCCTTGGCGTAACGCACCAGGCGCGCGGCGGATTCGCGCACCTGCGACACCGAACCCGGCGCGGCGGTCAGCAATTCGGTCCAGATGGTCTGGATGGAGTCGATGACAAGAACACGCGGAGTATCCTTCTGCACATTGTCCACAATGCGCTCGACGCAGGTTTCCGCCAGACAGCGCAGATTCTCCAACGGCAATCCCAACCGCTGTGCACGCGCGGCGATCTGCGCGAGGGATTCCTCGCCCGAAACATACAATGTGGAGAGGCGCGCGCCGAGCGCGCCGAGCACCTGCAGCAGCAGCGTCGACTTGCCGATGCCGGGATCGCCACCGACCAGCACCACCGAGC
This sequence comes from Lysobacteraceae bacterium, assembly GCA_018969845.1. Classification (GTDB taxonomy): domain Bacteria; phylum Pseudomonadota; class Gammaproteobacteria; order Xanthomonadales; family Rhodanobacteraceae; genus Rudaea. The sequence goes on along the minus strand of JAGWXP010000224.1, from coordinate 1,272 downwards.
CCTGCACCAACCCGCCGCCAAGCACACGATCCAGTTCACCGATGCCGATGCGCTCGCGCAACTCGGCTTCCGCCGCCACATCCACCAATGGCACGATGCGCGCTGGGGCCGCGCCCGCGTAACCACTGCGCTTGACCGCGCCCGGCTTCGTCGCCGTCTCGACCACGAACTCGCTCAGCGTATTCCACGCCCCGCAGCTCTCGCACTGGCCCTGCCACTTCGTGTACTCGGCGCCGCACTGATTGCAGACGTAGGCGGTTTTGGATTTGGCCATCAGTCGCCTCCACAATCCACGTTCAACGATTTTCGCAGTCGCGTCAAAGCCTGTTCGACCATCTTGCCGTGTGCCGTTATGGACTCCAGCACTTCCCCAGGCGTGCGCGTGTCGCGCTCGTCGCGCGCGCATGGATTGACTGCCTTGAGGTCATACATCGCTGCATCGATGGCATCTGCCTTGGCTTGCGTTTCGCGCAGGACCTTGTTTGCACCGAGAATTTCCGAGTCGCATGCCTCGATGTCGGATTTGGCCACTTTGCGCTTCTTAAGAATCGATAACTGATTCTTGAGCGCAACGATTTCATCCCGCTTTAGGGCGACTGCCGCCAGATGCGGCGCCATTTCCTCGCGTGCTCGCGCGCGGCGCGCCGCAAAATCAACCGACCACGAAAATTCGCTTTCCGCATCCGCAGTGCCGCGCTTATCCAGCAGGCGCGCGAAGCTGGGGAAAATCTCGCCGGGGCGACGTTCTGCCCAATCGCCCATCAGCGACGCCGGCAACGCGGCATCGTTGAGCACCTCGCCGTTTGCGCCCCAGCCGAAATGCGCCAGTGTCATCGGCGACTTCTTGCCCATTTTCACGTACGACAAGTCGTAAATGGTTTGCAGCAACGATTGACGATTCGGCACGTTTTCCGCCTAGGCCGCGCGGCGGCGGTCGATCCGCGCGAGTTGCGCGCCAAGGGTATCCTTCGCGCACTCCAGGTCGTAGCGTTGCTGCAAGTTCATCCAGCTGCGCTCGTCGGTGCCGAAATAACGGGCAAGGCGCAGGGCGGTGTCTGCGGTTATGCCGCGGCGCTCGCGTACGATGTCGTTGACGCGCGCCGGCGTGACATTGATTGCCCTGGCGAGCGAATTGCTCGACAAACCGAACGGCCGCATGAACTCCTCACGCAGAATTTCGCCGGGATGAATCGGGGGCAAGGTTTTGGTCATGTCTGCAACCCTCTAGTGATAATCGACGATTTCCACATCTTCCGCGTCGTGTCCCGTCCA
>JAGWXP010000103.1 GCA_018969845.1 Lysobacteraceae bacterium | reverse complement strand
ATCGGCTGAAGCAGGAATTTGCGCGACTGACCGTCATCATCAATGGCGGCATCGTCGATGCGGACGCTGCAAAATCCCAATTGCAGCAAGTAGACGGCGTGATGTTGGGCCGTGCGGCGTATCACGATCCTTATGTACTGGCGCGCATCGAGCACGGGTTCTTCGGCACGCCGCTGCCTGCGCGCGAGGAAATTTTGTACCGGCTCGAACCCTACATTGCCGCGCAGCTGCGCAATGGCGAGGCGCTGCATCACATCGTCCGCCATGTACTGGGTCTTTACCTGGGTGAGCCCGGTGCGCGCGCGTTTCGCCGCTACCTGAGCGAACACATGCGCGCGCCGAGCGCGGATTTCCGCACGATCGAAGCCGCGCTGGCGTCGTTGCGCGAGCATGGGCGAGCGCAGGCGGCCTAGCGATTCAGGCCCGATTACATTCTCGCCGCGTTATCATGCCGCCATGAAACGCCATGCCGCCATCGCCGCACTGACTGCCCTGTTTGCGGCGGGCGCCGCGTGGGCGGGACAAATCACCTTGCAGCAGGCGATCGAAAAGGTCGAACGCGAAACGCACGCCAAGGTGCTGTCGGCGGAAACCAAGCACTTCGGCAAGCACACGATTTACCGCATCAAGGTATTGACGCGCGATGGTCAGGTGCGCGTGATCGAAGTGCCGGCGGAACAGAACTGATCCCTTCGCATTCACGAGGACGGACAACCATGCGCATCCTGTTGGTCGAAGACGAGGCGCCGCTGCGCGAAACGCTGGCCGCGCGCCTGAAGCGCGAAGGTTTCGCCGTCGACATGGCGGCCGATGGCGACGAGGGTTTGTATCTCGGCCGCGAAGTGCCGTTCGATGCGGCGATCATCGATCTGGGATTGCCCAAGCGATCCGGCATGGAATTGATCCAGGATCTGCGTGCGGCCGGGCAGCGCTGTCCTATCCTGATCCTCACCGCGCGCGCGAGCTGGCAGGACAAGGTCACGGGCCTGAAGCAGGGCGCAGACGATTATCTGGTCAAACCCTTCCACGTCGAGGAACTGCTGGCGCGCATCAACGCGCTGGTGCGTCGTGCCAGCGGCTGGACCAAGCCGGTGCTCGAATGCGGACCGATCGTGCTCGACACCACGGCGCAGACGGTCAAGGTCGACGGCCTGGTCGCTGACCTGACCAGTTACGAATACAAGGTGCTGGAATTTCTGATCCTGCACGCGGGCGAACTCGTTTCCAAGGCCGATCTGACCGAGCACATCTACCAGCAGGATTTCGACCGCGACTCGAACGTGCTCGAAGTCTTCATCGGCCGCCTGCGCCGCAAGCTCGATCCGGACAACACGCTCAAGCCGATCGAAACCGTGCGCGGCCGCGGCTATCGCTTCGCGATTCCGCGTTCGGACACCGTCGCACCGCCGCCCTCCGCCGCTTGACGTCAACGTTCATGGCGCAGCGCCGCCCGCTGTCGATTCAGGCGCGTTCGCTGCTCGCCGCCGGCGTCGCGCTGGCCGCGTTTCTGGGATTGACCGGTTTCGCCCTCGATCAGGCCGTTTACGAAACCCTGCGCAGCGCCTTGCGCGACCGTTTGCAAAGTTACGTCTATGGTTATCTGGCGGCATCGGACGTGGCGCGTTCCGGTCGCTGGCTGCCGCCGGACGTTTCGCCCGATCCGCGCTTCGATCGCCCCGACGGCGGTCTCTACGCCGGCGTTGCCGGCCCGGTGGAAAACAACGGCAAACTCGCCGCGAGCTGGCGTTCGCCATCCGCGGTCGGATTGACGCTGCCGTTCGACGGTACGCTCGTGCCCGGCGCGGCGGCTTTCGCCGGCCCGGTGCCCGGCGCCGACGAAAATGTATACATGTTCAGTCTGGGCGTGACCTGGGACGTGCCGCACCGCCGTGCCGTGAATCTGACCCTGCACGTGGCCGAAGACGCGCGTTTTCTCGTCGACCAGCGCAACGTGTTCCGGCGCAGTCTGTTCGAATACCTGGGTGGTCTCGGCGCGCTCCTGCTGGTGCTGCTGCTGGCGACGCTGCGCTGGAGCCTGCATCCGTTGCGCCGCGTCGCCGGCGACCTGGCCCAGGTTGAGCGCGGCGAACGCGAACACCTGTCGACTGCGTATCCGCGCGAACTGGCGGGTCTGGCGGTGAACCTCAACCGTTTCATCGACGGCGAGCGCGAGCACATCGGGCGCTACCGCAATACGCTTGCCGATCTCGCACACAGCCTGAAGACGCCGCTTGCCGTAATCCGCAACGAACTCGAATCCGGAGCGAGCGGCGAAGCGATGCGCTGGGCCGTGCTCGAACAGGCCGGGCGCATGGATCAGATCATCGCCTACCAGCTCGCACGCGCCGCGGCGTCCGGCCATTCCACATTCGCCACGCCGATCGCGCTGCAGCCGCACGCCGAGGAAATCGTCGCCAGTCTGGAAAAGGTTCATTCCGCGCGCAACATCCTCTGCGAATTCGAGATCGATGCGCAGGCACGCTTCTATGGCGAGGCCGGCGACCTGCTCGAATTGCTCGGCAATCTGCTGGAAAACGCCTTCAAGTGGGCGCGGCATCGGGTTCTGCTCAGCGCGTGCGCGCGGTCCGCGCCGGCGGCGCGGCGCAACGGACTGGAAATCGTGGTCGAGGACGACGGTCCCGGCGTCGCGCCGGAAAACGTCGAACGCCTGCTGCAGCGCGGCGTGCGCGGCGACGAGCGCGTGCAGGGCCACGGTATCGGCCTGGCCATCGTCCAGGATCTGCTCAAGGCCTACCGCGGCCGGCTGGAGGTTACGCGCTCCGAAGCGCTGGGCGGGGCGAAGTTCAGCGTGCGCTTCGACGCGGTCTGATTGCGCCGCCGCGGCGCTGCCGCTATCGTGCGCGGGCGCTTGTGCCGTCCGTTTCCGGAGCCGATCATGCCGTTTTTGCATCGCGTCCTCTACGCCCTGCTGGCTTTGCCCGCAATGGCGTTCGCGGCGGTGCCATCCTCCGCACCGGCCAGCGGTGGCTGCGGCAGCCAGGCCAAAATTGCGCCGGCGCAACGCGTGAAGAACACCGCGCATTGGACGACGGCGAGCGAGGAAAACAATTTCGGCTACGACGTCTACCGCGGCGAGAGCGAAAAAGGTCCGTTCGTCAAGCTGACGAAGACGCCGATCCTCGGCAACGGCACCACGCTGGAAACGCACAATTACGCATTCGTCGACGACACCATCGATCCGTGCAAGGATTACTGGTATTACGTCGAATCCATCGCCACCGACGGCAGCCGCGAAAAGTTCACGCCGGTATTTCATGTTCCGGCCAAGCGTCATCCGTCCGTGCCGAAAAGACCCTGACGCGGCATGCGCCTGCACTGGCTTGAATTGATCCTGTTTTCCACCTACGCGGAGTTGCGCGCCGAGCGCGCGCGCTCTTACCTCGGATTTCTGTGGTGGATCATCGAGCCGGCCATGAACATGGCCACGTATTACCTCGTGTTCGCCATCGTGCTCAAGACCGGGCAGCGCGACTACGTGCCGTTCCTGCTGGTCGGTCTGACCCTGTGGCAGTGGTTCAAGTCCGGGGTCAGCCACGGCGGCCAGTCGATCTGGCAGCAGCTCGGCCTGATCCGCCAGGTCCGGCTGCCGCTGCAGGTGTTTCCGAGCGTGCAGATCCTCGCCGACACGGTGAAGTTCGCCTTCATCCTCGGCTTGCTGCTCGTGATCCTGTGGGCCTACGGTTACAGACCGAATGTGACCTACTTCGCGCTGATTCCGGTGCTGCTGGTGGAACTGGTCTTCACTGCCGCCGTGGCCTATCTGGTCGCCGCGGCCATGCCGTTCGTGCCGGATTTGCGCTTCGTGATCGAGCAGGTGCTGCAGGTGGTGATGTTCTTTTCCGGCGTCGTGTTCTCGCTCGATTCGATTCCGCCGGCTCTGCGCCGCTGGTTCGAGCTCAATCCGCTGGTCGAGCTCATCGACGCCGGCCGCGACATCTTGATGTATGCGCGCTGGCCGGATTGGATCGCGCTTGGCCGCGTCGCCCTGATTTCGCTCGCGTTCTTCGCGCTGGGCACGTACCTGATCCAGCGCTACTCGCCGCGTTACGTGAAGTTGCCGACATGAGCGACGCCATCATCGAACTGCGCGATGTCGGCGTCGCGTTCAATGCGCAATTGCGTATGGGCGCGCCGCGATTCTGGGCGCTGGAGAACGTCGATCTCGCGCTGCCGCGCGGCGCGCGTCTGGGCGTGGTCGGCCGCAACGGCGCCGGCAAGAGTACGCTGCTGCGCGTGCTCGCCGGCATCCTCGCGCCGGATCGCGGCCGCATCCGGCGCGAACGCGTGAGCTGCCAGTTGCTGTCGCTGGCGCTCGGCTTCGTGCCCTATCTGTCCGGCCGCGACAATGCGATCCTGTCCGGTCTCATGCTCGGCCTGCGTCGGCGCGAAATCGAGCAGCGCCTGCAGGCGATCCTGGAATTTTCCGAGCTTGGCGACTTCTTCGAGCAGCCGGTGTCGAGCTATTCCACCGGCATGTTCACGCGCCTGGGATTTTCCGTGGCCATGCAGGTGGAGCCCGATGTGCTGCTGATCGACGAGGTGCTTGCGGTCGGCGACACCGAGTTCCAGAAGAAGTCCGGCGCCGCGCTGCGCGAGCGCATCCACAGCGGCACGACCGTGGTGTTCGTATCGCATGCGGATGCGCAAATCCGCGAAATCTGCGATTGCGCGGTATGGATCGAACATGGCCGCAGCATGATGCAAGGCGCTGTGGGCGAAGTGCTTGCCGCGTATCACGCGGCCGCGCCGCCGGCCGAAGCGGCGCAATGACCCGGGATTCGCGCTGGCTGGGCTGGGACGGCCGCGTCCTGCGCCTGCAGGCGGATGTGCCGTGCAGCTTGCATCTGGACGGCGCGCCGTTCGAGCCGCTTGTGCCGGGCGATTTCGCGCGCGAATTCGCGGTTGCTCCCGGCGGCGGCGTTGAATTGATGTTTTCCCTGTGCGACGCCGATGGCAGCGATCTTGCGCCGCCCTGGCGGGTGCGCTTCGGCGAGCCGGCGCAGTTCGGCGCGGATGTCTGGCGAGGTGATGCGCGGGCACTGCGGCCACTCGCGGATCTGCCACTGCCGGCGCCGGATATCTGGCGCACCGCGCCGCCCGCGGCGATCGTTGTGCCGATTTATAATTCTCCGCAATGTGTACAACGCTGCATCACGGCCTTGTCGCGGCACACGCCGCTGGCGCGACGCAAGATCCTGATCGACGATGCCAGTACCGATCCCGCGATTGCCGGAATCCTGCGCCAATACACGAACCGTCCGGATATCCTGATCCGGCGCAACGCGCGCAATCTCGGCTACACCGCGAGCTGCAATCTCGGCATCGCGCTGGCCGGCAAGGCAGACGTGGTACTGCTCAACAGCGATACCCAGGTCGGACCGCGCTGGCTCGAGCGCCTGCGGCTGACGGCGTATTCGGATGCGCGCATCGGCACGGTCACGGCCGTGTCCGACAACGCGGGCGCCTTCAGCGTGCCCGAATTCGAACGGCACTGCCCGATTCCCGGACGCTGGACCCTGGAGCAGGCTCAGCGCGCGTTGTTGCAACAATGCGGCGGCTGCCTGCCGCAACTGCCGACGGGTAATGGTTTTTGCATGTTCGTCAAGCGCGGGCTGTTCGACGCCGTCGGCACGCTCGACGCAGCGGCGTTCCCGGCCGGCTACGGCGAGGAAAACGACCTGTGCCAGCGTGCCGAGCGCGCCGGCTTCACGCACGTCATCGCCGGCGACGTGTTGGTACAGCACGAACGCAGCGCGAGTTTCGGCGAGGCGCGTCGCGCCACGCTCGGCGCGCAGGGCATGGCAGTGTTGCGCGAACGTTTTCCGGACTACGAAGCCAAGGTTGGCGCGACGCTGTGGAGCTTCGAGCGCCGCGTGCTCGACTGGCGCGTGCGTCGCCTGTATGCCGGAACCGACGGACATTACGCCGCGCATCCGCCGCGCCCGCGGATCGCGGTAATCGACGCTGAGGCCGCATTCGAAAGCGACGCTGCGGAAATCCTGCATGCCGAGCCGAGCGACCCGGTCGCGCTGCGGGCCTGGCTCGTGCGTCACGCCATCGAGGCTGCGCAGACCGCGAATCCGGCCGCGGCGCACGCCGCCGCACGTGTCGGAGTGCCGGTATTCGACGCGGCGGGAATCGCGGGTTGGGTTGCCAATACGCGGCGGCTTGCCTAGCATGCGGCGTTTGCCGTCCGGTTTTGCGATGCTCCGTTCCGCCGATTTCATCAAGCGCCGCCTGCGCGGCATGGTTTGCCTGTTGCTGCTGGCGCCGCTGTCCGCGCTTGCCTGCTCGGGGCGCGCACACATCGAGGTCAGGGATTCGGGCGTCTACGCGCTGGATTACGCCGCGATTGTCGCCGCGCAACCGGGGCTTTCCGATTGCCGCGCGGACGAGATCGCCCTCTGGCACAAGAACGACGAAATTCCAATCCGCATTCTCGGCGCCAAAGCCGGACGCTTTGGTCCCGGCGCCAGCATCCAGTGGCTGGGCCGGATGCTGCACGGCCCGGAAAGCTGGTTCGATCCGTATTCCAACGTCAACGTCTATCAATTGGGCGCCGCGCCCGGCGCGCATGCGCGCTTTCAGGAAATTCCTGCGCCACGCTCCGGCAAGCCATCGCCGTTGCTGCGTCATTTGCATTTCGAGCGCGAAAACCTGATGATCCGGCTCGGCAGCGACCAGATGAAGCCGGGCGAAGAACCCGACGTGTTCCAGTGGGCCAAGCTCACGCCCATCGATCCCAAGCCCTTCGCGTTCGGATTCGACCTTCCGGATGCGGCCTTGCGCGGCGCGAGCGTGTCGCTGATCCTGGATTTTCGCGGCGAGTCCAACGTGCTGACACCGCCGAAGGGTCAGGCGAAGGCGCCGGATCACGTCATCGACGTATCCATCAACGGCACGCTCGTGCAGACTTTGCAATGGGACGGGCGTGGTGAAATCCGGCGCACGCTCGAGGTGCCCGGCAATCTGCTCAAGGCCGCGGGCAACACGCTGGCGTTGTCGGTGCCGCGCCGCGCCGATCCGCACGCTGCGCAAAACTTCATCATCGACGTTGTCATGTTCAATTGGGCGGACGCGACGTATCCGATCCGCGGCGATCTGGACGCATCGACGGCGGCGTTTTCCGCTGCCGCCGGCGCTGCGATCCAATTGCGATCCGGCGTCGTCGCGCCGGAACTGTTCGGCGCCGACGGCAGTGTGCGCGAGGGTCTTGCGCTCGGCAACGGCCGCTACCGTTTCGCCGCGGCGGATGCAAAAACGCAACTGTACCCGCTGTCCGGTGCCGCGCGGACGCCGACGGCCGTGCGCGCCGTGGCGGCCGGCGATTTGCGCGACGCGGATCCCGGCTACGATTACCTGATCGTCGCGCATCCGCGCCTGCTCGACGCGATTCAGCCGCTGGCCGCGTATCGCCGCGCACACGGTCTGCGCGTGGACGTGGTCGATGTCGATGCGATCTACGATCAGTTCAACGGCGGCATCGCGCACCCGCGCGCGATCCGCGATTTTGTCGCTTGGGGCTGGGCGCATTGGAAGCTCAAGCCGAAGTATCTGTTGCTCGTCGGCGATGCCAGTTTCGACATTCACCACGACCTGCGCAGCAACCGCCCGAACGCGACGATGTACGCGTTGCGCCCGGATCCGCTGCAGAACGAACTGCTGCAACCCGGCGGATTGTCGAGCATGCCGACCAGCGCCTATTCGCACTGGGATCCGGATTTGCCCAACCGCAACCTGATTCCCACGTTCCAGTACGCCGCGCCGGAAGGTCAGGGTGCGAGCGACAACGGTTTCGTCGCGGTCAAGCCCGGCAGCGACCTGCCGCAATTGGCGGTCGGACGTTTCCCGGTGGTCGAACCGGGCGAGGTTGCGGCCATCGTCGACAAGACGCTGGCGTATCTGGCGCATCCCGCGCCGGGCGCGTGGCACCGCGACGTGACCCTGATCAGCACCAGCGAGGTCGCTTCGTTCAAAGGCGATTCGGACAGGATCGCCGCGGACCTGACGCGCCGCGGTTTCGTCGTCGACAATGTCTACACTTCGTTCGACGAAAAGGATCATGCACGCTATCAGGACGCGCGCAAGATCCTCAAACACGATCTGGACAAGGGCAACCTGCTGGTGCACTTCCTCGGCCACGGCGGCCAGTTCATCTGGCGCGTCGGCCCGATCGGCGACCTGTTCACCCTTGACGACGTTGACGCGCTCACGAATGCTGGCAAGTATCCGATGGTGTTGTCGATGACGTGTTTTTCCGCGCCGTTCGACCATCCCACCGAAGATTCCATCGGCGAGCGTTTCCTGCGCGATCCGGGCAAGGGCGCGATCGCGTTTTTCGGCGCGTCATGGATGAACTGGCCCGATCCGGTCAACTCCAGGGCACTGATCGAACGCCTGCTCACGCCAGGGGAGTCCATCGGCGACGCCATCCTCGCGGTGAAACAAAAGGCCACCGATCCCGTCTTCGTGCAAATGTACAACCTGCTCGGCGATCCCGCCATCGTGCTCTCGCAGCCGCAAAAAACGCTGCGCACGGATGTGGCACGCGGGCGCTGGGAAACGCGCGTGAACGTGCGCATTCCGGCTTCGGACTTCGGCGGCAGCGTCGATGTCGATTGGCTGGACAAGGCCGGCGAACGTCTTGCGTCCGCACGCTACGAAGCGCGCGATGTGCAATTTTCACTGACGCCGCCGGACAAGGCCGCGCGCGCGCAGATTTACGTCAGCGACGCGCGCAACGGCCTGACCGCCTTCGGCAGCGCGGACCTGACCCCGCCGCCCGTGCCGGCGGCCAGGCCGAAGCTGAAACCCGCCGCGCATTTCGTGCCGCGTCCGCGCACGCCGCCGGCGCCCGACACGATCATGCGTGCCGATTTCGATGGCGGCTGACGCTTCCCGGCTCGCCTTCGTATTCGTCTGCCACGGCGGCGAACTCGAGATCAAGGCGCTATTGCTCGCCGCCTCGCTGCGCGACGCATTGGGCGATGCACCGGAACTTGTCGCCGCCGTGCCGCGACCGGCGCAGGTGTGGGGCGCGCCATCGGCTGCCG
>JAGWXP010000102.1 GCA_018969845.1 Lysobacteraceae bacterium | reverse complement strand
GGTTGGCGCATGCCCCTGTGGAGCACATCCGATGGCCGCATCCTGGCACTCGTCGCGCTCGGTGGCAGCCATGGCGCACCGGTGTTACCACAGTCGCCTCAGATCGGTACGGCCGCCGACTGGCAACTGATCGATGTGACCCATTTTGTCGGCGGCGGACTGTCGTTGTACTTGGGCAACCGCGTCAATGGCTGGGCCAAATTCGGCCGCGGCATCGCGCTGACGCCGCTCAACTCGGCCGCAGCGACGCTCGGTTGCGATTCGGGGCTGACCTTCGCCTTGAACGAGACCTGCCCCTACCGCCCCACGCCGGTCAGAACCGGTACCCTGAACATCGGCGCCGGTTTGAGTACGGATCGTCTGGCTGTCGGCTTGGACTATGGCGTCGCTTGGCTGCGCCGCGAACATCGCCTCCCGGCCGCCGCCCAGGCGCCATGGGATTTGTTCGCGACCATCGGCAACGAGGCGCTGCCCACCTTGGCGATTCCGGCACTGCAATGGGCTGATATCCGCGACACCGGAATCGGCGCACAAGGCCGCTGGCGTTGGAGCGACGAAAACAGCATGGATGTCGGCGCCGCGCTGAGCCGTCTGCAGTACGAACTGCCGGGCAACACCCTGCTGCCTTCGCTGAATCAGGCCGCGTTGAGCTTCGGCGTGCACAGCGGCAATTTCAGCGGCACCCTCACCGGGCGCGTGCTGGGTCCCGATAACTCTCTGGGCAATGGCCAGAACTGGACCAGCATCGACCTGGGATTCTCCTGGCGCGCGCCGTGGCGTGGCGTGTTCAGCATCGGCGCGCAGAACCTGTGGTCTTCCGGCGCGCCACCGCTGCTTGCCGATCCCGCACACGAGCCGGATCCGAGCCAAGCCCGCGTACCTTACGTGCAATACCATCAAGACCTGTGATTTCCGCGTCCCTTAGATTGCGGCCGGATCGCGGCTGAGCGTGGCGCGCGTCTGCGCATGAACGAAACCTCGGATCGCCACTGGAACCGTGCGCAGCGCTATCTGGCCCAGGGCCAGCCCGACGCCGCGCGCACGGTGCTCGAATCCTTCGTACGGCACAGCCCGCAGCATGTGCCCGCGCATCTCACCTTGAGCATGCTGGCGTGGAATTCAGGCCGCGTGCGCGACGCCACACGGCACGCGCTGGACGCGGCACGCACCGTGCCCGAAGATCCCGTGCTCCTGGGACATGTCGCCGGCGCCCTGCTGCAAGTCGGGGAAGTCGTTGCCGCACGCGCGTGCCTGGATCGTGCTGCCCTGACTCAAACCGGCTCGGTGCCCGCACTGCTTCAGGCTGCGGCGATTCGCTATTCGCTCAATGAAAATGCCGCTGCACTGGCACTGTACGACCGTGCCGGCCGCGCCGGCGCCGACGGTGCCGAATTCCGCTTCCAGCGCGGTATGCAGCTCGCGTTCAACGGCCGCATGGATGAAGCCGATACCGAACTTCATGCCTGCCTGCGCCACAACCCCGCTTACGGCCGTGCGTCCCTGGAACTGGCTCGGCTGCGCAAGCAGACCGCCGACCACAATCACCTGGCGTTTCTCGACGCGCAGTTGCAGCGCGTCCAGCCCGGCAGCTACGACCACGCGGCGGTCGAATTCGCCCGCTACAAGGAACTGGAAGATCTCGGCCGTTACGATGAGGCCTGGGATGCTCTGGCCCACGGCAATGCGTTGATGTATGCCCGCCACCGGCACGATGCGGATTACTCCACCCGGCTGTTCAAGCGCCTCACGGACATCTGCACGACGCAATTTCTCCAGCCCGGATCCGTCGTCCACCCGGGCGCGCAGCCGATCTTCATCCTCGGCATGCCGCGCTCCGGCACTACCCTGCTTGACCGCATTCTCGGCAATCACAGTCAGGTGGCCTCCGCCGGCGAACTGGATACGTTCGCCCTGCAACTGCGCTGGTGCGCCGATCACCCGGTCACGCTCGACGAAACGGTGCTTGATCGTCTGCCCGGGCTGGATTTCGCCGCACTCGGCCGGCGCTACCTCGCCCAGGCCCAATGGCGCGCGCAGGGCAAGCCTCTTTTCACCGACAAGCTGCCGCGCAATTGGATGCTGGCCGGCCCGATAGCGCGCGCGCTGCCGCAGGCGCGCATCGTGCACATGGTGCGCGATCCGGTCGACGTGTGCTTTTCCAACTATCGCGTGCTGTTCGCCGACGCATTCGCGCATGTCTACGATCTGGACGCGCTCGCTTCGCACTACCGGACCTACCGGCGCACCATGGCGCACTGGCACGCCGCCATGCCCGGACGGATTCTGGATGTTTCCTACCGCGACCTGGTGCACGATCCCGAAGGCACCACGCGCCGCGTGCTGGATTTCTGCGGCCTCGCATGGGAACCGCGTTTGACCGACACCACCCGCAACCGCACCGCCGTGGATACCCTGAGCATGGCGCAGGTGCGCGAACCGGTGCATACCCGTTTCGTCGATTCCTGGCGGCGCTACGAGCGCCAGCTCGCCCCCCTCGCACAGGCATTGCAGGCGCCGGACTGAGATGGTTGACGCACGCGTTCGTATGGCGGCTTTGTGCGGATTTTCAATTGCTTGCGGCAAAATCCCCGCAGGGATTCCCATGTTAAGCAAATGTTGCTACTATCGACCGCTGCCAAGGCCTTAGCTGTGCCGTTTTTTGGCTGTTTTCCAGAAGGATTTGTCCCGAAACGTTGTATACAACCCTGACGTTGGAGAGTGTAATGAGACTCGACGTGAATAAACTTTCATCGGCGGTTCGCCTGGCGTTGACGCTGGGCACGGTGGCCGCCGCCGGCACCCTGACCGCGAATGCCCAGGATACCGGCAATACCACCAACACCAACCAGAAGAGCCAGGCCCTCGAAACCATCGTGGTGACCGGCTCCAACATCCGCCGTGTGGACATCGAAACGTCCAACCCGGTGGTCACCATCGACAGCGCAGCTATCCAGAACACCGGCAAGCTGACCCTGGGCGACATCGTGCAGAGCCTGCCCGGCGTGGTCGGCTCCAATGAGAACCCGCAGATCAACAACGGCGGCGGCAGCGGCTCGTCGACCGTCGGACTGCGTGGCCTGGGCGCACAGCGCACCCTGATCCTGATCGACGGCCATCACGTGCTGAACCGCGACATCAACGCCATTCCGGCGGCGGCGGTCGAGCGCGTTGAGGTGCTGAGCACCGGCGCATCCGCCGTGTACGGTTCCGACGCCATCGGCGGCGTTGTCAACGTGATCCTGAAGAAGAACTACCAGGGCGCCGAGTTCTCGGCCGACTACGGTATTTCCGATCACGACGACGGCCAGCGCCAGGGCTATCACTTCATCTTCGGCCAGACGTCCGACAAGGGCAGCATCATGGCCGGCGTCGACTACAACAAGTACGACAGCGTGCTGCAGGGCAACCGCAAGTTCTCGCAGAACGCGGTGTCGATCTACGGCAACTCGACCACGCCGATCTTCTCGTTCGTGGGCGGCTCGTCCTTCCCGGCGCATCTTCGTATCCAGTTGCCAACGAACCTGCAAGGTCAGTTCGGCTGCAAATACGTCGCCCTGAACAACGGCGCCCCCGGCACCAGCCTCTCCGACTACCACTGCTTCGTGAACAGTGGCGCCAACTCGGACAAGTACAACTACGCCACGGTCAACCTGCTGATGACCCCGCAGGAGCGCACCAACCTGTTCGTCAACGGCACCTATCACCTGACCGACAACATCGACACCTACTTCAACGCCATCCACAACAAGACCAGTTCGGGCTTCCAGCTCGCTCCGGCCCTGTACGGCACACCGTTTGGTGCGACGATCTCGAAAGACAACATGTACAACATTTTCGGGGTGAACTTTGGCCCCGGGCTGAATGATTACCGCTCGCGTCTGGTGCCGGCGGGCAACCGCGCCGAGCGTTCCAACAACACCACCGACCAGGTCAGCGCAGGTTTCAAGGGCTCGTTCGACATCTTCGGCCAGAGCTGGAACTGGGAAGCGGGCGTCGACTACGGCCATATTTCCACCGCGCTTACCACGCTCGGCCTGCCGAATCAGGATCTGCTCAACAAGGCCTCCGGCCCGTCCATGCTGGTCAATGGCGTACCGACCTGCGTGGCAACGCCGGGCGATCCGACCACGGCGATCGCCGGCTGCGTGCCCTACGATCCGTTCAATCCGTATTCGGCGCAGTCCCTCGCCGTACTTCACAGTGTCGCCTCACCGGCGCTCACCAACGTCTACCAGATCGAGCGCGTGGAACATGTGGACCTGAACGGCGGCGTGTTCGACCTGCCGGCCGGTACCGCCCAGCTCGCCGTCGGCGCGGTCCATCGTGGCGAGTACCGCAACAGCGTCGTTGATCCGGTGCTCCTAATCAACCCGGCCACCGGCAATTGCACCCTGGGCAGCCAGTGCAGCTCCTCGACGCAGGGCAGCTACAACGTCAAGGAAGTCTACGGCGAATTGTTCGTGCCGGTCCTCAAGGACATGCCGTTCGTCAACTCGCTCAATGTCACCCTCGGCGACCGCTACTCCAAGTACAACACCTTCGGCAGCACCAACAACTGGAAGGTGGGCGTTGAGTTCAAGCCGATCGAGGACCTGCTGCTGCGCGGCACCGTCGCCAAGGTGTTCCGTGCGCCGCAGATCGGCGACATCTACGGCAATCCGCTCAGCGATGCGCCGAAACTTGCCACCGATCCGTGCGACCACATCACCGTGGCCAATCCGGCTTGTGTCGGCGTGCCGCTGGACGGCAGTTTCGTCGACCAGAACGTTGCGCTGAACCAGCAGATCAAGGGTACTATCACCGGCAACTCCTACGCCAAGCAGTTCTCGCCTGGCATCGGCATCGGCGCCGAGCATGGCAGCAGCTTCGACTGGGGTTTCGTCTACTCGCCGCACTGGGTCGAAGGCCTGTCGGTCAGCGCCGACGTCTGGCGCGTGTACCTGAACGATACGATCACCGGCGTTGGCGCGCAGGTGGTGCTGAACAACTGCTTCTACGGCCTGTCTGCCTACTGCCCGTTCATCACCCGCTATGGGTCAGGCACGGCCACGCCCGGTCAAATCGCGCAGATCATCGAACCGACCGCCAACCTCGGCCGCACCGATGTCAAGGGCGCCGACTTCTCGGTCAAGTACCGTCTGCCGCAGTTCTCGTTCGGCCAGTTCGCGGTCGCACTGGACGCGACCTATCTCGGCCAGTACAACCAGCAGACCGCACCGGGCACGGCGGCCAACCAGACCTACACCGATGCCGGCCACTTCCTGCCGTTCGGATCGCCGCAGCAGGGCGCCTGCCCGTCCGTCGGCGGCGTGTGCCTGTTCCCGCGCTGGAAGGCCCTGGCCTCGGTCAACTGGAACCTGGGTCCGTGGGATGCGTCCTGGCGCATGCGCTACACCGGCAAGTTCCGCATGGGCTCCAAGTCGCCGTCGCAGGACGTGTTCCCGGCCGGCAAGTGCTACTACGGCGATTACTGCTCGCTGCACGGGGTGGAGTACAAGTACGGTGCAACCACGTACAACGACGTGCAACTCGGCTACAACATCGAGCAGATCAACACGCGTGTTGACGTCGGCATCGACAACGTCGGCGACAAGCAGCCGCCGATCGTGTACGCCAACAACTCGCTCAACGCCAACACCGATCCGAACGACTTCGACATGATGGGCCGCTACTACTGGGCTCGCGTGACGGTGAAGTTCTGATCGTACCGAAAGCGTAACGCGTTACCATCCGAGCCGCGCGAGTCTCTCGCGCGGCTCTTTTTTTGCCATGACCGAAAACTCTCCCTTCCAAGCCATCGCCGAAGCCCTGCGCCGCGGCGATGCCGCAAGCGCCGAAACCCTGGCGCGCGAGGCCCTGTCGCGTTCGCCGGACAACCCCGACCTATTGTTTCCACTGGCGCTGAGCCTGCACATGCAGCGCAAGCCCGATGCGGCCATTCCTGCCTACCGCCGCCTGACGCAGTTGCAGCCGGACAGCGCCGCGCACTGGAGCAACTACGCCACGGCCTTAAGCGAAGTCGGACATGATGCCGAAGCCGAAGCGGCCTGGCGCCAGACCATCGTCCTGGACCCGCACGCTGCGGAAGCGCATTTGCAACTGGGATTGGTGCTGATCGCGCGCCGGCAATACACGGCGGCACGCGACGCGCTGCTCGACGCTTTCGAGCGCGATCGCGCATCGCCGCGCGTGCGCATCCACGCGGCCAACGCCTGCATGCTCTGCCAGGATTTTCACGGCACCGAGGACCTGCTCGAAGGCTGGGGCCAGTGGCTGCCGCTGCATGACGACGCCCTGCAGGTCGAACTGGCGCGCATGCTTGCCCTGCTCGCCGACGCCCCTGGCAGCCACCTGCTGCTCGCCGATCTCGTCGCCCGCAACCCCGCTGCCGTGGATCACATCATCCAGCTCGCCCGCATGGAGGAACGCCTCAATCTGCTCGACAGCGCCAAGACCCGCTTGTCCGCCCTGAACGGTGATGTTCTGACCTTGTCGCAACGCGCGGAACTGGATCGCGCCCGTGCCGTGCTGGCCGAACGCGACGGCGATTTCGGCGCCGCGCGCGCGCTGCTGGAGGCCGCCGGGCCGGCGCATGCCGACGACAGCACGCATTTCTTCCTGCTCGCCAAATGCGACGACAAGCTCGGCGAACGGCAGGCCTGCATGGCGGCGCTGGAACGCGCGCACGCTCTGCAAAAAAGCCAGCATCTTGCGGTGGTGCCGGACAACTATTCCGCGAACGCCGCGGCGCTGCCGGCAAGATCGTTTCATGTCACGCCCGAACAATACGCGCGCTGGCCGCAGTTCCGTGCGCCGGAAACGGCGGACTCGCCGGTTTTCGTGGTCGGTTTTCCGCGTTCGGGCACCACCCTGCTCGAACAGATGCTCGACGCCCACCCGCACCTGCAGTCGATGGACGAGAATCCGTTCTTCGATCGCCTCGCCAACAAGCTGCGCGCGCACGACGAGCGCATCCTCGACGATCTTTCTGTGCTGCGCCAGTACGACTGCGACGAACTGCGCAAGCGCTATCGCCTCATGGCCGGCAAGAAAATCGCGATCCGTGCAAATGCGCAGCTGGTCGACAAGAATCCGCTCAATCTGCTCTGGCTGCCGCTGATTCACCGCCTGTTTCCGAAAGCGAAATGCATCCTTTGTCTGCGCCATTCCTGCGACGTGATCCTGAGTTGCTACATGCAGAATTTCCGCTCCGGCCTGCTCGCCGCCGCCTGCGAAAATCTGCCACGTCTGGCCGGCGCCTATGTACAGGCGATGCAAAATTGGCTGCACCACGCCGAGGTATTCCGGCCCGATGTGCTGGTTTCGCGGTACGAGGATCTGGTTGCCGATTTCGCGCCGCAAACACGCCGCATCGCGGATTTCCTCGGTCTGGACGACGCCACGCCGATGCTGCGCTTCGATGCGCGCGCGCGCGAAAAAGGCTACATTGCGACACCCAGCTACACCCAGGTGATCGAGCCAGTGAATACCAAGGCTCTCGGCCGCTGGCAGCGCTACCGCGAATGGTTCGAGCCGGTCCTGCCCACGCTGCAGCCCATGCTGGAGCATTGGGGCTATTCGACGGACCCTGTCTGAGCGCCGCTATATCTCGGCAAACTTTTCCAATTCCGGCACATACGGCGCGTACTGGCGCCAGCGACCGATCGAACGGGTGTAGACCGGCTGGCGCGCCTGCCACAGGCTCGCCGTGCCGATCGCCTCTTGCGCGGCATCCGCACGCGGCGCGGAATCCGCCGGCACGCCTATCCATTCGGCGAGTGCGGCGATTTGCGTTTCCGGCTGCGCGGCCAGCTCCTCGTAGCGCAACTCGCGGATCGCCTGCGGATAACGCTCGCGCCAATGCGTCATCAGCCGCTCGCAATCGCGCATCACCACGGCAATGTCGCCGAAATCGTAGGCGTAGCCCTGGACGTCCTCAAGAAAGGATTGCGACCACAGCGACAGCGCGGTATCACGCGCGCCGCGGCGACAATGCACGATGCGCGCGTTCGGCCACAGCGCCATGATCAGATCCACGTAACGGAAATTCAGCGGCTGCTTGTCGATGAACAAATGTGCATCGCCCGCATCGTCCTGACGCAGTCTCGCCACGTAGATTGCCGCGCAGCGTTCGAGCGCGGCGCGCGACGGATTGCCGGCCAGCACCGGCAGTTGCGCCAACCGAGCCAGCCACGGCAGCTCGCCGCGGTTGCGCACGCCGGGATAGCGCGCCAGCAGCTCCGCCGCCAACGTCGTACCCGAGCGTGGCATTCCGACGATGAACACCGGCACGAGATCCGGCGCGTCCAGACGCTGCGCGAACGGCCTGGACGCCAGCCGCGATTCGATCGCCCGCCGCCAGTTCTTGCGCGACCAGGCCGTCGCCGCGTGAGCGAGCGCATTGGCCTGGCGGAAGAATTCCGCCGCTCGCGCGTAGTCGCCGATGTCGTCGTGCGCCTTGCCGGCGGCGAACAACAGGCTCGCGCGCGCTTTCGGCGAAAGGTCGGTACGTGCCAGACTCTCGTGGAGCAGCGCGAAATCCGGATGCGAGGCGTCGGCATAGCGTTGCGCGCTCGACAGTCCGTGCGGGGCATTCCATTCGCAGGCGCGTGAATCGTGCGCGAGCGCGTACTCGTAATGCGCGCGCGCGCGCGCGAACTCGCCAAGCTGGACTTCGAGCATGCCGGCGTAGGCGTGCAAGCGCGCATCAGCGGGGTGCGCGGCGAGGACCGTCTCGGCGATATCGGCCGCCGCCTGCTTGCGCCCGGCCTCGTCGAGCATTTCGATGGCGCGGATCGCCAGCTCCGGGTCTCGAATACCGTTCGCAAATGCCGCGACGAGCGTTTCCGCCGCGGCAGCGCCACGCCCGGCATCGGTCAACATTTCCGCCAGCGTGAACGCGGCGGCGGCATCGCCTGGCTTTGCCGCCAGCACTTCGCGCAACAGCGCCTCGGCCTCGGCAGTTTGTCCGATCTGGCGCCGGATGCCGGCCGACGCACGGCGCAATTCCAGCGACGCCGGATGTTCGACCAGCCCCGCGGCGGCGATGCGCGCGGCGCCGTTCCAGTCGCCGCGCAATACGGCCGCACGCAGCTCCGCTAGCGCTTGCGCCTCAGCCGGCA
>JAGWXP010000223.1 GCA_018969845.1 Lysobacteraceae bacterium | reverse complement strand
GAACTTTCGCGTTTGCTGGAAAAGCTCCGCTTCGATCCGGCACAGGACACGCTGTGGTTCTGCGGCGATCTGGTCAACCGCGGCGGGCAATCGCTGCAGGTGCTGCGCCTGGTGAAATCCTTTGGCGAGCGCGCCATCGTGGCGCTCGGCAATCACGATCTGTCGCTGCTGGCCATCGCCGAGCGCGACGAGGCGGATCAGGCCAAGGTGAATCCCGAGCTGCGCGAAATCCTGTTCGCGCCGGATCGCGATGCGCTGCTCGACTGGCTGCGCGCACGGCCGCTGCTGCACGTGGATCGCGACCTGAACTTCCTGCTTGTCCATGCCGGACTCGCGCCACAGTGGACGGTCGCGCATGCGCAGAGCGCCGCGCGCGAAGTCGAACAGCGCTTGCGCAGCACCGGCGCACGCCAGTTGCTGCTGTCGATGTTCGGCAACAAGCCGGACCGTTGGCACGCTCGTCTGCAAGGCATGGATCGACTGCGCGCAGCGATCAACGTGTTCACGCGCCTGCGCTTCTGCGACGTACGCGGGCGCATCGCCTATCGCGAGAAAGGCGCGCCAGGCACACAGAAGCACGGACTGTATCCCTGGTTCGAAGTGCCCGGCCATGCCGCGCGCGATATCCGCATCGTCTGCGGTCACTGGTCCACGCTCGGCCGCTTTCAGGGCATGGGAGTGTATGCCATCGACGGCGGCTGCGTGTGGGGCGGTGAACTGATCGCGCTGCGCCTCGATGGCGAAGAACCGCAGTTCGTCGCCATCAAATCCATGCGACCCAGGCCGGCGGGCAAGTTCATCGAGTAGCCCAAACCGGGTGCTGGCTCGGTGTGTTAGAGTAAAAATGTGTCCGGACAAGGGACGCGCCTAGCGCTCGCGCCCAGCGGAGGGTCGCCCGTGGAAAGTTCGCATCCCGTTTCGGAATTGCGCTATCGCGCCTTCATCAGCTACAGCCACCGCGACGAGGCGTTCGCCATCTGGCTGCACAAGGCGTTGGAAACCTATCGCGTGCCTTCGCGCCTGGTCGGAACCAGAACCGCCGCCGGCGAAATTCCACGCCGCCTCAATCCGCTATTCCGCGATCGCGAAGAACTTTCCAGCTCGCCCGAACTCGGCAGCAAGATCAACGAAGCGCTCAGCCAGTCCGAAAACCTCATCGTGATCTGTTCGCCCGCCGCCGCTGCCTCGCGCTGGGTTGACGAAGAAGTGCGCGCGTACAAGCGCATGGGCCGCGGCGAGCGCATCTTCTGTCTGATCGTCGATGGTGAACCCAATGCGACCGACCTGCCCGGTCGCGAAGCCGGGGAATGTTTTTGTCCCGCCTTGCGTTTCCAACTCGACGCGAACGGACAACTGGCGAACGAGCGCACCGAACCGATCGCCGCCGACGCGCGCGCGGGCAAGGATGGCAAGGCCAACGCCAAACTGAAACTGATCGCCGGCCTGCTCGGCGTAGGCTTCGATGCGCTCAAGCAACGCGAGCAGCAGCGCCGGGTGCGGCGCATGACCGCGATCGCGGCGCTCGCCGTAATCGTGATGCTGGTGACCAGCGTGCTCGCCGTGTATGCGTTGATCTCACGCCGCCAGGCCGTAGTCGCGCAGCAGTCCGCCGAACGCCGCCAGAAACAGGCCGAGGATCTGGTCGGCTTCATGCTCGGCGATCTCAACGACAAACTCGACCAGGTGCACCGCCTCGACATCATGCAGGTGGTGGACGACAAGGCACTGGCGTATTTCGATTCGCTGCCGGCCGCGGATGCGAGCG
>JAGWXP010000101.1 GCA_018969845.1 Lysobacteraceae bacterium | reverse complement strand
CGGGCGGCGCGGCTGGACCACGGAAGCGGATCTGCTCGACGGCCAGCGCGTGGACACGCAAGGCGTTGCCGAGATCATCGCCAAGCCGGGTAGCCGAGTCCTGCTAGGAGAGTCCGGCGGACGACTGTTGGCCTGTTGCCACATCGAGAAGCAGGGCAAAGCGTGCTACTTCGGCATGTTTTCGGTGTGTCCGAATCTGCAAGGTGGCGGCATCGGCCGATGCATGCTGGTCGAAGCAGAGCACGTCGCGCGCGATGAATGGCATTGCACGCGGATGGAAATGACCGTGATTGCCGTGCGTGACGAGCTGATCGCCTGGTACGAACGCCGCGGTTACCGGCGTAGTGGCCTGTTCAAGCCGTTTCCCTACGGTGATGAGCGCTTCGGTATACCCAAGCGAGACGATCTGCAATTCGAAGTGTTGGTCAAATCGCTATGAGTCAATGGATTCGGGTCTGCCCCCTGTCCGAAATCCTGCCCGGCGAGCACAAGCTGGTCTGGGACGGCGACGTGCCGATCGCGGTGTTTAACATCGATGGTGATCTGTACGCCATCGCCGACGTGTGCACGCACGACGGCGGTGATCTGGCCGACGGTGACTTGCACGGCCACGCCATCGAGTGTCCGCGCCATGGCGCGCGTTTCGATGTACGCACCGGTGCGGTGCTGACACCGCCGGCGGTTGAGCCGACCGCGACGTTTCCGGTGAGGGTCGAGGACAGCGTGGTCTACACCCGCGACGACCGCCGGGATTGATCCCGACGCACGGTGGGTTTGGGGATTGACACGGCTCTATATGTAAGTGAGAATTATTCTCATCTATAGATATGGAGACGGCAATAATGCAACATCGTGTACTCGCTCTCGCGGTGGCCGCGTGCTGCGCGGTCACGGCCATGCCCGTGCGCGCGGACGAGGCAGCGCTCAAATCCGAGGTCGAGGCGCTGCGTGCCGACGTGGCCGCTCTCAAGGCCGAAGTCGCGCAAATGCGCGCCGCACCCGCCGCCGCTTCGACCGCGCCAGTGCAGGCTTCGCCACGCCCAGGCTCGGTTGCCACGTCCGTGAGCGACGCCGGCGCATCGCATGCCGGCGGCGGCGCGCCCAATCCCGGCACGGCGCTCGGTGACGGCACGACGCTTTGGGGTTACGGCCAGCTCGATTACAACCGGCCCACGTCGCGCCCGGCCGATACGCAATTCGACCTTTCCCGTGCCGTGATCGGCTTCAACCATGTTTTCGACGATTCGACGCGCATCTACGGCGAACTGGAATGGGAACACGCCATTGCCTCGGCCTCGGACAAGGGCGAATCGGAAGTCGAGCAGTTGTACATCGAGCATGCGCTGGCGCCGAGTTACGGCGTGCGCGCGGGTCTCATGCTGGTGCCGATCGGATTGCTCAACGAGCATCATGAACCAACGCAGTTCTACGGCGTCGAGCGCAATTTCGTCGAGCAGGCGATCATTCCCACGACCTGGCGCGAAGGCGGCATCGCCGGCTACGGCAATACCGATTCCGGCTGGCAGTGGGACTTAGGTCTGGTGACCAGTCCGAATCTGGGTAAGTGGGATCCGAGCTCCGGCGAGGGCCGTGCCTCGCCGCTCGGCAGCATCCATCAGGAACTGCAATTGGCCAAGGCGCACGATCTGTCGCTCTGGGGCCGGCTCAATTGGCTTGGTATTCCCGGTCTGAACGTCGGCGCCGCCGTTTTTGCCGGCAAGATCGGCCAGGATACGAGCAAGCAGTTCGAAGGCAACGTGAATTTCCCCGCGGACAATGCACGCCTGCAGCTGGGCGAGGCGCACGTGCGCTGGCAGACCGGACCCTGGGATTTTTCCGCGCTGTATACGCGTGGCACGATCAGCGACACGCAGGCGCTCAACTTGAGTTTCCTCGGCCAGCCGACGCCGGTGCCGGAATCGTTCTGGGGCGGTTACGCGCAGGGCGCCTGGCGCGCGCTGGAATGGAATCGCTCGAGTCTGGTGCCGTTTCTGCGTTACGAGGAATTCAACACGGCGGCGGCGTATGCGGAGCGGCCGCAAGGACCGGGCACCGCAGCGCAGCCGACCCAGCGCGTGTGGACGACGGGCATCAACTACTACCTGAATCCGAACGTGGTGTTCAAGATCGACTACCAGAATTTCCATTACGATGACGCGCTGTTGAATTACGGCAACCGTTTCGATCTGGGTATCGGATACCAATTCTGACCATGCAGGTGCGCTGGTTACTTCCCATCGGCATCGGTGCGGCAGCGACCGTGCAGGTCGCGCACGCTGTGCAGTACATGACGGTCGCACAGGCGCAACAGGCCGCATTCGCGCATGCCGCGCGGTTTGTCCCGATTGCGGCCGACATCGACACTACCGCGCTCGGCGCGCCGGCGGGCTGGAAGCCGCTGATCTGGCGTGTGCAGAACGCTAGCGAAACGAGCGGCTGGTTTTTCGAGGATGCCGTGATCGGCAAGAGCGAACTCATCACCTACGCGCTGGCGCTGGACGCTTCCGGCAGGATAACGGCGCTCGAAGTGCTCGAGTACCGAGAATCGCACGGTGGCGAGGTGCGTCTGGCCGGCTGGCGCAACCAGTTCCAGGGCAAGTCGGTGGCCGATCCGGTCGCGCTGGATCGCGACATCCGCAACATCTCCGGGGCCACGCTATCGTGCCGGCATCTGACCGAAGGCGTGCATCGTCTGCTGCAACTGTACGCTCACGTGTTGGCGGCAAGGCGATGAGCGGCGTTCGGCGCGCGCGTCCATGGCTGGGCACGATCGTCGATATCCGCGTCGACGGTGTGGATACGCCGCGTGCCCTGCGTGCCATCGAAGCGGCATTCGCCGAAATCGCCAGCGTACACCGGCTGATGAGCTTTCACGCGGAAGACAGCGATCTTGCGCGCCTGCGCCTTGCGCCGGCGGGCGCGCCCGTGCGCGTGAATGCGCGCACTTACGAAGTGCTGGAGTGGTCGCTGCGCATCGCGGCAGTGTCGGACGGTGCGTTCGATCCCACGGTGGCCGCCGCGCTGGTCGAACGCGGGGTATTGTCGGTGCCGCGATCGATCTTCGTGCCCGCCGCATGCGCAGACTGGCGCGATATCGAATTGCTGGCCGACGAACGCGTGCGCCTGCGCAAACCGCTCTGGCTCGACCTCGGCGGCATCGCCAAGGGCTACGCCGTGGATCGCGCGATCGCGGTACTGCACGCGCACGGCGCGATCCACGCCTGCGTCGATGCCGGCGGCGATCTGCGTGTTGCCGGTACGCGTGCCGAGCGGATCGCCGTGCGCGCGGCCGACGGCGGCATCTTTACCGCACTGGAATTGAGCGAGGGCGCACTCGCCACCAGCACCAGTGGCAATGCGCAGCATATGCAGGGTGCATCGCGCCATGCGATTACGGCTGGCATCACTGCGAGCGTGGCCGCGGCAACTTGCATGGCCGCCGATGCGCTGACCAAGGTCGTGCTCGCGAATCCGGCGGCGGCACACACGGCGCTGCGGATCTTCGGTGCGCAGGGGCGGGTGCACGAGCCGCACCGCGGCTGGCGCGCGCTGGACCTGGCCGCATGAGACGTGGAAAGCAGCATGGCGCGTCCTCGCGTGCGTATCTGACGCGGCGGCAGAAAACGATCCTGTACGGCGTGTTCGCGCTGTTGTGGATCAGCGGCGCGGTGTGGCTTATCGTCCATTATTTTTTGCCGTTGCACGGGCCGTTTGGTGATGCACCGAATCCGGCGGAGCGCTGGCTGATCACCGCACACGGCGCGGGCGCCTTCGCCGGATTGTGGCTGGGCGGCTGGCTGTGGCGCGCTCACGTGATGCCATGGCGACGCGGCGGCACGCATCGCCATAGCGGCAACACGCTGTTGTGGATCGGCGGCGTGTTGATCGTCAGCGGGTATCTTCTGTACTACGCATCCGGCGATTCGACGCGCGACTGGATTTCATTGACGCACTGGATCATCGGGTTGGTGTTGCCGCTGGCCTTGCTCACGCATGCGCTGCGCAGCCGGCGTTACCGCGCGCCGAGTTGAGTCGAGGCCGGAACGAAGCGGGCGAGCACGATTTCTCCACCGCCGGCAATCACCACACGTTCATCGTCCGCATCCGGCAGCATGAGCACGGATTCGTCCACCTCGAGCGTTTGCGCCGTGCCGCCGGCCTTGACCGAAGCGCTGCCGACTGCGAGGTATACGAACCATGTCGCGTCGTCCGGAAAGAACACCATTGGTCCGACCAGAGGCCGGTGCAGCACCTCGGCGCGGTACGCATCGCGGCGCGCAATCACATTGAAGTCACGCACCGGACCGGCGAGGAGCTTGCCGAAAGTCCGCGTTTCGCCGGCGAAGGGCACGAAACGCAGGCGCTGTTGCAGGCGCACGGATTCGGCACCGTCGAAGCGCAACTCCATGCCGATACCTTCGAGCAGGGCGATATGCCGGTCGCAGCCGGGATACGCGGAAAACGCGCCGTCGCTCTCGATCTCGGCGATGCTCACGCGCCAGTCGAACCGGGCATTCGCGTCCGTGCTCGGTTCAGGGTGCGCGGCAAGCTCCGTCGTCCAGCCGCCGCCGTTCTTCCAACGCATGCGCCGGTAGTCGGCGTGGCGCAAAACGCGTGCGCGCATCAGCGCGAACCGACCAGTGCGTGCAACCGCGCGGTCGAGGCAGCGAGACTGGCGTGCCAGTCGTAGCCGACGATGGGTCGGCCGCTGGCCGCATCGTCGAAGTCTTCGCGCTGGCCGGGTGCGAGCAGATGCCGGTAATCCACGGTGATTTCCGTGCCTTGTGCCAGATCCGCAAGCGCGAACACGAAGCCCAGATGCCACAGCCCGGTCGGCTCGAAGCAATGGTTGATGTAGCACTCGTCCGGCCATTCCGGCGTGATGGTGTAGCGATCCTCGAACCAGCGCACGGTGGAAGCGAGCAGCGCGCGCGCATCCGGCAACGCCTCGACGTCCTGCCATTTGTATACTTTGCGGATATCGTCCGGGGCGGTAATCAGGCGTCCAGCGCTCACGGGCTCGTCCAGGAACAGGCCTTTGCCGGCGCCGGGAATCAGGGATGGACAGACGCGGTAGCGGGGAAGAATCATTGGCTCTTATAAAACATGCGGCCAGAAATGGCCGCTTTTCGATTTTGGCGATCAAGGATAATCGCATGAATACCCCGCCGCGGGTAAACTAGCGCGCTTGCTTCCATCAGGTGTCGCATGGACTCCGCCAAAATCCGCCAATCCGTTTCCGCGCTGTGGGACGACGAGATCGTGCCGCAGCTCATCGAGTACATCCGCATTCCGAACAAGTCGCCGATGTTCGACGCGCAATGGGTCGAACACGGCTACATGGACAAGGCCGTGGCGCAGATGGCAGCCTGGGCCAAGGCGCAGCCGATCACGGGCATGGCGATCGAAGTGGTGCGCCTGCCCGGCCGCACGCCGCTGATCTTTATCGATATTCCCGCTTTCGCGGGGCGCGAAAGCGGCATCGAGATTCCCGCGTTCGGTGCGGTTTCGGCTGGCGACGATTGCGTGCTCTTGTACGGGCACCTGGACAAGCAGCCGGAAATGACCGGCTGGTCCTCACATCTTGGCCCCTGGAAACCCGTCATCGAAGGCGACCGTTTGTACGGCCGCGGCGGCGCCGACGACGGTTACGCGATCTTCGGCTCGCTTGCCGCGATCCGCGCCCTGCAGGAACAAGGCGTGGCGCATGCGCGCTGCGTCGTGCTGATCGAGGCCTGCGAGGAATCGGGCAGTTATGACCTGCCGTATTACGTGGATCATCTGGCCGCGCGCTTCGGCAAACCGTCGCTGGTGGTGTGTCTGGATTCGGGCTGCGGCAACTACGAGCAGCTCTGGCTGACGACGTCGCTGCGCGGTTTGTCCGGCGGCAATCTCACGGTGAGGGTGCTCAAGGAGGGCGTGCACTCGGGCGACGCTTCCGGTGTAGTGCCGTCGAGCTTCCGCATCCTGCGCAACATCCTGTCGCGGCTCGAGGACGCAGCGACCGGCAAGATCGTGCCGAAGGAATTGTACGTGGACATTCCCAAACTGCGCATTGAGCAGGCACGGCGCACCGCGCAGGTGCTGGGTGACGAGGTGTATTCCAAGTTTCCGTTTGTGGACGGCATGCGTCCGGTCGACGCCGATCCGGTGGAACTGGTTCTCAACCGCACCTGGCGTCCGGCCTTGGCGGTGACTGGCATCGCCGGCATGCCGCCGCTGGATTCGGCCGGCAACGTGCTGCGTCCGTTCACCGCGGTCAAGTTGTCGTTGCGCCTGCCGCCGACGCTCGACGGCGAGGCTGCCGGCGCGCACGTCAAGCGTCTGCTCGAAGCCGATCCGCCATACGGTTGCCAGGTCGAATTCGCGCTGGAGAAAGCCTCGTCGGGCTGGAACGCGCCGTCGTTGGCGGCATGGTTGGAAGCTTCGGTGGATGCCGCGTCGCGCGAGTTCTTCGGGCCGCCGCCGGCGTACAACGGCGAAGGCGGCAGCATTCCGTTCATGGGCATGCTCGGCGAGAAATTCCCCGGCGCGCAATTCCTCATCACCGGCGTACTCGGGCCGCAGTCGAACGCGCACGGGCCGAACGAATTCCTGCACATTCCCACCGGCAAGCGCGTGAGCATGTGCGTGGCGCAGGTCGTTGCCGATCACTTCCGCGCGAAGCAACAAGGTCTGACGACCGGCGTGGCGGCGAGTGCGGCGCACTCGCACCACGACCAAGCCTGTTGCTGAGTCAGCGCGCCGCCGGAATCGTCAAGGATCCGGTGCGGCAGGCGTTGCGCACGCGTCCGCCACAGGCCTGTGGCGCGAGCGTCTCGCGGTTCAGGCACACGCGCACTTCGGTCATCGTACCGCCGCCGCGGCAGAACACACCGAGCATGTTTTCACCCATGCCCGGATTGGCCGCCGTGAACGCCTGCACGATCGCGTTGGCGCTCAGTGACGGCGGCGAGCGTGGCGTCATCAGCGGCGGCGGAATCGCGACGCTGGCAAAGGCGCGGTCGGCCAGATCGAAATAGCCGGATGGGTCCAGGCCCGAACAGGCGCCATGGGTTTCCCATTCGTGTTCGATCAGGCGCCGGCTGGGCATGAACGCGAGCGCGTGCTGAATGACCGCGTCGTTCGGTCGGGCTTGCGTGGCGCAGTGCTGTGGCCCGAAGCCGTTGCGGTTCTGCGGCCACAGCCCGTGCAGCACGAAGCCGTAGCCTTTGTGCCGACACTGGACATTGTCGTCCGGATGGGTCAGGCAATAACTCGGCGACCACGACAGCGACATCAGCCAGTAGTCGAAGCGTCCGGCTTGCGCATCCGCGTTGCGGCGGCCATGTCCGCGCGCGCTGGCCAGGGCGGTAGCGGCCAGGGCCAGCAAACCGATCAGGACGACGCGGCGAGGAAGGGACATGTTCGATCTCCGTCGAAGTGGAATGCGAGTCAGCGTTGCAGGTATTCGCGCAACGCGACGGCGTTGCAGTGTTCGGTATCGGATGCGGCGAACACCAGAGTGACCGTGCCTTTGGCAGCGAATTCGCGCAACGTTGACACGGCCGGATTTTTCTTCAGTTCCGCGAAGTAGCGCTTGCGGAATTCGTTCCACTTGGCCGGGTCGTGTCCGAACCACTGGCGCAGTGGCGTGCTCGGCGCGATGTCGCGCAGCCACAGATCGAGCTTCAGCGATTCCCTGGTCTTTCCGCGCGGCCACAGGCGGTCGACGAGGATGCGCCTGCCGTCGCCGCGTGCCGGCGCCGCGCTGGCGCGCTTGATGCGCAGGTTTTCGGCCATGTCGCAAACTCCGTGGATCGCGCGCAGCAGAGTGCGCGCACGTGGCGCGAGGGTCAAGTCCGGCGGCGCGGCGCGCTATAATCGCAGACCCTCATCACCCGCACCGTCATGGCCAAACGCATCGTCCGCCGCCGCTCGCCGATCCATGGCAACGGCGTTTTCGCCGCCCGTGATCTTCCCGGGCGCACGCAAATCATCGAGTACCGCGGACGCCGCATGACCCATGCGCAGGCCAATCGCGCCTACGGCAACGACGTCGACAACGGGCACACCTTCCTGTTCACGCTCAACGAAAAATACCTGATCGACGCCAACGTCGGCGGTAACGATGCGCGCTGGATCAATCACAGTTGCGCGCCCAACTGTCAGGCCTGGGTGATCGAGCACGCCAGCGGCGATCCGCGCCGCGACCGCGTCGTCATCGAAACGCGGCGACGCATCCGCAAGGGCGAGGAACTCACCTACGACTACGGCATCACCCTGGAAGAACGCCAGACCGTACGGCTCAAGCGCATCTGGGCCTGCCGCTGCGGCGCGAAAAAGTGTACCGGCACCTTGCTCAAGCCCAAGCCGTGAGGCCGGGATTCAGCGTGGGGTTTCGCCGCGCTGGATGCGCAGATAGGTGACGGCAGCCAGCGCGAGCAGCGCGCCGGCAATCAGCAATCCGAACCAGAACGTGTAGCCGTCCGGCGCCGCGCCGCGGCCGCCGCCGGGATCGGCCGGCACGGCGAGTGCGGCCTCGGCGTTCGATTTTTCTGCTGGGCGCGCGTGGTTCTGATTCGCAACAGGTGCGGCCGGAGGTCTGGCAGCAAATGGCGGCGCTGGTGCGGGTACGTGCACCGGCGCTTGTACGGGCGGTGCCGATGCGGCCGGCTGGGGTGGAGTGGACGCAGCCGCAATCGTCGCCGGCTGGTTGATCGGACGCATCTTCGATTCGTAGGTCGGCGGCGGCGGCGGCGGAGCAGCGGGCAGCGCCGGCGCTGCGTGTTCCACGGCTGCGCCCTGTGCGCCCGACTGCCCTGTTGGCGCACCCTTCGCATCCGCATTGCCGGCAGCGTTCTGGCCGGTTGGCGCCGCGCCTCCGGCAACGCCCCCCGGCAGCGCGATGCCGCTCGCGGCCCCGTTCTGCAATTGCTGATTCGCCGCGACAAAACCGGCCGATTGCTGCTGCACGTTCGCGGATGGCGCATTCGGATCCGTCGTGGTGACGCCGGCAGAGGTCGTGCCGACGCCGGCCAGCGCCGGTGCGCCGCATGCGAATCCGGCGCAAAGCGAAAGCTGCAAGACGAATCGACGCACGGCCATTTCCGCAGGAGCAGGCGGGTATCTTAGCGTCGGGATGGTGGGCAGTACAGGGATCGAACCTGTGACCCCCACCATGTCAAGGTGATGCTCTACCGCTGAGCTAA
>JAGWXP010000100.1 GCA_018969845.1 Lysobacteraceae bacterium | reverse complement strand
ACCGATCTGCACAGCCGCGTGCTTGGCGCCAACGACCGGCCTATAGCGGGTCTGTACTGCGTGGGCGAGGCCGCCGGTTTCGGCGGTGGTGGCGCCAGCGGCAAGCGCTCGCTGGAAGGAACCTTTTTGCCCGGATGTATCCTTACCGCACGCGCCGCCGCGCGATCCATCGTGGCCGGGTGACCGCAGAGGAGTAGAAGCGGATGCAACTGCGCTATCCCGCCACTGCATCGGATTACCGCCGTCTGGCTGAGCGCCGACTGCCGCGTTTCCTGTTCGACTACATCGACGGCGGCGCCAGCGACGAGCTCACCCTGGCGGCGAACGTCGCGGATTTCGCCGGCGTGCGCCTGCGCCAGCGCGTGCTCGTGGATGTGGACAGGATCGATACCGCCGCCACGCTTGCCGGTGAGTCCTGCGCGATGCCGCTGGCGCTCGCGCCGGTCGGCATGGCCGGCATGATGGCGCGCCGCGGCGAGGTACAGGCAGTGCGTGCGGCCAATGCGGCGGGCGTGCCGTTCACGCTGTCCACCGTCGGCATCTGCCCTCTCGCCGAAGTCGCAGCCGCGAGTCGCGCGCCGTTCTGGTTCCAGCTCTACATGATCCGCGACCGCGGCGTCATTGCGGCTCTGCTCGAACAAGCCTGGACCGCCGGCTGCCGCACCCTGGTCTTCACGGTGGATCTGCCGCTGCCGGGGATGCGCCATCGCGACGCGCGCAACGGCGTGTCGGCGGGCGGGGCGCGCGCCGTGCTGCTCAGGGCGCGGCAGGTACTGGCACATCCGGGCTGGATCTGGAACGTGGCCCTGCGCGGACGGCCGCTGCGCTTCGGCTGTCTGACCGAGCAGGTGCGCGACGCGCACAACCTGCGGGCGTTCTGGGCGTGGGTCAATGCGCAGTTCGACGCCAGCGTCACCTGGCGCGACATCGAATGGGTGCGCAGTCATTGGCAGGGAAAGTTGCTGCTCAAGGGCATCCTCGACGCGGACGACGCACACGCGGCGGCGAACGCGGGCGCGGACGGCATCGTCGTCTCCAATCACGGCGGGCGCCAGCTCGATTCCGTCGCATCGTCCATTTCCAAACTGCCGGCGATCGTACAGGCCGTGGGCACCAGGGCCGAGGTGCTGCTCGATGGCGGCGTGCGCAGCGGCGTGGACATCTTCAAGGCGCTCGCGCTCGGCGCGCGCGGCGTGCTGATCGGCCGACCGTGGGTCTGGGCGCTGGCCGGCGCGGGCGAATCCGGATTGCGCGATCTGCTCGCCACCTTGCGGCGTGAACTCGTGCTGGCCATGACCCTCGCCGGCGTCACGCGCATCGCCGACATCAACGCCCAGCACCTCGACCGCGACTGACAAGCCGCAAAGGAATCGATCATGCCCAATGGCGCACAAGCCCTGCTGAAATCCCTGGCCGATGCCGGCGTCGAAGTCTGCTTCAGCAATCCCGGAACGTCCGAGATGCACTTCGTCGCCGCGCTCGACGGCGAACCGCGCCTGCGCGCCGTGCTGTGCCTGTTCGAGGGCGTGGCCACCGGCGCGGCCGACGGCTACGCGCGCATGGCCGGCAAACCGGCGGCCACCCTGCTGCATCTGGGCTGCGGATTGGGCAACGGCCTCGCCAATCTGCACAACGCGCGCAAGGGCAAGGTGCCGGTGCTGAACATCGTGGGCGATCACGCAACGTATCACGTGCCATACGATGCGCAGCTGCAATCGGATATCGAAACCGTCGCGCGCAACGTCTCGCCGGGATTCGTGCGCACGTCGAAACATACCGTTGATCTGTGCCGCGATGCGATGGATGCGCTCGCCGCCGCGCGCGGACTGCCCGGTCAGGTGGCGACACTGATCCTGCCTGCCGATGTGTCGTGGAGCGATGGCGGCGTGCCCTGTCCGCCGCCGGCCGCACGCGTGGCGCCGACAGCGGACGACGCCAGCGTGCGCGCGATCGCCGACGCGATTCGGTCTGGCGGCAGGACCGCGCTGCTGCTCGGCGGCAATGCGCTGCGCGCGCCGTGCCTGATGGCCGCCGCGCGCATCGCCGCGCACAGCGGCATCGTGCTGCTCGCCGAGACCTTTCCGACGCGCCTTGAACGCGGCGCCGGTTTGCCGCCGGTCGAACGCATTGCGTACCTCGCGGAACTGGCGAGTGTGCAACTGGCCGACGTCAAGCACCTCGTCCTGGTCGATGCCAAGGCGCCGGTGTCGTTCTTCGGCTATCCGGGCAAGAAGAGTTATCTCGCGCCCGACTCCTGCAGCGTGCATACGCTGGCCGCGCCAGAACAGGATGCGGCCGCCAGTCTCGAAAAACTCGCCGTCGTGCTGGGCGCGGCACAGGCGCAACCGGTGATGCAGCAGGCCGGACGCCCGCGGCGTCCGCGCGGCAAGCTCACCGCCGCCAAGGTGTGCAAGGCGCTGGGCCATCTGCTGCCGGACAACGCCATCGTGGTGGATGAGGCCATCACCTCGGGCTTGATGCTGGGCATGATGACCGCCGGCGCCCCGCGCCACGATCTGCTCACGCTGACCGGCGGCGCCATCGGCCAGGGCCTGCCCAACGCCGTCGGCGCGGCCATCGCCTGTCCGGGCCGTCCGGTGCTGGCGCTCGTCGGTGACGGCTCGGCCATGTACACGATCCAGGCGCTGTGGACGATGATGCGCGAGCGGCTCGACGTCACGGCGATCATCTTCAACAACGCCTCGTATTCGGTTCTCAACGTGGAACTCGAACGCGTCGGTGCGGACACGATCGGCCCCAGGGCCCGCGCGCAGCTCGACTTGCACGATCCGCCCCTTGATTTCGCCCGGCTCGCCCAAGGTATGGGAGTGCATGCGGTACGCACGGATACGGCGGAAGATTTCTGCAAGGCGCTCGAATATGCGCTGGCGCATCCGGGGCCGCATTTGATCGAGGCATTGGTGCCCGAAGCGCTCGGCGGCGCGAAGCGCAGGATCCTGCCGTGGATGCTGCGCGCGTTGCCCACTTTGCCGCGTTCAGTGGCGCAGGCTCTCAAGCGCAAAATCGCGCCGTAAGCATCGCCAAGCCGAAATTGTTCATCGCGTCTTGCGTTTGTACTCGCACAGATCGCGGACGATGCAGTTCGGACAATCCGGCTTGCGTGCCTTGCACACGTAGCGGCCGTGCAGGATCAGCCAGTGGTGCGCGTCGCGCTTGAATTCGGCCGGCACCGTCTTCTCGAGCTTGTCCTCGACCGCGCGCACGGTTTTGCCGGGCGCGAGCCCCGTGCGGTTGGCAACGCGGAAGATATGCGTGTCCACGGCGATGGTCGGCTCGCCGAAAGCGGTATTGAGTACCACGTTCGCGGTCTTGCGGCCGACGCCGGGCAGCGCCTCGAGCGCCACACGTTCACGCGGCACCTCGCCGTCGTGCCGCTCGACCAGAATCGCGCAGGTGGCGACGACGTTCCTGGCCTTGATGTTGAAAAGTCCAATTGTGGAAATGTACGTTTTCAGCCTTTCCTCGCCCAGCGCCAGGATCGCCTTCGGCGTGCCGGCGACCGCAAACAGCCGCCGCGTGGCCTTGTTCACGCCCACGTCGGTGGCCTGTGCCGAGAGCATCACCGCGATCAGGAGCTGGAACGGCGTGGCGTATTCCAGTTCCGTCGCCGGTCTGGGATTGGCTTCGCGCAGGCGGCGGAAGAGTTCGGCGCGATTGGCGGAGTTCATCGATATTGATTCGTCATTCGGGCACGGATTGCCTGAATCCAGAATACAGGGATGTCATGATTTCTCCGTCGTCCCTGACGTCCGGGCCTCGGCATTCCCTGCCGGGGCGACGGCCATCTTCTTCTTCGCGCGCGCTCTTGCAAGAGCAGCCGCAACGGCTTCGCCCGCATCGACACTGGTCTTGCGCGCCACCAGTTCTGCCGCCCGCTCGGCTTCGCGGCGAAGTTCGCGGCGGATGTGGATGGCGTAGCGCGCGCGGTATTTCTCCGGACTCGCCGGAATCGGCGTCGGTACCATCGTGATGCAATCGACCGGGCAGGGCGCGATGCACAGCTCGCAGCCGCTGCATTCGTCGGCGATCACCGTGTGCATCATTTTTTGAGCGCCGACAATCGCGTCCACCGGACAGGCGGCGATGCACTTGGTGCAGCCGATGCAGGCAGCCTCGTCGATGAACGCGACTTCGCGCGGTTTTTCCACGCCATGGACGGGATTGAGCGGCAGCGGTTCGCGTTCGAGCAGATCGGCCAATGCCGCGATGCCGGCCGCACCGCCCGGTGGGCATTGATTGATCCCGGCTTCGCCATTCGCAATCGCTTGCGCATAGTCCATGCACGCCGGATAACCGCAACGCGTGCATTGCGTCTGCGGGAGCAAGGCGTCGATGCGGGCGGCGAGGGTCATGTGCGGGTTTCGCGTTCGTCTCAATAATGCAGGATCACATCGAACAGCGCCGTCGCCTGGTGGTTCTTGCGCCCGCCGTCGTAGGCGTTCAGATCCCAGGACCGTTCGTAGCGCAATTCCGGACGCAGTTCCAGATCTTGCGATACCCAGTGCGTCAGGCCGATGGTATCGCTGGTATAACGCGTGGCGAACCCCGTGCGCTGGCCTTGCGCATCCTTGACCCATTCGTTGCGTACGGAAATCATGTTGGCAGGATTCAGTTCGACGTTGAAGTAGTTCACCACGCCATACGCCGGAGCCCTGCCGGGCGGTAGTCCGGGCTGGTCGATCACATACAGACGGTAGGCTTCGGTCAGCGTATGGACGCGTTCGCTGAAACGGTGGCCCCAGGTGAGCACGAATTCCTGCAGGTTGTTGTACGTCTGCGCCTTGCCGTTGTACGACTCCACGCAGGGATAGAGCATGTCGTTGTTCGAGGCGGACACCCAGCGCACGCAACCTTGCAGGCTCAGGCGCGAGGTCCGGTCCCAGGGTGCCGAATCGTCGCCGCCGTGCAGGCCAAACTGCACGGTCCAATGATCGGACAGCTTGGTCGTGGTCAGCACGCCGACATTGGTGTAGGCATCGAGCGTGTACAGGATTGAATGCGTGAGCAGATAGTTCTGCGGCGCGAACTGCGCTTCGATGTCGGGTAACGAGAGATAGCGGCCCGCGGTGATCGCCATGCCCTGCGCGACCCACGGAACGTACAGCTCGCCGTACCAGATCATCGGATCGTCGCCGTAGGTCTTGCCGGGCAGATCCGGATAGGCGGTCGGGTGATTCAGCAACTGGTTGCTGAGCACGCCCTTCATCGTCGTGTAGTGATAGTCATAACCGTACAGATTGTCGAAATGGAAGCCCCAGTCGATATTGTCGGTCTGCACCGTGTCGGGCACACGCTCGACGCGGAACAGGAACTGATCGAACTCGACCCGGTTCGGGCGCGTCGCATACGCGAGTGGATAGTTCGTGTCGCGCGACGTGCTCAGGTTCATGGACGGATTGATCCAGCCGTACATCTCGATGCGGTTGTCGGTCATCCAACGGCCGAACGCCGTGCAAGCCAGCGCCTTCTCCAGCGGGTATTGCGAGTTCTCGTTCGGCACGCCGATCGGGTAATCCATGCCGCCGAGCTGCCATTCCGACGAAGGAAACGGCGGCGACGGGAACGGCGAATCCAGGCCGCGGCGCTTGGGCGCTGGCGCTTCGGGATCGGTCGCCGCCGGATTCGCATCCTCGCGATAGGCAGCGGCAAGACGTGCCGCGAATCCGGCGGAACAATCGTCGCTGCGTGTCGACGCCTGGCTTGCAAGCGGAGTGACCGCGATCGCCGCTTGCGCGCTGACTAGCACAAAGACCAATAGGATCGAACAAATCGCACGACGCATGGTTTTTCTCAAGCTGTGCATAGATATCAGGTTTGGACAGCCAGATGCGGCAGCGCGAACTCCAGATTCTTTTGCACGCGCTGGCGCTCTCCTTCCGGCAAGTGCGGACTCGCCAGCAGCTCGCGGCACAGCGCCGCGCTGCGCGCGTAGTCGCCGCACCAGTACGCGGCGATGGACAGCTCGTCGCGCGCGCGCCAGTCGTGCACGGCGCGGTCGATGAACAGCAGGTCGTCGGGGACTGGCAGGGACACCGCGATCTGCGCGAAATGCCGCGCCAGATTCCAGCGCTCGTGCAGACGGAAATAACGCGCCAGCTCGCATGGCGCTTCGGCGCGCGTGGGCCGGCTGTCGCAGGCGTCCAGATAGGCGGCAACGACTTCGGCATACGGCACGCCGCTGCGTTCCTTCAATACCGCGACCTGGAACCGTGAAAAGTATACTTCTTCCGTCCAGCCACCCATGGCGGCGCGTTTTTCGTATTCGGCGATGGCGCCGCGCAGATCCCCGGCGTCGCGCAGGCTCTGCGCGAGGTAGAACCGGTAGCGCGCGTTGTCCGGTTCGGTTTCCAGCGCGCGGCGCAACACGTCGGCGTCGCGCCTGAATTTCTCGGTCGGCGATTGCCGGCTGCGGGCGCCGTCGTTGTGGATGCGCAGGATGCGCAGGCCGGGCAATTTCGCCGGTTGCGCCGGTGCGGACGAACACAATGCCTCGTGCAGCACGCCGCGCCATTCCCAACCGCAGCGCAGGCGCGGCAGCGCGACGCGCCAGTAACGCACATCGCCGGTGTCGGTGATTTCCAGACTGTAACCGGTCGCATCCAGTCGCGGCCAGGCAAAGCCGGAGTCCGCTTCCAGTTCGTCGTCGGCGTCGATGACGAGCGCGTAGTCGCCGTAGCGCTCTGCCAGCTGGAGCGCTTCGTTGCGGTTCGTGGAAAAATCCACCCAGGGGCGCTCGATCAATTCGCCGGGCAGGTCCGCCATGAATTTGCGGATGATGTCCTGCGTGCCATCGCTCGAGCCGGTATCGGAAATTGCCCACGCATGAATGTACGGCCTGACCGAGCGCAGGCAACGCTCGATGACGTGCGCCTCGTTCTTGA
This sequence comes from Lysobacteraceae bacterium, assembly GCA_018969845.1. Classification (GTDB taxonomy): domain Bacteria; phylum Pseudomonadota; class Gammaproteobacteria; order Xanthomonadales; family Rhodanobacteraceae; genus Rudaea. The sequence goes on along the minus strand of JAGWXP010000100.1, from coordinate 2,362 downwards.
CGATCATCGAAAGGCAGACACGCGCGAGCGCCGGCGCAGGGCGCTGATGCGGCGGCGCGCGCAGCAGGTCGAGCCATTCACGGATGACATGCGTGACGCTGAAATCGTGTGCCTTGCCGTGCCATGCGGGATCCTGCGGGCGGCGCAGGGCGTCGAGGAAGTCGCGCACGAATGCGCCATGATCGGATGTGACCAGAGGACTCGTCACCGTTTGCGCCAGCCCGCCGGGGTCGCTGCGACACAGGACATGCACGCGGCGCCCGAGCGCCTCGGTGATGGCGGCGGTGATGCAGAAGGTCTCCGACCACGTGTTGACATAAAACAGTCCGGCAGAGGAAGCGAGCAGGTCGACGACCTCGCGAAACGGCAGCGAGCCGAGAAAGCGGACGCCGCGGCCCGCAGTTGCGGCCGCGTCGGCATGATCGTAGCCGGGCGTGCACACGCACAGTTCCGCATCCTGCATCCAGGCATGCGCACGCAGTTCGTGCCACAGGGCCAGCGTCTCTGGCAATCCCTTCAGGGCCGCGCTGGCATACACGAAGCGGCGCGGATCCGGCGTGGTTTCAGGATGCCTGTAGACGGCATCCGGAAGCATGTTCGGGATCACCCGGCTCGGCCAATGCGCCGGAAACTGCTGGCGTTGCCATTCGGAAACCGCGACGAGCACGACATCGGCGGATCCGGCGAAAAGCGCCTGGAAATGATCGTAGTGGTTGCCCGGGATGTCGTGGGCGATGACGATGGTCCTGCCTGCGCGAATGGGCGGAACCGGCGAGTAGCGCTGGATGATCAGGATGCCGCATTCGCCGACTTCACCGGCCGTGGAGCGGTTGCGGTAGTCGATGCCGCCCTCGGTCAGCGGGCCATCCAGCGCGTTCAGGACGAGGATGCGGAAACCATTCGCGGCGAGCGCTTCGAGCAGCAGCGCCGCCTCGAATTCGGATCCGCCCATGCCGCGCTGCGCGATCGTGGCAACGGTGAACGGCGTGCCGACGGTATCGTAGAAGACGATGTCGTAGGGAAGTGCTGGCATGGTTGTGGAGACGGATGGTTGCCGATGTCATCCCGGTGCGGGCAATGGCAATACCAGATCGGGCTGCAGCAGATCGCACAGGGCGGCGGCGAACGCGGTATCCGATGCGTGCACCAGACACATGTCGTAGCCGTAGATGCCGCGATGCCTGAAGTGACCCATGTAATTGATGGCGTTCCGGAGCGCCTGCGGATTGCCTACATCGAGCAGTCCATAGAAACGCCCGGGATCGTCCCATACAAACGCCCGGGTATAACCGGCGCTGGCTGCGCGCTCGAAGAATCCGAGCGACAGGGCGCAGCGCGCGCGGATGGCGTCGGGTCCGCCATTGGCGAATTCGTATTCGAAATAGATCGGGAATGTCGGCGCCGGCGTATCGCCCGCATCGGCGGCGGCGAAAAGGCCATCGATCAGCTCGATGTCGAAACCGTCGATGTCGACCTTCAGCAGCGCCGTGTTCTCGACCGTCGCGAGCAGATCGGCGATCGCGATGGCCGGGCAATGTTCGGAAAACGGCGCGTCCACGGCCTTGGCCGTGCCGCCCCAGTGATACAGCCCTTTCGGCGCGTCGCTGCGCCCGGCCAGCACGAATGCCTGCTGCGCCGTCGCGCGATCGGCAAAGTTGCGCTGGATATTCCTGACCAGATACGGGAAGAAGAAATCGGAGGCGTCAATGCTGACGATGCGCAATCCGCAATTGCGGTGCAGGATCGCGCAGGTGTCACCGATGTTCGCCCCGATGTCGATTGCCGTGCCCCGGCGACCCAGGCGCTGCAATGCCTGAGCGATCTTCACCATCCCCGATTCCCGGTACGGCTGATAGTAGGCCGATTGCGGCTGGAAGAATTCGGTCAGGACGTGCTTCGACGGCAACAGCATCGGGTAGCCGAAAAACTCGAACTCCTGCGGTACCTGATCGGAAAAACCGTCGGCCTGGTGCATGATCGTTCGCCGGGGGCGGAGGCAGGTGATTGTGGCGCAATTCCCGCGTTGCGGCAAAACCGACATCGACAGGGCAACCCGTCGCGAGCGCACGCCGACGGACCGCGTTATTTCACCGGCATGCCCGCCTTGGCGCCGGGGTCGGCGTCGAGCAGATGCAAGTCGCTGCCGCCGGAACCGGCGGACAGGATCATGCCTTCGGACACGCCGAAGCGCATCTTGCGCGGCGCAAGGTTCGCGATGAACACGACCCGGCGGCCGACGAGTTTTTCCGGCTCTGGATAAGCCGCGCGGATTCCGGAGAAAATCTGGCGCTGGCCGAGGTCGCCGGCGTCGAGGACGAAGCGCAGCAGCTTGTCCGAGCCGTCCACGAAGCCGCATTCGAGT
>JAGWXP010000099.1 GCA_018969845.1 Lysobacteraceae bacterium | reverse complement strand
CATGCGCAGCCAATGACTTGGCAGCCGGCCGCCGGCCACACGCAAGAGCCGATATGGCCCGGAACGCCCCCGGATGCGCTGCCGATGCCGGAATCGGAATACGCCAGGACCAACGCAAAATCGCTGATCGGCGGCAAGACCGTGGTCGCGATCGGCAATGTGTCGCAACTGACGATGACCGTCTATGCGCCGAAAGGAAAGAACATCGATGCGGCCGTGGTGGTGTTCCCCGGCGGCGGTTTCCAGATTCTGGCCATGGACTTCGAGGGCACCGAGATCTGGGATTGGCTGACGTCCAACGGCATTACCTGCGTGCTGTTGAAATACCGTGTGCCGAGCACTCCTTACGACTGGCACTGCAATTGCCGCCCGCACAACCTCGAAGTGCCATTGCCGTCGCTGAAGGATGCGCAACGCACCATCGGCCTGGTGCGCCTGCATGCCACGCAATGGCGCATCGATCCGCACAAGGTCGGCGTCATCGGATTTTCGGCCGGCGGCTTCCTCGTGGCGGAGGTCAGCACGCACTTCAAGCGGCACGCATACGCCGCGGTGGACGCAGCCGACAAGCAAAGCACCCCCCGGATTTCGCCCTGGCCATCTACCCGGGGCATCTCGCGACGGAAAACGGAAGCTTGAACCCCAATGTGCCGGTTTCTCGCGATACCCCACCCATGTTTCTGGTCCAGGCGGAAGACGATGACGTGGACGGCGTGCGGCAATCGCTGGTCTACTTCGCAGCTCTGAAAAAGGCCGGCGTGCCGACCGAGATGCACATCTACGCACGCGGTGGCCACGCATTCGGCCTGCGCCGGACCGTTTTGCCGATCACCACCTGGCCGACCCTGGTCGAGCAATGGATGCACACGATCGATGTGATTCGCGCCCCGACGCAATCGGGGACTGCGGCCAAATAAGCATTCATGCCGTCCGGCCAATAAGCTATTCTTCTAGTGAATTGGGCGGGGACGGCATGTGAGGTAACTATGCAAATAGTTAAAAGATCGCTGCTGCTGACTGTAGCAGTTGCACTGGCTTTTCCGAGCGTCGCGTCGACACACGAGGGCGCTCACCGGACGAAAGCTGTGTCTACGCCTGTTGCGCCAGCACCAAGCGACGCGAAACTCATAGCAACCGCGCGTCAACTAGTAAGCGCTCACTTGCTTGACCCCACAAGCGGCATCTTCACGCATGAAAAGGTATACAAGAACGGATACGTGTGTGGCGATGTGCGCGGAAAAAACACCTACGGCGGCTATGTTAAAGATGCAGACGCCTACTTCGTCAACGTAACACTTGGAATCGTATCACTACAGCCGCGGATGCCGTCTGACGCAGAAATCGAGATTCATCCTGTCGCTGCGCATGACAAGTTTGACGCGGTAATAGCTTGGGGCAACAGCGCGGCAAAGGTATGTACCGATACACCGCCTGCTACGAATCAACCGGGTGGATGAACTATTTGAGTCGGCCTCTATGCCTTCGCCATCCGAATGTGTGAAGGGCGCGTTGTCGGCTTCGCGCCGTCATCTAGCGTCACCGTCGAATACATCCAGCATTGGCTTGGCCTCCTTCAACGCAGGCTGGAAAGAAACGCGCCGCAAGCGGCACAGCAAAACATCAACCTCGAAATTCTGCGCAATCTTCCGGTTCCGATTTCTCCCCATCGAACTGCAACGCCACTTCGCCGACAAAGCCGAAGCCGTGTGCAGCATCGCCATCTAGCAATCCGCCGCACTGGCCACCGCTCTATCCACTTTCGCCGCCCTGCTGCATCGCGCGTTTGCACGGTGAAGTATGGTGAGCTCCGGGGCGCTCACCGGCAGGGATTGGGTGACGATTTCGCTCGACCCGTCGCGTTTTTTGCCATAAAACTTGAAAATAGACAAAATTTTGTCTTAGAATGCGTTTCACGCCAAAACGTGGCCCTGTTTAGCGGATCCAGCCATGCTGCATTCTTATGCCTTCAGAAACTTCCTCAGCTTCAGGGAGCGTACCGAGGTTTCCTTCGTCCTGACCCGAAAGGCCAGCGCGCAAGGCTGGGACACAACGTCGCCTGCCGGCCAACGGCTTGCCAAGGCAATGGCCGTGGTCGGCGCCAATGGCGCGGGCAAGACCTCATTGATCAAACCTTTGGCGTTCCTGAGCTGGTTCATCACCCATTCGTTCCAAAGCCAGCCGAACGCACCGCTCCCGGTCAAGCCGCACTTCTCCTCGCCAAACGAGCCGGTCGAGTTCGAGGTCGAGGCCGACGACATGGACGGCACGCTATGGCGCTACGAACTGAAGGCCACGCCAGAGCGCGTTCTGCACGAAGCCATGTACAGGCGGCCGAAAAAGAAGAGCGCGAAATTTTCCTATGTATTTGTGCGGGTATGGAACCAAGCGGAAAAGGAATACGCCATCAAGCAGGATGGCTTCGACCTGAACCCAGCCGAGGCGAAAAAGGTACGCCCAAACGCCTCGCTGATTTCGACCGCGGCGCAGTATGGCGTGGAAGTTGCGCAGCATCTGATCGGTGCAAATGTCTCCAGCAACATCCAGCAGGTCGGCCGCGTCGATCCCAATCTGGGTTTCTTCAGTGCATCCATCTTCTTCCACGAAAATGTCGCGTTGAAGAGGCAGATGGAGAGCCTGTTGCACGATCTGGACTTCGGTCTGTCCGGCGTGGAGATCAGGAAACAGGATATTGCCGTGCCACCGGAGATGAAGCTTCCGGACGGCACCAAATTACCGTCGCAATATCAGGTTATCGGCGTCCACACCCTGAAGGACGGCTCCAGGCACGAACTGCAAATGATGGAAGAGTCCAGCGGCACGCGTACGGCATTCACCCAACTCTGGTATTTGTTGAGCGTGCTGGCCACCGGCGGCATCGCCGTGATCGACGAACTGGAAAGCGACATGCACCCGCACATGATCGAGCCCTTGCTCGATCTGTTTGCCAGCCCGCATACCAATCCGCACAACGCCCAGATCATCTTCACCAGCCATTCGATTGAGGTGATGGGTCTGCTCGGCAAATCGCAAATCTTTCTTGTCGAGAAGAAGGATTGCGAGAGTGAAGCTTGGCGCTTGGATACGATGGATGGCGTGCGCGTTCAGGACAATCTGTATGCGAAATACATGAGCGGCGCTTATGGAGCAGTGCCGCAACTATGACGCCTTTCCCGCCCGTCAAAACGCGCACAGTCAAGGAAACCCTGCTCATAGTCTGCGAAGGCGATGCCGAAATCTCGTTCGTCCGTTTCGTGAAACGAACGTATGCCGACGCGCTGGGGCGTGCCGTTCAGGAACACAACGCGAAAGGCAAAGGCGGCAAGCATGTATTGGAGACCGGATTGCGCCGCGCAAGGAACAACCGTGCCTACGACAAGTTGGTTCTTCTGTTGGATTCAGATCAAGATTGGAGCGATGAGCTACGCGCAAGGGCGAGAAAAGTTCGCATCGGCAAACATCCGATAAGTGTGATCGAGGCCAACCCCTGCCTCGAAGCATGGCTGTTACAAATCCTCGACGCCGAAACCGAAGGCGATACCCGCCACATGAAACAGAAATTCCGGACGCACACAGGTGTCGAAGCGCACGAACCCGAATGGATGGAGCGGCTGCTCAACCGCGATGCGTTGAACAAAGCAAGAGCGCGGGTATCGCAACTTGCCGACTTGATGAATCACATGGGCATTGCGAAGCCATGAGCTCGACTTTGCCCGACATGCTCGCTGCGGCGGGAGTTGCAATCGGTTCACGCTAAACTACCCGGCCATTCGTGAATACCGGCAGATGTCCGCCCTCGATCTTTCCCAGCACACCCCCCTGGTGCGCCAATACTTCGCCGCCAAGGCGGAGTATCCGCACACGCTGGTGTTCTTCCGCATGGGTGATTTCTATGAACTCTTTTACGACGACGCGCGCAAGGCGGCGCGGCTGCTCGATCTCACGCTCACGCAACGCGGACAGTCGGCAGGGGCGCCGATTCCGATGGCCGGAGTGCCGTATCACGCCGCCGAATCGTACCTGGCCAGATTACTCAAGCTCGGCGAGTCGGTGGCGATCTGCGAGCAGATCGGCGATCCGGCGCTGGCCAAGGGCCTGGTCGAACGCAGGGTGGTGCGCGTGGTCACGCCCGGCACCGTCACCGACGAAGCGTTGCTGGAGGATCGCCGCGACAATCTGCTGCTTGCCGTTGCGGCGAGCAACCATGGTTACGGATTGGCCTGGGTCGATCTGGGCAGCGGTCGATTTCTGCTCGGGGAAGTTGCCGATACATCGGCGCTGGCCTCGGAACTGGCGCGGCTCACACCGGTTGAAACCCTGATCGCCGAGGATGCCGCATGGCCGGAAGCCGTCACCGCCCTGCCCGGCCTGCGCAAGCGCGCGCCGTGGCATTTCGATGCGGAAACTGCGCAGAGTCGGTTATGCGCCTTCTTCAAGGTGCGCGACCTTTCCGGCTTCGGCTGCGCCGGCATGCCGCTGGCGATTGCCGCCGCTGGCGCGCTGCTCGGTTATGTCGACGAGACGCAGAAATCCGCGCTGCCGCACTTGTCGGGCCTTGCCGTGGAAAGTCCCGGCGACACGCTGGCACTGGATGCCGTCACGCGGCGCAATCTGGAACTGGACACGCACCCCGGCGGCGATATGCGCCACACCCTGCTTGGCGTGCTCGACGAATCCGCGACGCCGATGGGAGCGCGCACGCTGCGGCGCTGGTTGCACCGGCCCTTGCGCGACCAGGCAACGCTGCGACGGCGCTATCAAGCGATCGAAAGCCTGATCGAGCAGCGCCGTTTCGAGCCATTGCGCGAGGTGCTGCGCGGCATCGGCGATCTGGAACGCATCCTTGCGCGCGTGGCGTTGCGCAGCGCGCGCCCACGCGACCTGTCGACGCTGCGCGATGGACTGTTGTCGGCTCCGCGGTTGCGGACAGTGCTGCAAGGATGCGACTCGCCGTTGCTCGGCGATCTTCTCGACCGCCTCGGCGAGCACGAAGATACCGCTCGCCATCTCGCCGCCGCGGTGCTCGAACAACCGCCGGCACTGCTGCGCGATGGCGGTGTGATCCGCCCCGGCTTCGATGCCGAACTCGACGAGCTGCGCGCGCTGTCGACGAACGCCGACCAGTTTCTCGTCGATCTGGAAGCGCGCGAAAAAGCCGTGACCGGCATTGCGACGCTGAAGGTCGGGTTCAACAGCGTGCACGGCTACTACATCGAAATCAGCCGCGGCCAGTCCGACAAGGCGCCCACCCATTACACGCGGCGGCAAACGCTCAAGGGCGCCGAGCGTTACATCACCGAGGAACTCAAGGCGTTCGAGGACAAGGTACTGTCCGCGCGTGAGCGTGCGCTGATGCGCGAACGCGCGCTGTACGAGGGCCTGCTGGATTTCCTCGGTGCGTGCCTCGAACCGCTCAAACGCGCTGCCGCGGCGATGGCCGAACTCGACGTGCTGTCGAACCTGGCCGAACGCGCCGACACGCTGAACTGGAAAGCGCCGGAGCTGACCGAGGCGGAAGGTATCCGCATCGTGCGCGGGCGCCACCCGGTAGTCGAGCGCGTGCGCAGCGAGCCGTTCGAACCGAACGATCTCGTGCTCGACGATGCGCGCCGCATGCTCGTCATCACCGGCCCGAACATGGGCGGTAAATCGACCTACATGCGCCAGTGCGCGTTGATCGTCCTGCTCGCGCACATCGGCAGCTTCGTGCCGGCGGATGCAGCGCAGATCGGGCCGGTCGACCGTATCTTCACCCGCATCGGCGCCGGCGACGATCTGTCGCGCGGACAGTCGACCTTCATGGTCGAGATGAGCGAGACCGCGAACATTCTCCACAATGCGACAAAATACAGTCTGGTGTTGATGGACGAAATCGGACGCGGCACCAGCACCTACGATGGATTGGCCCTGGCGCAAGCCTGCGCGGTGCAGCTCGCCACTAATAATCGGGCCTTCACTCTGTTCGCCACGCACTACTTCGAGCTGACCGACCTCGCCGCGCAGTATCCGGGCATCGCGAACGTGCATCTGGATGCGATCGAATATGGAGACGACCTCGTCTTCATGCACGCGGTCAAGGAAGGCCCGGCCAGCCGCAGTTTCGGACTGCACGTGGCGGCCATCGCTGGCGTGCCGAAAAACGTGATCGCGCAGGCGCGAAAATATCTGGCCGCGCTCGAAATGCAGCACATGGCGGTGGAACGCGCCGTCTCTCCGAGCACTGCCGCAGCGACGTTGCAGCTCGGCCTGTTCGCCCCGGCCCCGCCATCCGCGGCAGAGCTGGCGTTGCGCGAACTCGACCCGGATGCGATGTCGCCGAAGGAAGCACTCGAGGCAATATATCGGTTGCGAATGCTGATTTAACGTGCGGCGACGCTTCCGAGAAAATCGGCGAACATCTTCACTGCCCCGTCGTGATCGAACAGTCGCGATTGATGCGCGCAGATCAACTCCCGCAAGGAATCGCATCGCGCAGGATCGCGAAGCAGGGCGGCCGCCTTGGCAACGTAATCGTCTTCGCTCGTTGCGATCAGTTCGGCAATATCCATGATGCGCAGCATCGCCGAAGTCTGCCGCCCGCGCGCCATCGCACCTTCCCATGCGAGCACAGGCGTGTCGACGCGGAAAGCGTCCAGACTCGTGCCGCCGCCGGAGAACCACGGCGAATCCAGCACCAGCGGCGCGCGGGCGATGCCCGCAAGGTAATCGGCATGCGTTTGCACCGGCAGAAAAACCAGATGCCTTGCCGGATCGAGCTTGCGCGCCGCGAACGCGGTTTCGATGCGCGCGCGAAACACGCGCATGAGCGGCGGATTGCGTGTGAAGAAACCGATGCGAGCGCCGGTTGCGGCAGCGATGCGCGCGAGCGTTGCATCGAATGCCGGAATCAGCTTGATGAAATTCTGCAGACAGAGCACGAGCGGCGCGCGGCCCGCGACCGCATCGAACCAGGCGCCATCTCCCGGCGCCGGCGGTGGCAGCGGTTGTGTGCCGAGCCCCGGCAGGCGCAACAGCCTTTCGCGGTAATGTTTATCCGCGTCGGGTGGTTCCAGTTCAGCACCGCTGAGGAAATAGTCGATGGCCGGGGCACCGCTGGTCGCCGGATGGCCGTACAACGCACATTGCACCGGCGCGAGACGCAGACCGGCCAGCGCCTGATGTCTGGGATCCATGCCGATTTCCGGATATACCAGCACATCGAGCCGTGCATCACGCACGACACGCGCCAGGTTCAGCGCGCCGGCCTGGGTTTGCACGAACCGTGAAACGCCCGCAGCGATACGCCGCGTGCTGTCGTCCTCAATGCCGCCGTGCCAGACGGTGACATCGAAGCGCTCGCGGTCCAATCCTTCGATCAAGCGTGCGAAATAGCGCGACACCGTATGTTGCATCAAGTGGCTGGCGACGATGCCGACGCGCACGCGCCCGCCGTGCGCGCGCGGAACCCAATCACAGGGCGCGGCCAATTCCGGCGCCGCAGCCGACATGACGCGCGCCACGAGATCGCCGAAACGCGCTTGCAAGCCAGTGTTGTCGCGCGGCTGGTAGTGCAGGTGGAACGGCGCGACGCTGGCCGCGGCATGCACCGCTTCGTGGATGGCAGACGGCGAATCCAGTCGCAATCCGCTTTCCAATTCATGCAGACCCGTGTCGAAGCGCGCGCGCGCCGCATCGATCTCGGCTTCGTCGCGATAGATCGCAGGCAGGTTTAGCGCGCGCAGCCAGCGCACGCGCTCGCCGAATCCCGGCGGCGGCGAGGTCGTGGCGTACAGCTTGCACGCCGCTTCGTATTCACCGCCCTCGTTCAGTGCGAGCGCGAGTTCCAGCGCCGTCGCCGCATCCCCGGGATCGAGCTCAAGCGCACGGCGCAGGCTCGGGACAGCATTGTCGATGTCGTGCAACAGGCGCTGCGCGACGCCCAGCGTCTTCCACCACAAGGCCTGATCCGGTTCGCGGGCGATCGCTTCACGCGCGCAGCGTACGGCATCGGCTTGACGGCCCAGATCGGAAAGCAGCAGCGCCAGATTGCCGTTGGTCTGCGCGCGGTACGGCGCCACGCGTTGCGCCATCTCGGCAAACGGCAGCGCCTCGTTCAAGTGACCGTGCCGGCGCAGCAGATTACCGAGATTCGCCGCCGCATCGGCATGATCGGCGCGCCAGCCCAGCACTTGCCGATAGCAGCGGTCGGCTTCGGCGGGCTGTCCTGCTGCCTCGTATGCGATACCGAGATTGAACATCGCATCGATGTAGCCGTTGCGCACGGCCAGCGCCTGCCGGAATGCCGCGACGGCCTCGGCGTGCTTGCCGTTTTGGCGCAGGGCGACGCCGAGATTGTTATGCGCTTCCGCGAATCCGGGACGCACCTGCACGCAGGTGCGCAAATGCTTGGCGGCGAGCGCCGGATTGCCGCCTTGCAAGGCCGCGACGCCGAGCAAATGCCAGGCATCGGCGTTCTGCGGATCGAGCTTTGCCGCGCGCTGATAGTGGCTTTGCGCCAGGCCCAACTGACCGGCGCGATGCAGGGCCGCACCCTTGTGCAATTGCTCGAGCGCCTGGCGCTTGTCGTCGGCGCTCATGCGACGATCATTCCATTCGACATCAGGCTGTCAGCAATGCATTGACACGATGCACATAGGCGGCCGGATCCTCCAACGCCACCCCTTCGAGCAACTGCGCCTGATCGAGCAGCAGCAATGCCAAGTCGGTAGCGCGCGCGGCATCTGCCTCGCCATCAAGGCGCTTGACCAACGCATGTGCGGGATTGATTTCCAGAATCGGCTTGGACGCCGTCACTTCCTGCCCGGCCTGCTTGAGTAGACGCTGCATGGCCAGGCCCATGTCGTGCTCGTCCAGCACGATGCAGGCCGGCGAGTCGGTGAGACGCGCGGATACGCGCACGTCGCGCACGCGCTCGCCGAGCAGGTCTTTCAATTTCTTCACCACGCCCTCGGCGGCCTGCTCGGTTTGCTTGCGCTGCTCTGCGCTGGCGCCACCAAGCTTGTCCAGCTCCAGATCGCCCTTGCCGGCGTTGCGCAGTTTCTTGCCACCGTATTCGCTCAGGTAACCCGACATCCACTCATCGATGCGGTCGACCATGAGCAGCACTTCGACGTCATTGGCCTTGAGCGCTTCGAGTTGCGGCGATCCTTTTGCTGCCGCATAGCCGTCGGCGGTGATGTAGTAGATCGCCTCCTGCCCCGCTTTCATGCGGCCGATGTAATCGTCGAGCGAGACGGTTTGCGCCGCACCGTCGGATTTTGTCGAAGCAAAGCGCAGCAGCTTGGCGATGCGTTCCTTGTTCGCA
>JAGWXP010000222.1 GCA_018969845.1 Lysobacteraceae bacterium | reverse complement strand
GTCGCGAGCGCCCGGTATCCGCAGGGCCGGCTCGAAATCTTCGTCGTCGACGACGGCAGCCGCGACGACACCTGGGTTCACATCGAGCGCGCCGCCGCGCGCTTTCCGGGACTGGTAACGACATTGCGTTTCCCGCAAAACCGCGGCAAGCGCGCCGCGCTCGAAGCCGGCTTCCGCCGCGGCAAGGGCGAGGTGATGGTGACGATAGACTCCGACAGCGTGATCGATCCGGACACGCTGCTGGCCATGGCCGGTCCGTTCCGCGATCCGAAGGTCGGCGCGGTCGCCGGCAAGGTCAGTGTCTACAACCGCGGCGCCGGCATCATCCCGCGCATGCTCAACGTACGCTTCGTGCTGTCGTTCGATTTCCTGCGCGCTGCGCAGAGCACCTACGGCACCGTGTACTGTTGCCCGGGCGCGCTCGCCGCCTACCGCACCGAAGCGGTGCGCCGTGTGCTCGAGCGCTGGGTTGCGCAGGAATTCCTCGGCGCGCGCTGCACTTTCGGCGAGGATCGCGCGATGACCAACGACATCCTCGATGCCGGCTACGACAGCGTGTACCAGCGCGCCGGCGTGGTGCACACCATCGTGCCGGTGCGCTACCGCAAACTGTGCAAGATGTTCCTGCGCTGGGATCGCAGTTACGTGCGTGAGGAAATGCGCTTTCTCGGACGCATCGTCTGGAAACGCCCGCGCCGCGCGCGCGCGATCGCGCTGGCCGATTCGCTGGTCACCACGACGCGCCACCCGGTCGGCATCGCCGCGATGTTCCTGCTCGTGGCAACGATGCTCGATCACCCGGACATGCTGCTGCGCTTCGCTTGCGCGATGCTGCTGGTCGCCGCATTCAACATGCTCTACTACCTGCGCGCGGAGCGTTCGTGGGATTTCATCTACGGCATCGGCTATTCGTTTTTCTCGATTTTTGCCCTGTCTTGGATCTTGCCCTACGCGGTGTGCACCGCGAGAAAACAGGGCTGGCTCACCCGCTGAGTGCGGCAAGACGCGCACGCAATCCATCGAGCCGCAGATCAGCGTGTGCGCCGGGCGAGACGCGCGCGGCGAGGCTGTCCTCGGGCGTGCGTCCCTGTCCCGCCGCGGCCGTCGTTTCGGCGGCGGTGCGGTAGGCGTCGCGGAACGGTACGCCGGCGGCAGCCTGCTCGATCGCGGCATCGGTGGCGTACATCTCGGGCGTAATCGCCGCGCGCATCGCCGCTGCGTTCCATTCCAACCTCGCCAGCAGATCCGGCGCCAGTTCCAGCGCCATCAATCCGTGGCGCACGCCGCGAAAAATCGAGCCTTTCGAGAATTGCAGGTCACGCTGATAGCCGGACGGCAGCGATAGCAGTTGTTCGATCTCGGTGCGCGCCGCGGCCACCATCGCGTAGCTTGCGCGCAGCAATTCGATCGCGTCCGGATTGCGCTTGTTCGGCATGATCGAGCTGCCGGTGGTGTATTCCGGAGGGAATCTCACAAAATCGAATTCGGCCGTGGTGAACAGCGACAGATCCCAGGCCAGGCGGCGCAGATCGAGCAACGCGCTGCCGAAAGCTTCCAGCGCGGCGATCTCGAATTTACCGCGCGACAACTGCGCTGCGCCGGGATTGATCTGCATGCGCGCAAAGCCGAGCGTGCGCGTCGTGTGCTCGCGGTCCAGTTTCAGGTTCACTCCGTATCCGGCCGCGCTGCCGAGCGGATTGGCATCGATCCATGCCAGCGTGTCGTGCGCACGCCGGGCGTCGTCGATGAAACTCTCCGCAAAACCCGCGAACCACATCGCCGTGGACGACACCACGGCGCGTTGCAGGTGCGTGTAGCCGGGTAATGGCAGGG
>JAGWXP010000221.1 GCA_018969845.1 Lysobacteraceae bacterium | reverse complement strand
TGGACGTCATGTTGCCGCAGCGCTCGGGTCTGGACCTGCTGCGCGAACTGCGCCGCGACAACGCCCTGCCGGTGCTCATGCTCACGGCGCTGGGCGAGGACACCGACCGCATCCTCGGTCTGGAACTGGGCGCCGACGACTACGTGCCAAAACCCTGCAATCCGCGCGAGATCGCGGCGCGGCTGCGCGCGATCCTGCGTCGCACGCGCGGCGACGCCGACGCGACGCGGCTGGCCGATGTCAGCGTCGGCCCGGTATCCCTGCGCGCCACCTCGCGCAGCGTGACCTTGCGCGGCGAACCCGTCGCCCTGACCGGTACCGAGTTCAACGTGCTGGCGGCGCTGCTGCGCGAAGCCGGGCGCGTGGTCAGCAAGGAAACCCTGTCGCAGGACGTGCTCGGCCGCCCGCTCGGGCCTTTCGACCGCAGCATCGACGTGCACATCTCCAAATTGCGGCGCAAGCTGGGCGATGCTGCCGACGGCGAGTCGCTGATCGGCACCGTGCATCGCGGCGGTTACGTATTCAGGATTGTCGATGAAGGCTGACATGCGCGGCCTGTTCTGGCGGATTTTCGCGGCATTCTGGCTGGTCGGCGTGGTGTTGATCGTGTCGCTGGCGTGGACCACGACCGCGCATTTCGAAAGCGCGAAGATCCCCGGCCTTGGCATCACCCGTCTGCAAGGGGCGATGGACGATCAGCTGCTGCGCACCGGCATCGAATTGCACCATCATGGCGTGGACGGCCTGCGCCAATGGCTGCAAAGTTCGGCCGGTTACGGTCCGGGCACGATCTACGTGGTGGATGCGCAAGGCCGCGATCTGCTCGGCCGTTCGCTGCCGACCGCCGCCAGCGTCGCGCTCGCCGCGGCACCCGGCACGGCCATTCCGGAACGCGTGCGCCTGCGCGAGCTGCGCGTCCGCGGCGTTCCCACCGAGTACCGCGCGGTTGCCGTCTTCGCCGGCTCATTCCTCACCCGCCTGATCTGGCGCCGGCCGATGACGTTCTGGTCCAACATCGGCATCGCCATGCTGATCTGCGCGCTGGCCAGCGCCCTGCTCGCCTCCTACGTGGCCGCGCCGCTGTCGCGCATCCGCGCCAGCGCCCGCCGCGTCGCACGCGGCGACCTGTCCGCGCGCGTCGGCGTGGTGCGTTTCGGGCGCAGTGCGGAGATCCTCGCCCTGGCCGAGGAATTCGACCTCATGGCCGCGCGCCTGAAGGATCTGGTCGACGGCCAGCGCCGTCTGATCCGCGACGTCTCGCACGAGATGCGCTCGCCGCTGTCGCGCCTGCGCGTGGCGCTGGAACTCGCCCGAACCCAATCCGAACCGTCCGAGCAGCTCGACCGCATCGAACGCGAGGCGTTGCGCCTGGAGGAAATGATCGCGCAGGCGATCCAGCTTTCGCGCATGGAAACGACCTTGCCCGACAAGGTGGACGATGTTGCCTTCGACGAACTCGTCGCCGACATCGCCGCCGACGCCACCTTCGAGGCGCAGGCGCGACCGTGCACGCTGCGCATCGCCCAGACCGCGCCGCTGACCGTGCGCGCGGAAGGCGAATTGCTCGCCAGCGCCGTGGAGAACGTGGTGCGCAACGCGGTGCACTACACCGCGCCGCACAGCGAAGTCGATCTGCGCCTCGACCGCGTCGAGGGTCAGGCCCGGCTGCGCGTGCGCGACATGGGTCCGGGCGTGCCGCCGGCCGATTGCGCGCGAATCTTCGAACCCTACTTCCGCACCGACACCGCACGCCAGCGCAAGAGCGGCGGCAGTGGCTTGGGGCTTGCCATCGCCAAGCGCGCGATCGAGCGCCAGGGCGGACGCATTCGCGCCAGCAATGCCGACGGCGGCGGA
>JAGWXP010000098.1 GCA_018969845.1 Lysobacteraceae bacterium | reverse complement strand
GTGCCCGGCGTGAGCCGGCTGCTCGAGGAAAAAGTACAAAATGTCGCACTGGCCGAATTCGCGGCGCTGCAGGCCGGCGACATTCTGTTCATCGATTCCTCTCACGTGGCCAAGACTGGCAGCGACGTGAACTACCTCTACTTCGAGGTGCTGCCGCGTCTGGCGTCCGGCGTGCGCGTGCATATCCACGACATCTTCCTGCCACACGACTACCCGCGCGAGTGGGTGCTCGGCGAAAACCGCAGTTGGAACGAGCAATATCTGCTGCGCGCGTTGCTCATGCACAGCAGCGCATTCCGCGTCGTGTTCGGCTGCAGCTACGCGTTCTGGCGTTTTCCGGACCTGGTGCAAGCGGCGCTGGCGCATCCGCGCGGTCACGCTTTCGCCGGCGGCAGTATCTGGATCGAGCGCATCTGATTCAACGCACTTTCTGTTCCGTCAGCGTCAACGCCACCTTGTCGCGCAGATACACCGGCAGCGCCTGTTCGGGCGCGACGCCGCGACCGGCGGCGAACAGTGGCACCGCCAAGCGCGCGATGGCGCGTGCCTGCGGATAGCGTGCACCATCGGCAAACACGGGCGGTGCGGATAGACGCGGAGCGAGTGCATCGCGATACGCCTTCCAGCCTGTGCCGACGATGCACCATGGTGTCCCGCCTTCCCTGGCATGATGCGGCAAGATCAACTCGTCGGCCTTGCCGACGGATTCTTCGCCGAACGCTTCGACAAGGCCATCCGCGCCGCGCCGGAACGCGCCGGCATAGATCTCGCCCATGCGCGCATCGATCACGGCGAGAATCGCCGCGCCACCATACGGGGCGTCCTGTGCGAGCGCGGCAAGCGAGGAAACGGGCACCACGGAAATGTCCAGCGCAAGCGCCAGTCCCTGTGCAACGGCGATGGCCAGACGCACGCCGGTGAACGCGCCGGGACCGCGGCCCACGGCGATGGCGTCGAGCTGAGCACGTGCGATGCCGGCTTCGGCCAACAGCGATTCGATCATCGGCAGGATCAATTCGGCGTGGCGGCGTGGCGCGATCTCGCTGCGTTCGATCAGCGCGTCGCCGCAGCGCAGCGCGGCCGAGCAGGCTTCGGTGGCGGTTTCAATGGCAAGAATCTTCGGCATGGCGACATCGTAACCGGTAAAAGGGGTCAGAGAACATTTCCACCCTTTCGGTAGTGTCTCAGTTTGAATTTAACCCGTTCGCGTTGAGCGTAGCTCGCGTAGCGAGCGGAGTCGAAACGTTGCTGGCTCTTCGACTTCGCGCCTTCGGCGCTACGCTCAGGGCGAACGGAGTTTGAAACTGAGGCACCACCACCTTTTCCGCAGGGGTTGCAAGTCAACTGAAATGTTCTCTGACCCCTTTTATAGCTGCCGGTTACCTGCCGGTCAGATCGCCTGCGGCGGATTGGATCGATTCGCCGCCAGCAGGCGGTGCGCGATTTCCGCGCCGACGTCGAAACGGCAATCGTCGATCGCGGCGAGCGCACGCACCGGCGTGCTGGCGTTCGTGAAGAAGGCGGCCCGGAACCTGGCCAGTTCGCTCAAGTACACCGGACGCACGCATGAACTTGCACCCAGATTTGTCAGCCCGGTCTTGAGCAGTTGCATGCCGACGCCGTCCAGTTGCGGCGCATCGGGCCACACGATGGAGCCGTCGCGATCGACGAGACCGACGTTCCAGATCGAACCTTCGCTGATGCGGCCGCCGGCATCGACGAACAGTGCGTCGTCGCAGCCGGCCTGCCGCGCCAGGCGCCGGTGCAGGAACAGCCCGAATGTACCGACGTGCTTGATTCGCGGTGTTTCGCGTGCGTAAACGAACGATTTGACCCGCAGCGGTTGCGTTGCCGGAATGGAAGCGGGATTGGCCGCGATCAGCACGTCGGTATCGACCGTTTTGTCCATGCGCTCGCGGTCGAGGGTGCGCGCGAACACGTTGACGCGCACCGACCACGCGCCTGTCGCACCTGACAACACGTGACGCAGATATCCGCGCACGCGTTCGCGGTCGAGTTCGCTTCCGAATAATTCGCGCGTGGCCGACTGCAGTCGATCCAGATGCAGGTCCAGACCGCGCACGCAGCCATCCTTCACGCGCATCACGGTGAAATGGCCATAATTGGTTTGCAGTGGATAACGCAAATCGTCCACACCGGCGGGTTCGCCGTTCAATTCGAGGCGCGGCGCCGACGATTGCCCGGGTTCACTCATTCGTGCGTCAGCTCAGGTCTGCAAGCGACGCGTTCGCGACCGCTGTGTCGTCGGCCGCGAAAAACGCCTGCACATCGGCGAGTTCGCGCGTGCGCGGCATCGGCGGCAGGCTTTGCAGGAACAGCTTGCCGTAGCCGCGCGTGCTCAGGCGCGGATCGCACAGCATCAGCACGCCGCGGTCGCCGGCGTCGCGGATCAGGCGCCCGGCGCCCTGCTTGAGCGCGATCGCCGCGGCCGGTACCTGCCAGGCAAAGAACGGATTGGCGCCGGATTCGCGCAGCGCATTCAGGCGTGCCTCGAGCACCGGATCGTCGGGCGCGGCGAACGGCAGCTTGTCGATGATGACGCACGATAGCGCCTCGCCGGCGACGTCAACGCCTTCCCAGAAACTGGCTGCACCGAGCAATACGCCATTGCCGGATTCGCGGAAATCGGTCAGCAACTGATGGCGCGGCGCCGTGCCCTGTACGAACAGCGGGTACGGCAGATCGTTCAACAACTCGGCCGCTTTCTTCAGCGCGCGGTGCGAGGTGAACAACACGAAGCTGCGGCCGCGCGCTGCAGCGATCACCGGCCGCGCCGCGGCGACGACGCGCTCGGTGTAATCCGGCGCCGCGGGATCGGGCAGTCCTTTCGGCAGATAGGCAAGCGCCTGCGTGGCATAGTCGAATGGACTCGGCAGATTCGCCTGCACCGGATCGTCCAGACCGAGCTGGCGCGCGAAATGCTCGAAGCTGCCGGCGACCGAAAGCGTGGCCGAGGTGAAAATCCAGCTCGCGTGCGATTGCTCGCGCAGGCCGCGCAACGGCGGCGCGAGATCCAGCGGCGTCGCATGCAGGGCGAAGCCGTGCGGCGTCGTCTCGTACCAGTGCACGGCCTCGTGTGCGCCGCCGTCGAGCACGGCGTGCAAACGCTGGCATAGCGCTTCGGCGCGTTCGTGCGCGCTGGCCAGCCCGCGCGAGCGCTCGGCCTGCGCGCCCAGTGCCTCGGCGAGTTTGCGCAAGGCCTCCTCGAGCGCACGCAGCTCCTGCATCGCGTTCGCATTCTGTTCGATCAGCATGAACGCACCCTTGGTCGGCTGCGCATCCAATGCCGCACGCACGCGCTTGACCGCCGGCGCGATCGCCTCGAACGGCTCGCGCAAGGATGCCAGCGCGCCGGACACGCCGGCGCATTCGGCCAGCGTGTCGCCCGCCAGCTCGGTCAACTGGCGCGCGGTTATACTTGTGGAAAAGAATACGCCGGCCAGCTCCGGAATCTGGTGCGCCTCATCGAGCACGAACGCGTGCGCACCGGGCAGGATTTCGCCGAAGCCTTCCTGCTTGATCGCCAGATCCGCGAACAGCAGATGGTGGTTGACCACGACCAGATCGGCTTCCTGCGCTGCGCGTCGCGCCTTGACCACGAAGCAATCCGCGTACAGCGGGCATTCCGCACCGAGGCAGTTTTCCGCGGTCGAGGTGACGCGCGGCCACAGCGGCGAATCCTCCGGCACTTGCGCGAATTCGCCGCGGTCGCCGCTCGCGCTGCGTTCGCTCCAGGCCCGGATCGCCTGCACTTGCGCGGCCTGTTCACGGCTGGCGAAACGGCCGTCCTTGAGCGTTTGTTCCAGACGATACCGGCACAGATAATTGGCGCGGCCCTTGAGCAGGCTGGTTTTCAGGCGCGCGCCGAGCACGGCGCGCACGCGCGGCAGGTCGCGGTGAAACAACTGATCCTGCAGGGTCTTGGTGCCGGTGGAGACGATCACGCGCTTGCCGGACTGCAATGCCGGCACGAGATAGGCAAAGGTCTTGCCGGTGCCGGTGCCGGCCTCGACGATCAGCGTCTGCCGCTCGGCGATGGCTTCCTCGACCGCATCGGCCATGGCCTGCTGGCAATCGCGCGGCTCGAAACCGGGGACTTCCGCCGCGAACGGCCCATCCGCACCGAGCAGGTCGCCGGCGCTGTGCGCGCGCACTTTCAAAACCGCGTCACCGGCGGAACGCCGCAGGCCGCGATCTTCGCATGCGCCTGTTCCGCGTCCGTGGCGTCGCCCTGCACGGTCAGCGCTCGCGCCAGCGTTTCCAGGTTGCGCGCGCACAGGCCGCCGACTTTCGGACCCAGATCGTAGGACTGCTTGGCCAACGCGCCCGCCCGTTTCCAGTCGCCGGTTTCGATCGCCAGTTCCGCCGCATATTGCAGGATATCCGGCGCACGCGGCGCGATTTTCAGTGCCTTGTCTGCGTCGGCCAGGGCAGCGCGGAAATGGCCTTGCTTTTCCCGAGCGTGGGCGGCATCGAGGAAACCGTCGACCGCCGGATCGCGCAGGGCGTGCACCTGCACGCTGGATTCGTAATGCGCGCCGAGCGCGCGGATCGCCGCAACCGCGCCGGCATTGTCCGGCGCCGGCGCCTTGACCGGCGCTCGCGAACACGCCGCCAGCGCAAGGCTCATGCCGGCAAGCGGAATCCAGGGGCGCGACAGGATGCGGTAGGCGGACAAGAGCGGACGGCGGATCGGGAATAGGGCCCGCAAGTCTACCCGATTCGATGACAGGACAGGCCGCTTCCGCGATAATCCGCAGGCGCTCTGGCGCCCTCATTTTCCGGAGAAAACCATGCATCACCGCATACGTTTGGCTACTGCGATCCTGGGTTGTGCCGTATCCGCCACGGCGCTGGCCGATTTCCGTGCCGAGTTCGCCACCGTGCAGGGCGCAGGTGATACCGCGCTGACGCGCATCGAGGTCGGCGCCGGCCACATGCGCATGGATATGGGCAGAAACATCCTGCTGGTCGACGCCGCCAGCGGCCGCATCCTGGTGCTCATGCCCAACAAGCAGCAATACATGGACATGGGCAAGATGGCGCAGTCGCTCAACGCGATGCTGGCCAATGTGCCGCCGCAGATGCGCGAGATGATGAAGCAGCGCATGGCCGCGCACGGCGGCGGTGTCTCGGTGCGTTACGCGCCGACCGGGCAGACCGCGACGATCGACGGCTACCCCTGCGCGATATACCAGGTCACCATCGGCACCACCCACCGCAGCGACGCCTGCCTTGCCGACCTGTCCGCCGCCGGCATCGATGCAGCCGATCAGGCGACCGTGCGCAAGGTCTTCGACGATCTGCGTGCGATGGCGCAGACCGCATCCGCCGGCATGGTCAACTCCAGCATCAACCAGTTGCCGGCAGGCACATTCCCGGTGCAGATGACCCGCTACGAGGACGGCAAGGCGAGCGCAGTGACGCAGATCAAAAACGTAAGCCATGCCGGCGTCGCCGCCGCTGATTTTGAAGTCCCGGCCGGCTACACCGAAAAGCAAATGCCTGCGATGGGCATGCGTCACTGACCTTCGCATCGACGCATTGTGGGAACCTTTCGTCCGGTGCGCGTGTGCATCTTCGGCGCCGCCCCGGCGCCGGAGTGGCTCCATGCAATTTCCGCCACCTGCCCGGTGGACGTGCAGACTCCGGCGTTTGCGGAAACCGATGCCGCCGCCGCGCTGCGCGTCGCTGCAACCCGGTTTCCCGGCGATGATCTCGTCCTCGTGCGCTGCGACACCGCGCTGCCGCCCTTCTGGTTCGAGCGACTCGTACCGGCGCTGGATCTGCCGGACGTGCTGGTCGTCTCGCCGCTGGACAACGCCGATCCCGACAACGCACCGCTGCCCGCCGGCTTGCGCAGCGATGCCGATCCGTCGCGCATCGATGCGCTGTGCTGGGCACACGGCCGGCATCAGGCCATCGATTGGCCCGCGTTTTCGCCGCTGCTGAGCTGGTGGAACGGCGCCGGCCTGCGCGACGTCGATCCGGAAAAAATCCACACGTATACCCTGCCGCCATCCGCTGCGTCATGGCGCGGCGCGCTGCTCGATCATCTGTACGTTGCCGATCCGGCGCGAGACCTGTGCGGCCCCGAACAGCCGGCGCCGGGCGATGAGGCGCCGCCGCCTTCGCCGCTCGGCGAATTGCGCGAGGCGCTGGCGACAGCGTTGACGAATCCACCTTCCGCGGCGGCCTATCCCGGACTCGACGCAAAACCGGTGGTGCTGCACGTGCTGCACGGCTGGGGCGGCGGTGCGGAGCGCTTTGTGCGCGACTTGGCCGCCGCCGACGGCGAGCGCCATCATCTGGTATTGATGGCGCGCGGCAATTTCGACCGCCGCCGCTACGGCGAAGTGCTGGAACTGCGCGATGCAACGCTCGGAATGCCACCCTGGCGTTCGGCCGTTTTGCCCGACGCCATCGCCAGTACTGCGCTGGCCCATCGCGGTTACCGGGAATTCCTCGACGGCGTCGTGCACGATTTCGGCGTGGATGCCGTGGTTGTGTCGTCCCTGATCGGCCACAGTCTGGACGCACTGTGCACTGGCTTGCCGACCACGTACTTCATTCACGATTTCTACCCATTGTGGCCGCTGCTGCATCGCAATCTCGACGATGCCGGGGCGACCTTCGATGCCGTGCAACTGCGCGCGGACATGGCGCGCGCGGACGCCGGTTTCGAGTTCGCCGAACGCGATCCGGATTGGTGGCTGACGTTGCGCGAGCGTCTGGCAGACGCCGCTCTGTCCGCGCAGGCGAACCTGATCGCGCCCAGCCGTTCGGCGCTGTCGATCTTCCTCAAGCTGCAACCGCGGCTGGCCGTACTGCCGCAAAGCGTGATCCCGCACGGCATCGCGCCGTGGCCGGACGATGCGGGATTGCCACTGCCGCCACCGCCCTCACGCGACAAACTGCGCCTGATGATTCTCGGTCGCGTGCGCCGCGGCAAGGCCGCGAATCTTCTGCGCCAACTTATTCCTCGCGTGCGCGATGTCGATTTGTTCCTGATCGGCGCCGGACCCGAAGCGCGCGAATTCTTCGGCCACGCCGGTGTGCACATCCTGATCAATTACACGCCCGCGGAATTGCCCGCGCTGCTCGCGCGTGTCGCCGCGGACGCCGCGCTGATCCTGCCGGATTTCGCCGAGACGTTCAGCTATACGCTTTCGGAACTGCGCAGTCTCGGCATTCCGGTAGTGGCCACGCGCCTGGGCGCGCTCGCCGAACGCATTCGCGATGGCGTCGACGGTTTTCTGGTTGCGCCTGAGCCGGCCGCGATCGTCAGCGCGATCGATGCGCTGCGCGAACACCCGGAACGGCTGGCGCAGGTGCGCGCGGCGCTGGCCGGGGAACCGCTGCGCAGCCTCAGCGACATGGCGGCGGACTACCGCGATCGGCTCCCGATCGCGCCACACGAGCGCGCACTCGCGGTCATCGCGGATGGCATGCCGGATCGCACGTCAGCGCACATGCGCGCCGGCCTGATCGGCGACGCGCAACGCGCAATCGCCTCGCTGAAGGAAGAGGTTTCCGACAAGCAGCGCGAACTGGAAGCGCGCGCCGAATGGGCGTTCGCATTGGATGCGAAGCTCAAGCGCAGCGGCAATGCGCTGCGGAAACTACAGGGCGAGTTCGACGAACGCAGCGCTTGGGCATTGCGCCTCGACGCGGAATTGCGCCAGGTGCGCGACGAACGCGATCGCATCGTCGGTAGCCTTTCGTGGCGCATCACCAGGCCGCTGCGCTACGCCATGCGCAAGTTGCGGGCCCTGCGCGTGCGCCTGGGTTTCGCCGCAAACCGTCTGCGCGCGATCATGCACCGCACGCGCGGCAGCCTCGCCAGCCGTGGCGTCGCCGGGACGATCCGTCGCGCCGCCGACGAGTTCCGCCGCGGCGCGGCGCTGCCGAATGGGCGCATCGTCGCCGCGCCGACCAGCGATTTCAGTCCGTTCGCCGTGCCGGCGAGCGCGGCACCGCGCGTGTCGATCGTGATCCCGGCATTCAACAAGATCGACTACACCTTGGCTTGCCTGCGTTCGCTGGCCGCGCATCCCGGCGTGGCGGCGTTCGAGACGATCGTCGTCGACGACTGCTCGAGCGACGCGACCGCCGAGCGCCTTGCACACGTCGAAGGCGTCCGCGTGATCCGCAACGCGCAAAACCTGGGCTTCGTCGGCTCCTGCAATGCCGGCGCAGCGGAGGCGCGCGGCGAATATCTCGCCTTCCTCAACAACGACGCCGTGGTCGAAGACGGCTGGCTCGATGCGCTGTTGCGCGTTTTCGACGAGGAGCCCGCGGCGGGTCTGGTCGGCGCCAAGCTCGTCTATCCCGACGGACGCCTTCAGGAAGCCGGCGGCATTGTGTTCGCCGACGGCTCGGGCTGGAACTACGGACGCTTCGAGAATCCGGCCGATCCGCGCTTCGAGTTCCGCCGCGAAGCCGATTACTGCTCCGGTGCGGCGATCCTCCTGCGCCGCGATCTGTTCGACAAGCTCGGCGGATTCGATGCGCGCTACGCGCCGGCCTACTACGAGGACACCGACCTCGCCTTCGCCGTGCGCGCCGCCGGCAAGAAGGTCTTCTACGAGCCGCGTGCGGTCGTCGTGCATTTCGAGGGCGTGACTGCGGGCACCGACACCGGCAGCGGAATGAAGCGCTTCCAAACGATCAATCGCGGCAAGTTCCTGGAAAAGTGGAATGCCGAACTTGCGCGCCAGCCGGCGCCAATCAGCGATGCCAAGGACGCTGAAGCCGCGGCGAATTTCCGCACGCGCGGCCATGTGCTGATCGTGGATTCCTACACGCCCACTCCTGACCAGGATTCCGGTTCGCTGCGCATGCTCAACCTGATGCGCCTGCTGCGCGAGGCCGGCCATGCGGTGAGCTTTCTGCCGGACAACCGCGCGCACGCCGGAAAATACACGCAGGCGCTGCAGGCGCTCGGCGTGAAGGCGCTGTACCACCCGTTCGTATCCGATCCGGTCGCGTGGCTGCGCGCGTACGGCAAGTCGCTCACTGCCGTGATCCTGTCGCGGCACTATGTCGCCGCCAATTACGTCGGTCTCGTGCGCCTGTATGCACCGCAGGCGCGCCTGATCTTCGACACCGTCGACGTGCATCACCTGCGCGAGCAGCGCGCCGCCGAATTGAGCGGTAACGTGGAACAAGCCACGCAGGCCGCACGCACGCGCGCGCAGGAATTGAAATTGATGCGCGAATGCGACATCACCCTGGTCGTCAGCGCGGCCGAGAAGGAGCTGCTCGCGCGCGAGGTGCAAGGCGTGCGCATCGAGGTGTTGTCCAACGTGCACGAGGTCCGCGGATGCCGGCGCGAGTTCGGCGAGCGTCGCGATCTCGTGTTTGTCGGCGGCTTCCAGCATCCGCCGAATGTGGATGCAGTGCAGTGGTTCGTGAACGAAATTTTTCCGCGTGTACGTGCCGCATTGCCCGAGGTCGTCTTTCACGTCATCGGCAGCAAGGCGCCGAAAGCCATCCTCGAACTGGCACACGACGGCGTGCAAGTGCATGGCTATGTCGAGGACATCGTCCCGTTCATGGACGGTTGCCGCCTCGCACTCGCGCCGCTGCGCTACGGCGCCGGCGTCAAGGGCAAGATCAACATGGCGATGAGCTGCGGCCTGCCGGTGGTGGCGACCACGCCCGCCGCCGAAGGCATGCACGCACGCAACGGCGAGAATTTGCTTGTCGCCGATGCACCCGAGGATTTTGCCGCCGCGATCGTGCGCGCCTACGGCGATGCCGCACTGTGGCAAAAGCTTTCCGATAATGGCCTCGCCAATGTGCGCGAGCACTTTTCGTTCGATGCCGCGCGTG
>JAGWXP010000097.1 GCA_018969845.1 Lysobacteraceae bacterium | reverse complement strand
TTCAACAATACCGTGGTGACGATCACCGATCGCCAGGGCAACGCACTGTCGTGGGCGACTGCCGGCGGCGCCGGTTTCCGCGGTTCGCGCAAGTCGACGCCGTTCGCCGCGCAGGTAGCGGCGGAGAAGGCCGGACGTGCGGCGGCCGAATACGGCGTCAAGACCGTGGAAGTGCGCATCAAGGGTCCGGGTCCGGGCCGCGAGTCGGCCGTGCGTTCGTTGAACGCGCTTGGCATCAAGGTCACCAATATCGTCGACGTCACGCCGATTCCGCACAACGGCTGCCGCCCGCCGAAGCGCCGCCGGGTCTGAGGAGAATCGCGATGGCACGTTATATCGGTCCCAAACTCAAGCTGTCCTGCCGCGAAGGCGCCGACCTGAATCTCAAGAGTCCGGCGCGCGCGATCGAATCCAAGTGCAAGAAGTTCGAAAAGCTGCAAAAACCCGGCCAGCATGGCGCTGCCGCCGGCAAGAAAGGCCGGCTTTCGGATTATGCCGTGCAGTTGCGCGAGAAGCAGAAGGTCAAGCGTATCTATGGTTTGCTCGAGCGCCAGTTCGGCAACTATTACGTCAAGGCCTCGCGCCTGAAGGGCAACACCGGCGAGAATCTGTTGCGCATGCTCGAAGCGCGCCTGGACAACATCGTCTATCGCATGGGCTTTGCGGTCACGCGCGCGCAGGCGCGTCAGCTGGTGTCGCACAAGGCGATCGAGGTCAACGGCAAGAAGGTCAATCTGCCGTCGTTCCAGGTCAAGGCCGGGGATCAGATCGCGGTCGTCGAAAAGTCGCGCGGCCAGTTGCGCGTCGCCGAGGCGTTGAATCTGTCGCAGCAGATGGATCTGGCGCCGGGCTGGATCGAAGTCGATGCGAAGAAGTTCGCCGGCAACGTCAAGGCGCTGCCGGAACGCTCGGATCTGCCAAGCGACATCAACGAAAGCCTGATTGTCGAGCTTTACTCGAAGTAATTCGAGGCGAAATACATCGGCACAGGATGTGCCGACGCGACGAGCACGCAAGTGCTCGCGCGGCTAACGTGGCGCGGCTGTGCCGCGACCGTTTGCAGGCAAACCGCGGCAGGATGCCCGGCTTTGTGTCCATCACATACTTACTAAATTGGAGAGCGTAGTTCATGGCACAATCGCCTACTACCATCCTGCGCCCGCGCGGCCTGCATGTCGAACGTACCGGCGCCAACCGCGCCCGCGTCGTCGTCGAGCCGTTGGAACGCGGTTTCGGTCATACTCTGGGCAACGCGCTGCGGCGCGTGCTGCTGTCCTCGATTCCCGGCGCAGCGGTGATCGAAGTCGAGATCGACGGCGTGCTGCACGAGTACACGACTCTCGAAGGCCTGCAGGAGGACGTGATCGAAGTCCTGCTCAACTTCAAGGACGTTGCGATCCGCCTGCACAACCTCGACGAAACCACCGTCACCTTGTCGAAAAAGGGCAGGGGCGTGGTCACCGCCGGCGACATCAAGACCGACCACAATGTCGAGATCATCAATCCCGAACATGTGCTCTGCCACCTGACCAAGGACATCGCGCTGAATATGCGCATCAAGATCGCGCGCGGCGTCGGCTACGTGCCGGCCACGGCGCGCCGCCGGCCGGACGAGGAATCGCGCCCGATCGGCCGCTTGCAGCTCGATGCCTCGTTCTGCCCGGTGCGCCGTGTCGCTTACGAAGTCGACAGCGCCCGTGTCGAACAGCGTACCGACCTGGACAAGCTCGTGCTCGACATCGAGACCAACGGTACGATCGACGCCGAGGAAGCGGTGCGCAAGTCGGCCGAGACCCTGATGGATCAACTGACCGTGTTCGGCGATTTCAGTCGCCGTGAGAGCACCGACGCCAAGGCCGAGAAATCCGGCGTTGATCCTGTGCTGCTGCGCCCGATCGACGATCTGGAATTGACCGTGCGTTCGGCCAACTGTCTCAAGGCCGAAAGCATCTATTACATCGGCGATCTGGTACAGCGTACCGAAGTCGAATTGCTGAAGACGCCAAACCTGGGCAAGAAGTCGCTTACCGAAATCAAGGACGTGCTCGGCGCCCGCGGCTTGTCGCTCGGCACCAAGCTGGAAAACTGGCCGCCGGCGGGTTTGTCTTCCGGCATGCAAATGAATTGAGTTCTGGTTGAAAGTGCGGGCAGGATGCCCGCTGGGTGATCCCCGCGCTCACGGACGATCGCAAAGGTAACTGAACCGAGAGTTCACGTTTTCCGGAATCGTCCGTAAAACGCTACAATTATAAAGTTATACGAAGGAATCACTATGCGTCACATGAAATCCGGCCGCAAGTTCAGCCGCACGTCGAGTCATCGTCAAGCGATGTTCAAGAACATGGCGGCTTCGCTGATCAAGCATGAGCTGATCCGCACCACCCTGCCCAAGGCCAAGGAACTGCGCCGCGTCGCCGAGCCGCTGATCACGCTGGCCAAGGCCGACAGCGTCGCCAACCGTCGTCTCGCCTTCGCGCGCCTGCGCGACAAGGTCGCGGTCGGCAAGCTGTTCGTCGAACTCGGGCCCCGCTATCGCGAGCGCAAGGGCGGCTATCTGCGCATCCTCAAATGCGGCATGCGCGACGGCGACGCCGCGCCGATGGCCTATGTCGAGCTGGTCGACCGGCCGCGCGCCGAAACCGAAGCGGCGGAGTAAACCGGTTCATCCGATTCCGCGATGGCCTCGGTGGGCAACTGCCGGGGCTTTTGCGTTTCTGGCGCCGGAACATCGGCGAGTGCGTAGTGTCTGATTCGCATCGTCGCAGCCAGGATACCCGCATGTTCAATCCTTTCCGCTGGCCGTTCCGCGCGCAGTGCTTCGCCGGGTTTGGCGCTTGTATCGCGTTGCTCGCCTATGCCTATTTCGTGCAGTTCCAGCTCGGCATCGAACCGTGTCCGCTGTGCATTTTCCAACGCCTGGCATTCATTGCGATCGGGCTGGTTTTCCTCGCCGGCGCCATTCAGGCGCCGCGCGCGTTCGGTCGGCGCGTCTATGCCTTGCTCGTGCTGCTCGGCGCGGCGGTTGGCGTCGGCATCTCTGCATATCATTTGTGGGTACAGCATCAAGGCCCCGATCCCATGGCCGGCTGTACGCCGGGCTGGAACTACATGGTCGAGAATTACTCGTTGCGTTACGCCTGGTCCAAAACCCTCGAACATGCCTTCACCGGCCACGCCGATTGCGCCGAGATCAACTGGACCTTTCTTGGCTTGGCCATGCCGTTCTGGACACTGATCAGCTACGTGCTGATCGGTGCGGGCGCGGCGTGGGCGGGGTTTCGCCGCCGCGATCAGGACGCTTCGAGATAACCGGCCGCGTTTGCACGCAGGTGCGACTGTGGCATGATGCAATGCCGCAGTGCAGCATGAGAGCATGCCGATGCAAGCCGACTCGCGCAATCTGATTGCCGTCCGCGAACCGCACGACTGGACGCCGGATTCGTGGCAGCGCAAGGCGGCCGTGCAGCAACCTTCGTATCCGGATGCGGGTGCGCTGGCAGTGGCGCTGGCCGATCTGCGTGCCTTGCCGCCACTGGTCACCTCGTGGGAAGTCCTGGCGCTGCAGCGCCAGCTGGCCGATGCCGCCGAGGGCCGCTGCTTCCTGCTGCAGGGCGGCGATTGCGCCGAGAGTTTCGCCGATTGCACGTCGCCGCTGATCTCCAACCGGCTGAAAGTGCTTTTGCAGATGAGCCTGGTGCTGGTGCACGGACTCAAGCTTCCGGTGGTGCGCGTCGGCCGTTTCGCTGGCCAGTACGCCAAGCCGCGTTCAACCGACACCGAAACCCGCGATGGCGAAACATTGCCCAGTTATCGCGGCGACATCGTCAACGCGCCGGAATTCACCGCTGCGGCGCGGCAGCCGGACCCGCGCCGTCTGATCGAGGCGCATTCGAAGTCGGCGTTGACGATGAACTTCACCCGCGCCCTGATCGATGGCGGCTTCGCCGACTTGCACCATCCCGAATATTGGGATCTGGCCTGGGTCGAGCATTCGCCGCTGCAGGACGAGTACCGGCACATGGTCGATTCCATCGGCGATTCGGTGCGTTTCATGGAAACCCTGGCCGGGCCGATCGGCAGTTTCGGCAAAGTGGATTTCTATACTTCGCACGAGGCGTTGCTGCTGCACTATGAGCAGGCGGCCACGCGCCAGGTGCCGCGCCAATGGGGCTGGTTCAATCTGGCCACGCATTTTCCGTGGATCGGCATGCGCACGGCACAGCTTGACGGCGCGCATGTCGAGTATTGCCGCGGGATTCGCAATCCCGTCGGGCTCAAGGTCGGCCCGGGCGTCAAACCCGACACGCTGCTGCGCACGATCGACGTGCTCGATCCGGACAACGAGCCGGGCCGTCTGACCCTGATCCACCGCATGGGTGCGGCGAAGATCGCCGCCGAGCTGCCGCCACTGCTGCAGGCGGTCAAGGCGCATGGTCGCAACGTGCTGTGGTGCTGCGATCCCATGCACGGCAACACCGAAGCGTTGGCGAACGGCGTCAAGACGCGACGTTTCGCGAACATTCGCGCCGAACTCGACGCGGCCTTTGACATCCATGCCGCGCACGGCACGCGTCTGGGCGGCGTGCACCTGGAACTGACCGGTGAAAACGTAACCGAGTGTCTCGGCGGCGCGCGCGATCTTGCCGAAGGCGACCTAGCGCGCGCGTACAAATCCACGGTCGACCCGCGCCTGAACTACGAACAGTCGCTTGAACTGGCGATGCTGATCGTACGCAAGTGCGGCAATGCCCTGGCAACACGCGCCACCGACTAGGCGGTGGCGCGCGCCTACGCTTTCAGTGCGGCCAGAAGCAACCGAATGTGCCGGCGGTGAGCAGGGCGTAGATCAGACCATCGATCATGTCCTTGACCACTGCGCGCCACGGCTGCCCCCACCAGATGCCCATCGGCAGGGCGCCGAACGCGAAGCCCATGAACGCGGCGGTGCCGACGATCTGGAACACGTGCAGGTAGGGCGCGCCGATCAGCAGTGCATGCTGGGCGATGTAGCCGGCGAACAGCGCAACGATCAGGCAGAACACGAACCACGACCCGAGCGACTTGCCCATGTTCGGCATGCCGCTAGCGCGCAGGATCAGGAATCCGACCGGCCCTTCCGTGAACTTGCCTTGCGCAGCCGGCTGCTTCATATCCTCCATCTTGCACCAGGGAATCAGGTACATCCCCGGGGCAGGGTTGCCCTTGCGGATCGCGGCGCGTACCTCGTCCTCGTTGGCAAGGCCGTGATAATCCGGCGTGTGCCAGAACTTGAAGACCATGTGCAGGATGCTGCTGGCAATGAACACGAATACGCCGGACAGCAGGATCGGCAACCACAGTTGTGCGAGCGTTACCATGATATTCCTCCGATTCGATTGGATAGCATTGCGTTGCTGAGGATCTTCGACATCAATCCTCATCCACCTTGGGTTTGTACCCTTCCGTCAATTGCTTTTGCACCTGCGGCGGCACCGGATCGTAGTGGCTGAACTCGATCGCGTAGCGGCCCTGGCCGCCGGTCATGGCCTTCAGTTCGGTCTGATAATCGGTCACCTCCGCGAGCGGCACCTGCGCCTTGATGACGATTTCGCCGCCGCGCAGCGAATCGGTGCCGCTGATGCGCGCGCGCTTGCCGGCGAGGCCTCCGGTGACATCGCCCATGTGTGCGTCGGGGACGAACACTTCCAGGTTCACGATCGGCTCGAGCACCTGCGGCCTGGCCTTGGCGATGGCCTCCAGGAACGCCTTCTTGCCGGCGCTGACGAAGGCGACCTCCTTGGAATCGACCGGATGGTACTTGCCGTCGTAGACGATCACGCGCACGTCCTGCATCTGGTAGCCGGCGACAGCGCCGTGTTCGAGCACCTGGCGCACGCCTTTTTCCACGGCAGGGATGAACTGGTTCGGGATCGTGCCGCCCTTGACCTCGTCGGCGAATTCGAAGCCCGCGCCGCGCGGCAGCGGCTCGATGCGCAGGAACACCTCGCCGAACTGACCGGCGCCGCCGGTCTGCTTCTTGTGGCGGTGATGACCTTCGGCTCTCGTTGCCACGGTCTCGCGGTAGGCGATGCGTGGCGGGCGCGTCTTCACCTCCACGTCGTAGCGCTGCTTCATGCGTTCGAGCATCAGCTTCAGATGCAGATCGGAAAGTCCGCGCACGACTGACTCGTTCAGTTCCTTGTTGTGCTCGAAACGGAAGCACGGGTCTTCCTCGCTGAGCTTGTGCAGCGAGGTGGCGAGCTTCTGTTCCTGGCCCTTGTGCGCCGGTTCGACCGCCAAACCGAACATGGGATGCGGGAAATCCAGCGGCTTGAGGTGGATCTGGTCCTCGTCGTGCGAATCATGCAGCACCGCGTCGAAATGGATTTCCTCGACCTTGGCCACGGCGGCGATGTCGCCGGGAATGGCGCTGTCGATCTCGATGTGCTCCTTGCCGCGCAGCTTGAACAGATGCCCGACCTTGAAGGGTTTCTTGCCGTCGTCGATGAACAGTTGCGTATCCTTCTTCAGCGTGCCTTGATAGACGCGGAACACCGACAGCTTGCCGACGAAGGGGTCGTTAACGATCTTGAACACGTCGGCGATGACGTGCCGTTTCGGATCGGGCACCGCTTCGATCGGCGCCGCATTCGCGCCTGTGCCCTTGACGAAGGGCGGCGGGTTGCCTTCCGCCGGATTCGGCAGCAAACGCTCAATCAGGTTCAACAGTTCCTTCACGCCGGCCCCCGTGCGCGCGGAAACGAAGCAGATTGGCACCAGATGTCCCTCGCGCAGGCATTGCTCGAACGCGTCGTGCAGTTCCTGGCCGGAAAGGCCGGCTTCGCCGACATCCAGGAAATGATTCATCACCGTCTCGTTGACCTCGACCACCTGGTCGATGATGCGCTGGTGCGCCTCGGCGACGGAAGAAAAATCCGCCACGCCTTCCGGCTTGAAAAAGCAGTCGACCACGCTCTTGCCGTCCTGCGCCGGCAGGTCGATCGGCAGGCATTCGGGACCGAAGGTCTCGCGCAACTGGTCGACCAGGGCGCGACAGTTGCCGCCGTCCATCTTGTTCACGATCAGCACGCGCGCCAATCCGCGCGCCTTGGCATAGTGCATCATGCGCTGGGTACCGTATTCGATACCGTTGTGCGCGTTGACGACGATGGCGCAGGTTTCCACCGCGGCGAGCGCCGACAGCGTCGGTCCGCGAAAATCCGCCGCTCCCGGCGTATCGATCAGGTTGATATGGCATTCGCCGTGGTCGATCGAGGCGATGGCCGTGCTCAGCGATTGCTTGCGCTCCCTTTCCATCGGGTCGTAGTCGGAAACGCTGGTGCCGCGCTCGACCGATCCGGGAGCGCCGATCACGCCGCCCGCGTGCAACAGGGCTTCGAACAGCGTGGTCTTGCCCGCGGCGGAATGTCCGGCGAGCGCGATGTTTCGGATGCCTTGCGTGGTGTAGGCCATGAGCGTCTCCCGTATGCGTGCGTGGGCTTGCAAGCGTTCTCCTTTCGGCGTCGCGCGTCAAGGCGCGATGCGTCAGCAAGCGGTTAACCGCCGATTTACACGGGCGTTGCTGGGCTCGCCACGCGTTTTTCCCGGACCAGGATCGCGGCCGCGTTCGTTGCGGCTGGTGGCCCCGCACCGGCCTGCCTGCAGGCACTGGTTTTCTGGCGCTGATATCGTAAGCAGGCGGCTACTGATCGATTACAGCAGGCGCAACAACTCCGGCACCAGCGGCAGCTTGCGCACGCGCACCGTGGTGGCGGCGAATACGGCGTTAGCCAGCGCGGGCGCCGCGCTGGAGGCTATGGCCGTGGCAAAATCCACCGATTCGGCGGCGCCATCCACGGTATGCACTTCCACCGTCTGCGGCGCCTGGCGCATGCGCATCAGCGGATAGTCGTCGAAATTGCTTTGCTCAACACGTCCGTTCCTGAGCGTGATCGCCTGGTGCAGGGTTGCCGACATCGCGTCCAGCGTCGCCATGGTCGCCAGTGCCTCCCGATTCAACGGATTGAGCGTGCGTCCGGCGTCGATCGCGCAAACGGCGCGATGCACGATGAGATCGTTACCCTGCACCGACACTTCGAATGCGTGTGCGGCATAGGCGCCATGGCTCGCATGGCAGGCAATGCCCAGGCCACGACCGTTGACCGGCTTGTGCTGCCAGTCGATCTTGCCGGCGGCGATGCGCAACACACCGGCAAGACGTCCGGTGTCGAAACCCGGACGCAAGAGTCGCGGCGCGCCGAGCATATCCATGCGCAAGCGGACGGGATCCTGATGCGTGGCGCGTGCGATTTCGTCGAGAAAACATTGCGTGGCGAACGCTTGGGCGGCCTGTCCGCCGCCGCGACCGTCGCCGCGAGGCAGGTCGCAGGCCACGGTATAAAAAGCAAGCGACAGGTTGGAGATGAGGCCGGCCGGAAAGGCGTCTTCGTCGAGCGAGCCGGCGAATACCGGCCGGCCCGCAAGGCGGCTGTCGCGCCAATTGCGCGGCACGGCAGCGATCCGATGCGACCAGCCGGTGAGTTTTTTCTTGCGGTCGATCGTCGCCGTGAGTTCGTGCACGCCGAACGGACGGTAGAAATCGTGTTGCAGGTCGTCGTCGAGTGTCCAGATCAGCTTGAGCGGCCGGCCGGCATCCTGGGCCAGGAGCGCGGCTTCGGCGACGTAATCGTTGTGCAGGCGCCGGCCCATGTCGCCGCCCGCGCGCGGCAAGCGAATATCGATGGCTTCGCGTGGCACGCCGGTGATGGCGTGCAGCAGTTGCGAAGCTCCAGCCGGATCATGCAGACCGGCGATCAAGACAACCTTGTCCGGAGTCACCTCGATCGTGGCGTTGGGCGGCTCGAGCGTGGCGTGGGCCAGAAACGGCAGGCGGTAACGGGCGGAGATGGTCGTGGTACGAGGCGTTTTCCGGGCTTTTGCGAAATCGCCGTCGTTGCGCACCACGATGCCGGCCGTATCGCCGTCGAGCAACGCGTTCGCGGCCGCTTCCAGCGCGGCGCTGGACTCGCCCTTGCCGCTCGGCTTCCAGGTTATTTTCAATTTGCCGCGCCCGTGCAGCGCGGCCCAGGTGTCTTCCGCCAGCACCGCGATGCCTGCCGCCAGCATGCCGTCGAAAGGTGCGTCGGGCTTCGGCCCGGGCAATGCGATCACACGACGCACCCCCGGTACCTGTCGCGCTTGTGCGTCGTCGAGCGATTCCAGCGTGCCGTCCGGATACGGACAGCGTGCGATCACGGCGACCAGCGCATTGCCGAGATAACTGTCGATGCCGTATTCGGTGCGCCCGAGCACGACCTCGCGCGCATCCACGGTACGCATCGGCTTGCCGATGATGCGAAATTGCGACGGATCCTTGAGGGTCGGCGGATTCGCCGGCGCATCCAGCGTCGCCGCGCCGGCGGCGAGCGCGCCGTAGGCGAGTTTGCGGCCGTCGGCGGCGATCACGAAGCCGGCTTCGGTGCGCAGCGTGGCGGCATCCAGACCCCATTTTTGCGCAGCCGCCTGCACCAGCAGCCAGCGCGCGATCGCGCCGGCCTGGCGCAACAGCGTCCATGCCGCCGGTCCGGTATCTCCGCCGGCGCCCTGATCCCCGTAGCGGTCGCCGGAGCCGCTGTCGGTTTCGATATAGTTGTAGGACAACTGCTCGACGTGCACGCGATTCCAGTCGGCGTCGAGTTCTTCGGCAATGAGCATCGGCAGTCCGGTTTTCACGCCTTGTCCGACTTCGCAGCCGCGTGCCCCGATCACGACCCTGCCGTCGGCTTCGATGCTGACGAAATCGGTAAGCTGCTGCGCCGCGAATCGTGCACCCAAATAGGGCAATTCGCCCTGAGCCTGGACGCGCCAGCCGACCAGCAAGGCGCCGGCGGCACCGGCGCCGGTAACCAGAAAACGGCGCCG
>JAGWXP010000096.1 GCA_018969845.1 Lysobacteraceae bacterium | reverse complement strand
TGATGCCGTACTTGCAGGTTCACACTGTCGCGCTGGCCGCCGCCATCGACGACTACATTCGCGAAACGCTGTTCCGCGAAACTTTCGAGCCGTTCGAGCACGAGGGCTGGCGGCTTTTATTGCTGCAGCCGATAGTCGATCACATCGTCAAGGTATTCGGTCTTGCCCTGGTGCAGGCAGAAGATCGCGCGATTCATGGCGAAACCGATGTGATCCATCGCCGCCTGTCGGAAGTGCCCAAGCTCGCGGTGCGCGAAAGTGCATCGCTGGAAGTGACCAAGTGCATCTACAAGCGCCTGCCTTATCCGACCCGCAGCGGCGGACTGGAACGCGCCTTCATCGAATGGGCGCAGGAAGACGGCGGCATCGAGGCGTTCTGCAAGATCAGCGAGAGTCGCCACGATTTCGCGCGACTGCGCTACGTCAAGGACGACGGCATGCCTGCGTTTTACATTCCCGACTTTTTCGCGCGCACCTCCGATGCGGTGTATCTCGTGGAAACCAAGGCGCAGCAGCAACTTGGCCACCCTAATGTGCAGCGCAAGCTGAAGGCGGCGGCGACGTGGTGCGGACGTATCAGTGCTCTGGCACCGGCAATGCGCAGCGATCGCGCATGGCATTACGCCCTGGTCGGCGAATCGCTGTTCTGGGAGTGGAAGCAGAAAAACGCACGGCTTGCCGAATTGCTTGCGTTCTCGCGGATACGCACCGTGTCACCACAGCAGGCACAAGGCCATCTTGCACTATGAGGCGCGATGGCAAAGCTCCGCTTGGCCGCGCATCCTCCGTATAATTCGCGCCCCGCCGTCCTGCACGCGCATTTCATGTCCACCCACTCCGACGAAACCCTGCGCCGGCGCACGTTCGCCATCATCTCGCATCCTGACGCGGGCAAGACCACGCTGACGGAGAAGCTCTTGCTGTTCGGCGGCGCGATCCAGATGGCGGGCAGCGTGAAAGGCCGCAAGGCCGCGCGCCACGCAACATCGGACTGGATGGCACTGGAGAAGGAACGCGGCATCTCGGTGACGTCATCCGTGATGCAGTTCCCCTATGAGGGCCGCGTCGTCAACCTGCTCGACACGCCCGGACACGCCGATTTCGGCGAGGACACCTATCGCGTGCTGACCGCGGTCGATTCTGCGCTGATGGTGATCGACTGCGCCAAGGGCGTGGAAGAGCGCACGATCAAACTGATGGACGTGTGCCGATTGCGCGATACGCCGATCATGACGTTCATCAACAAGCTCGACCGAGAGGGTCGCGCGCCGATCGAGCTGCTAGACGAAGTGGAATCCGTGCTGAAAATCCAGTGTGCGCCGATCACCTGGCCGATCGGCATGGGTTCGCGGCTGAAAGGCGTGTATCACTTGGGTACTGGCGAAGTGCACATCTTCGAGTCTGGACGTAATTTCACCCGCCAGGATTCGACGATTTTTTCCTCGCTTGACGACCCGCAGCTCGAAACGAAAATCGGCGCCGACATGCTGCGCGAACTGCGCGACGAACTCGAACTCGTGCAGGGTGCGTCGCATCCGTTCGATGCAGACGCGTATTTGGCCGGCAAACAGACGCCGGTGTTTTTCGGTTCGGCGGTGAATAATTTCGGGGTGCAATTGCTGCTGGACTTTTTCGTCGAACACGCACCGCCGCCGAAACCGCGCGCGACCACCACGCGCGAAATTGCGCCCCTGGAAGAAAAACTCAGCGGCTTTGTGTTCAAGATCCAGGCGAACATGGATCCGCAGCACCGCGACCGCGTCGCGTTCCTGCGCATCTGCTCGGGCACGTTCGACGGCGGCATGAAGGCGTTCCATGTGCGCACGGGCAAGGAGGTCAAGCTCGCCAACGCGCTGACCTTCATGGCCAGCGAGCGCGATATCGTGGAAAAGGCATACCCCGGCGACGTGATCGGCATCCACAATCACGGCACGATCTCGATCGGCGACACGTTCACCGAGGGCGAGGCATTTGCCTTCACCGGCATTCCGAACTTCGCGCCTGAATTGTTTCGCCGCGCGCGCCTGCGCGATCCGTTGAAGATGAAGCAGCTCACCAAGGGCCTGGCGCAATTGTCCGAGGAAGGCGCGACGCAATTCTTCCGTCCGCTGATGAGCAACGATCTGATCCTCGGCGCGGTCGGCGTGCTCCAGTTCGATGTCGTGGCGTACCGGCTGAAGGACGAATACGGCGTGGATTGCGCGTTCGAGAATGTCACCGTGATCACGGCGCGCTGGATCCGCTGTGCGGACGAAAAGAAGCTCGCCGAATTCCGCGACAAGAATGCGATGAACCTTGCGCTGGACGCCGCAGGCGAGCTGGTTTACCTCGCGCCCTCGCGCGTGAACCTGCAATTGACGCAGGAGCGCTGGCCCGGCGTGACGTTCGCGGCCACTCGCGAACACGCGAGTTCGGTCCAGGTGTGATCTGCGCTTCGTGCGATGTTGCTAAGCTCGACCTTCCTGGTCTCGCAAAGCAACCCGGCCCTTCGCTCCTGCTACGGGCGTTCGCAAACACGCGCGATGCCATAACTCGCGCCATCCGTGGCGCTCACCCTTCGGGCCAGCTACGCTGTTCGCGCGCCGCTCCAAGCGCGCGCAGTCAAGGCATCGCGCAAGCGTGTTCGCTCACCCCTCGTGCGGCTTGGCTGAATTAAAAATCTCGTCCGGCAGGAAATTGGCGCGAAAGATTTCATCGCCGTGCGCCGGCTTGCCCGCTGCCACGTTGCGCTCGTCGAAGCCGGCGAAGATGCGATCCGGCACGGCGTGCGCGGTGCTGGCCGACGCCGCAACGCGACTGCGCTGCGTGGCGACAAGCGCGACGGCCACGACGAGACCCAAGGCCATCGCGGTCGCGGCGATGCGCCAACCACGCCGCGCGAACGCGGCACGGCGCGGCGCAGAGCGCCGACGCGGCGCGACTGCTCCGGTTTCGCCGAAGGCGGCGGCCAGATCCATGCCCAGCTTTTCCGAAACCGGCTCGAGTTCGCGGCTGAAACGCAACAGATCGGCGTGCAGCGGCGAGGCCGCCTCATCGGCATGCGGCAATTGCGACAGCGCCAGCAGATCCTCGACTTCGGGAATACGCAACGCGCGGCGTCCACTGGCGAACTGGCGAAACAGGTTTTTCAGTTTTCCGTCATTCATCGAAATCTCCAAATCCCTGCGCCGCGAGCCGCTCGCGCAAGGTCTGCATGCCGCGGTCGAGCAACTTGCGCGCCGCCTCTTCCGATACGCCCACCGCGCCGCCGATCTCGCGCAGGCTGAAACCCTGCAGATGCAGGGCCACCGCCTCGCGCCGCCGCGCCGGCAAGCCGGCCATGCAGGCGGCGACACGGGAAAATTCCTGTGTTCCGCCGGCCAGACGCTCCGGTCCCGGCCCCGCCGCTACCAAGGCTTCGGCACCGGCGCTTTCCGCCTCCGGCAGCGGCTCGGCTGGCCGCGCGTTGGCCGCACGGACCGCATCGATCACCGCCGACAGCACGGTTCTATGGACATAAGACGCATGAAAGGCCGCATTCCGGTCACGTTCCAGCGCCCGCCACAGCCGAATGCGCACTTCCTGCTCGATATCGGCCGGATCGATCCCGTACTGGGCAATGCCGTGGCTATCGATAAGACCACGCACGCGGGCGCCGTAATCGGCCAGAAGCTGGTGCAGGCGCGCGCGCAGGGCGGGATCGAAATTCATGGCCCATTTTGCCCGTGCTGAACTCGCACGGGAAGCCGCGCAGGGAGTCAGCCGGAAATATACCGCTGCATGTGTTCCAGCTCCTGCGCCTGATCCTCGATCACCGCTTTGACCAGGTCACCGATCGACACCACGCCGATGACGCGGCCGCCGTCGACCACCGGCAGATGGCGCACGCGTTTGTCGGTGACGAGTTTCATGCAGTGATTGACGCTGTCGCCCGGCGCCACGCTTAGCACCGACTCGGACATGATCTCGCGCACGGGCGTGTCCGCCGACGAGCGGCCTTTCAAGATCACCTTGCGCGCGTAGTCGCGTTCGGAAACGATGCCGACGAGTTTTCCGTCGCGCATCACCAGCAGCGCGCCGATGTACTTGTCCGCCATCAGGCGAATCGCATCGAGCACCGGCTTGTCCGGATCGATGGCGTGAATCGCGCCGCCCTTGTCTTGGAGCAGATGCTTGACCAGTCGCATACGCCCTCCGTCTGACAGTTGCCCCCGGCTAGTCTACTGCCGTTCGCGGGCGCCTGGCGCACGATGCAATTCTTCAACCAGATACAGCGGCCGCTGCTTGGCTTCCATGTACAGGCGGCCCAGGTATTCGCCGATCGTGCCCAGCGCCATGAGTTGCACGCCGCCGAGGCACAGCATGACCAGCAGCAAGGTAGGATAACCTCGCACCGGATCGCCGTACAGCATGGCTTTTCCGAATACGAAAACGCTGAACACGAACGCGGCAAACGCGGTCAGCAGGCCAACATACGTCGCCAGACGCAGCGGCGCGGTGGAAAACGAAGTGATGCCTTCGAGTGCGAAATTCCACAGCCGCCAATAGTTGAATTTGCTGCTGCCGGCAAAACGCGGGTCGCGCTCGTAGACGATCGCCTTCTGGCGGAAACCGACCCAGGCGAACAGGCCCTTCATGAAACGCTGGCGCTCGCGCACGGTTTTCAGTGCCTGCAGCGCGCGCCGGCTCATCAGGCGGAAATCGCCGGTATCGCGCGGCACCGGCGTGGCACTGAGCTTTTCCATGACGCGGTAGAAGGCGGCAGACGTGAATTTCTTGACGCGGCTCTCGCCGGCGCGCGCGGAACGCGTACCGTAGACGACATCGTAGCCTTCGCGCCACGCGGCAACGAACTGGGCGATCAATTCCGGCGGATCCTGCAGATCCGCATCGATCACGACGACGGCGTCCGCATCCGCGTGGTCCAGTCCAGCCGTCAACGCCAGCTCCTTGCCGAAGTTGCGGCTGAGCTTGAGCGTGGCGACACGCGCATCGCCCACGCGCAGGGCTTCCATCGTCTGCCAAGTATCGTCGCGGCTGCCATCGTCGACGTACAAGACCGAACAGGCCAGATCGAGCATGTCGAACACGCCGGCGAGGCGCGCATGGAATGCGCGCAAGCCGGAGCTTTCATTGAACGCGGGAACGACGACGCAGAGGGTTTGCATGAGCCGCATGCTAGCCGAAAGAAAGGCGTCTGCGGAACCGTCTCACTTCGGCAGATAGGCAGTGCCGCCCAACTGCCGCACCTGACGCTGCGTCCAATCGGCGTGGCGCAACACGTATGGCGATGGTCGATCCGCGTGCAACCGTTTCGGATTCGGCAACACCGCGGCGAGCAGCGCCGATTGGTAGCCGTCCAGTCGCGCCGGCGGTTCGTGGAAGAAGGTGCGCGCCGCGGCATCGGCGCCGTAGATGCCGTCGCCGAATTCGGCGATGTTCATGTAGACCTCGAGGATTCGCCGTTTCGGCCAGCTGATTTCCAGCAGCACGGTAAAATACGCCTCCAGTCCCTTGCGCACGAAGCTGCGTCCACCCCACAGGAACAGATTCTTCGCGGTCTGCTGACTGAT
The DNA here is from genome assembly GCA_018969845.1 of Lysobacteraceae bacterium. Lineage (GTDB taxonomy): Bacteria > Pseudomonadota > Gammaproteobacteria > Xanthomonadales > Rhodanobacteraceae > Rudaea. The sequence goes on along the minus strand of JAGWXP010000096.1, from coordinate 4,350 downwards.
CGTGCTGGCGCCACGCAGACGCTCGCCCTCGTCCGCTTCGTCAATCGCATCCTGGATCGCCTGCACGTCGAAGCCGTGGTGATACGGGAATTTCTGATCCTCGCTCGCAATCAGCGCGATCGGCAGCTGCGGCGATACGTCGCGCCACGCAACCCAGTGGTAGCGCAGACTGAAGTTCTTCTCGCCCGCGCGCCAGGCGGCGAAGCGGCGCTCGAGCATGAACGCCGAGGTCGGCGGCGGCACGAACCGCAGCGCCGCAACAACCAGCCAGGTCAGCGCGACCCACGCCAGTGCGAAACGCCAGGCCCAGCGCCACAGACGACGCCATCCGCCGCTCGCTCGCTTCGGTTTCGTGGATTGCATGGCCGCGCACCATGGCTGACCCAGCGGCATTGTGCAATAGTCCAAACGCCATTGATTTCGGTTGTATCTGCCCCACTTCCTGCGCCCATGTCCGACTTCACCCATGATTTTCTGCACCGCTTCGAACTCGAACGCGCCGGCGTGCGCGGCGTATTCGTGCGGCTGGCGGAAAGTTGGCGGCACGTGCGCGAGCGCGCCGACTACCCGCCCGTGCTGGCCGATCTGCTGGGCCGGACGCTTGCCGCGAGCGCGCTGTTCACCGGCAACATCAAATTTGACGGCGCGCTTTCCATCCAGATCAAGCAAGCGGGGCCGGTCGGGCTGCTGTTCGCCGAATGCGGCAGCGACGGTCGCCTGCGCGGACTCGCGCGCTGGCAGGGGGACATCGCGGAAAGCTCCGGCCTGTTCCATGCGCAACCCGCGCCATTGCTTGCGATCACCATCGACAATCGCGAAAGCAACCAGCGTTACCAGGGCCTTGTGCCGGTTGAGGATGCGCAGCTGGCAATCCTGTTCGAACGCTATTTTGAACGTTCCGAACAATTGCCGACGCGGGTGATGCTGGCCTGCGGCGACGGCCGTTGCGCGGGCCTGATGCTGCAGCGCATACCCGGCCACGTCCATGCCGACGATGATGCCGATGCCTGGAACCGCGTCGGTCATCTGCTGGCCAGCGCGAGCGAGCGCGAATTGTTGACCGTCGCTCCGGAAATCCTGTTGTACCGTCTGTTCCACGAAGAAAGCGTGCGCCTGCACGCGGCCAAACCGCTCGTTTTCGGCTGCAGTTGTTCGCGCGAGCGCGTGGCGGCAATGCTGCATTCGCTGGGCCGCGCCGAAGCCGAAGCGGCCGTGCGCGAAGACGGCGTGGCGGAAGTGACTTGCGAATTCTGCAACACCCAGTACCGCTTCGATCGCGTGGATCTGGAGCAGGTGTTCCGCAGCGGACAGGACGTGCCCGTCGCACCGACGCAGCACTAGCGGTTACGGTCTATCCACACATGCGCCGGCTGCGGCCGCGCATACAGGAATCCCTGGCCGAATTCGCAGCCCAGTTGCGTGAGAGTCCGATGCTGAGCTTCGGTTTCGATGCCTTCGGCGATGACCTGCATGCCGAGCGCGCCGGCCAACGCCAGGATCGCGCGCACGATCACGCTGCTGCCGGATTTCTCCGAACCCATTTCGGCCACGAACGAGCGGTCGATCTTGAGCGCCTGCACCGGATACTGGTGCAGGTAACTGAGCGAGGAATAGCCAGTGCCGAAATCGTCCAGCGACACGCCGATGCCGTGTGCACGCATGGCGTCGAGCAGGCGCTTGGCGGCGGGCGGATTTTCGATGAGCATGCGCTCGGTCACCTCGATGCGCACGCATTCGGGCCGTATCGCGCGCTTGCGCAGCAGCGCCAGCAGATTTTCGTCAAGCATCTCGGCGCGGAAATGCCGGCCGGACACATTGATCGCGACAAAACCCGCGTCGCCGGTCAACAAGGGCGCGGCAACCTCAAACGTGCGTTCGAACATCTGCCAGTCGATCAGTTCGGCCGCACCGGTCTCCTCGGCAACGGCGAGGAAATCCGCCGGCAAGAGCAGGCCGCGTTCCGGATGCTGCCAGCGCAGTAGAGCCTCGTAGCCGACCGTGACGCGGTTGGCTAGACGCACCACCGGCTGGAAGAACGGCACAAATTCGCTGCGCGCGATCGCGCGGCGCAGGTCGCTCTCCAGTTCCATGAGCTGCATCGCTTCCTTGTGCAGATGTTCGTCGAACAAGGCGTAACGGTGGCGGCCTTCGCTCTTGGCGCGATACATGGCCACGTCGGCGTCGCGCAACAGTTCCTCCGCCTTGCGGTAGCGCGCGGAAGCCATGGCGATGCCGATGCTGGTGGAGCTGAACACTTCCTTGCCGCCAAGCCGCACCGGCTCGTTGAGCACGTCGATCACGCGCTGCGCCAGTCCGCAGGCGTCGTCGGCATTTTCGATATCGTTGAGCAGGATCGCGAACTCGTCGCCGCCCAGACGCGCAACGAGATCGCGCGGTTCCAGGCACGCGGCGATGCGTGCGCCGACCTCGTTGAGCAGCTCGTCGCCGATCAGATGGCCGACCGAATCGTTGATGACCTTGAAGCGGTCGAGGTCCAGAAACAGCACAGCGAAACGATGGCGCGAGTCGCGCGCGAAATCCGCGAGCGCCTGAGTCAGGCGCTGCAGCAGGAAATTGCGGTTCGGCAGCCCGGTCAGGGCATCGTGCAGGGTTTCGTGCTTGAGCTGGCGCTCCATGCGCTCGCGCACGGCGATGTGCTCGCGCAGCTCGCGGTTGGCCGCGGCCAGCTCGCTGGTGCGCTCGATCACGCGCTGCTCCAGGGCGGCGTTGGCCAGCTTGAGCGATTCGGCGCTGCGCTTGCGCTCGAGTGCGTTGGCAATGTGGTATGAAACGAAGGTCAACAATTCCTGGTCGCGCGGCGTATAGCGGTGCTCTTCCGAGTGGCTTTGCACGGCGAGCACGCCGACCGCGCGGTTGTCGCAGATCAGCGGAACCCCGAGCCAGCTGCGCGAACGTGCGCCGATCGGCTGCGCCGCGCCGGTGGCGTAGAGGCGATCGAGTCCGGCGCTGTCGGCGAGCAATACGCTGCGCGTGTTGAGCACGTACTCGGTCAGGCCGCTGCCGAGCTTGCGCGGCTCGCGCTTGAGGTCGCGTTCGTCCACGGAGTAGGGAAACACCAATTGCTGACCATCGTCGCTGAGCAGGGCGATGTAGAAATTGCGCGCATACAGCAGGCCGCCGACGGCGCGGTGCACGGCAGCATAGAATTCTTCCAGGCTCTCGCTGCTGTTCGCGAGTTCGGCGATGCGGAACAACGCCGCTTGCAGGCGTTCGCCACGCTGGCGTTCGAGCACCTGCTGCTGGAGCATGCGGTTGGCATCGCGCAGCGCGTCGGTGCGCTCGGCCACGCGGCGTTCCAGTTCCTCGTGCACGAAACGGCGTTCCAGCGCGGTCTGGATGTGTTGCGCGACATAGGCGAGCAATTCCTGGTCGCGTTCGGTGTAGCGCGCACTCTCGGTGTAGCTTTGCACCACCAAACCGCCATTGACCCTGCCCGAGCGCAGCAATGGCACGCCCATCCAGTCCACGCAATCCGGACCGAATCCGACCATCGGCTCGCCCAGTTGCGCCTCGATTTCGGCAAGCGTGCCGCGCAGCGGCCGGCCGCCCTTGAGCAGATGCCAGGTGATGCTGCCGCGGCGATCGGCCATCGGCAATTCGTCTTCGGGTTTCGGCGCGTCGGTGTCGGCGACATCGACAAAATAAGGAAAGCGCAGCGTTTCACGCGACGCGTCGTACAACGCGATGTAGAAATTCTCCGCATACATCAGGCTGCCGACGATCGCGTGCAACGACTTGTAGACCTCGGGCAGTTCCAGATCCGCGCTGGCCATGTCGGCGATCGCAAAGAGGGCGCGCTGAAGGCGCTCGGCCTGCTCCAGGTCCGATGGATGGGTGCCGGAAAATTTCAGCGTGGATACGTTCTGGCCCGCGCCGGCGGCATTGTCCGCAGGCGGCACAACCAAGCTCGATGTACGTGAAGACAAGGCCAGCAGACCCCAGACTGGAATGAGTGTAGTTTAACGATTTTCCCCGGGGGCGCTGCACGGCTGCACCGGTCGAAAGTAATTGTTATTTTTCCGTGATTTGCGCTATAGTACACACAAGCGGCTTTGCGTGCGGAGCATGGAACTTCGCGACGCGGGACGCGTTCACAGATTCGCTCTCACGATCGGATGCACATGCGTTTTGTCGCTGCCATTTTCAGTGCCATGCTCGCGCCAACCCTGGCGTTGGCACAGTCGGCCGCGCCCGCAGCAGCAGGCAATTCAACGGTCGTGATTCAGCCCGTCGGGGTGTCCCAGGAGCATGGCGATGCAGGTTGGCGCATGCCCCTGTGGAGCACATCCGATGGCCGTATCCTGGCGCTCGTCGCGCTCGGTGGCAGCC
>JAGWXP010000220.1 GCA_018969845.1 Lysobacteraceae bacterium | reverse complement strand
TCGTCGACCAGCACGATGCCGTCCTCGGCGCGCTTGTAACTCGCGCCGGTCGGGCACACCGTCACGCAATCCGGTGTCTCGCAATGCAGGCACGAGCGCGGGAAGTGCACCGTCATGCCTTTCTCTCCGCTCCCGCCTGCCGGAGAGGGGTTGGCGGCGAGGGGAATTCCGGGCGCGATCTCGTAGGTGTGCACACGATTGAACCACACGCCGAGCGGGTCCGCGCCGTAGGGATTCTCGTCCGGCAGCGGGCCGAACGCGCCGCCGTCGTTCCATTCCTTGCACGCGACCGCGCAGGCGTGGCAGCCGACGCAGATGTCAAGGTCGATGACCAGACCGAGTTTCTTCGACGATGGCGGCGGCAGTGCGGTCATGGTATCGATCAGGGAAGGAATGGCCAGAACTTCGGGATCAGCCACATCGACAGCGCGCAGAACAGCGCGATCAGCGGGATGCCGATCTTCATGAAATCGGCGAAGCGATAACTGCCCGCCGCGTAGACCATCGTGTTGGTCGGATAGCCGACCGGTGTGGCGAACGAGGTCGCGGCGGCGAAGGCCACGCAGATCACGAACGGGGTCGGACTCGCGTGCAGGGCGTGCGCGACGGAAATCGCGATCGGCGCCATCAGCACGACAGATGGATTGTGTCCCATCATTTCGGTGAGCAGGGCGGTGAGCAGATAGACCATGAGCAGCACGGCCAGCGGGCCGTGTTCGCCGACCAGGTGCATGCCGGCGCCGACGGCTTCGCGCGCGAGTCCGGTTTTCTCCAGCGCGATGCCGAGCGGCAGGATCGCGCCGAGCAGGACGATGACCTTCCAGTCCATCGCCTCGTACACGTCTTCGAAGGAAAAACAGCCAGTCAGCGCCATCGCCGCGCAGCCGGCCAGCGCGCTGACCACGATCGGGAGGATGCCGAGTCCGGCGACGGTGACCACGGCGACGAGGATGCCGATCGCCAGCGGTGCCTTGCGCCGCGTGGCGCGCGCATCGCCGCGCTCACTGAGCACCACGAGTCCGGATTCGCGCCGCAACCGGCGCAGGGCCGGCTCGTCGACGAGCAGCAGCAGGATGTCGCCGACTTCCAGGCGCGTGTGCTTGAGTTGCTCGCGCAGGATGCGGCTGCGCCGCTGCACCGCCAGCACCGACGCGTTGTAGGTCCAGCGAAAGTCGATGTCCTCGACGGTATCGCCGATCACGCGCGCGCCCGGCGCCACGAGCGCTTCGATCAGGACACGCCGACCGGCTTCGCCGGATTCCGGCAGCTCCAGCACCGGCGCGATTTCGAGCTTGAGCTTCTGCTTGAATTCTTCCAGGCGCTGCCAGTCGCCGCGTGCGAGCAGCACGTCGCCCTCGCGCAGTTCCTGCTCGCGCGGCGCCCACAAGTGGTCGTCGCCGCGCAACAGTTCCAGCACGTACACGCCGAAGCGCTCGCCGAGTTTGGCCGTCGCCACCGATTCACCGAGCAGCGGCGAATCGGCGAGCACGCGCAGTTCGGTCACGAACTTGCCAAGCTCGAGGTTCTCCGCCTGTTCGGTGTCGATGTGGCGCGGCAGCAGCCAGCGCCCGATCAGCATCAGATACACGATGCCGGCGATCGCGAGCAACACGCCAAGTCGGGTGAAATCGAACACGCCGAATTCGGGCAGGCCGTGCTGCACGGCGAGACTGTTCGTCAACAAGTTGGACGACGTGCCCAGCAACGTGCACACGCCGCCCATCTGTGCCGCATACGACATCGGAATCAGCACGCGCGCCGGCGAGGTCCTGGCGCGCGCGCAGACGCTGAGCGTGACCGGCAGGAACGTCGCCACCAGCGCCGTGTTCTTCACGAACGCACCGAGGAAGCAGACGATGACGAGAATCGAGAGCGTCAACAGCCACGGCCGCCGGATGCGCGCCAA
>JAGWXP010000219.1 GCA_018969845.1 Lysobacteraceae bacterium | reverse complement strand
TGGTACCGTAACGGGTGCCCGCAGAGTTGGTTATGATGAAGCACTTTTTGATGCAGGTAACGTCAATGGCATCGATGTCGGTTCAATTTGGCTAACCTGGGATCTAGGTACCAATGAGGATTTCCTTACTCATTCGCCAACCCAGCTTTTCTTTGCTCAAGACACAGCTCTTATGATGCAATCATTTTTACGCTCAGCTCAACGTTCTCAGATTCAATTAACCACGAATATTGCCCCAATGCCTCTTTGAATGAAGAATGCGTCAGATATATATCCGGCGACCACCATCTATTGGCAGGATAGCGCCGCTGCAGTAATTTGCATCTTTCAACAGAAATAATACTGCCACCGCGATATCTTCCGGCGAACCTTGGCGTTTGAGTGTAGTGCGCTGTTCCACCATGGCCGCTGTCTCGGCCTTGATGAAGTTGGTCGACCACAGGACATTGCCAGGTGCCACCGCATTCACGCGCACCTCCGGCCCCAACTCGCGCGCCAGCGCCAGGGTCATCATCGCCAGCGCGGCCTTGGCCATGCAGTACACCGGATGACCGGGCAGCGGCCGTTCGGCGTAGATGTCCACAATGTTCACAATGGCGCCTTGTACACTTTTCAGATGCGGCGCGGCGGCCTGGGCAAGAAAGAACGGCGCGCGCGCGTTGCTGGCGAACAGTTCATCCCACTGCGCGGGCGTGACACTGCCGACCGGCGTGGCGTAAAACGTCGAGGCATTGTTGACCAGCGCATCGAGCCGACCGAAACGCGCGATGCAGTCCGCGACGATACGCGGCAGGGTTTCCACGTCCGCAAGATCGGCGCGGATGGCGTGCGCGCTACCGCTGCGCGCCGTGTTCAGTTCCGCGCACAGCGCATCCATTTCGCTGCGCGAATGGCGGTAATGCAGGGCCAGATCGTATCCGGCCGCATGCAGGCTGCGTGCGATCTGCGCGCCGACGCGCTTGGCGGCGCCGGTGATCAGGGCGACGGGACGCTGTTCGCTTTTCATGCGAGGATTGCACTCCATTTTTTCGCGGATTGCCAGCGTGCGCGTCGAATTGCCCGAGCCGAGCGCGGATGAGCTTGCCCACAGCGAGCGCCTTGCTGCGCTGATCCGGCACGAAATCGAAGCCGCCGGCGGCGCGCTGGATTTTTCCCGCTACATGGAGCTGGCCCTGTATTCACCGGGCCTGGGTTACTACAGCGCGGGCGCGGCGAAGTTCGGCGCGGCGGGGGATTTCGTCACCGCGCCGGAACTGGGTTTCGTCTTCGCGCGCTGCCTCGCGCGTGCGCTTGCGCCGACCTTGCGCGAAACGCGCGGCGACATCCTCGAACTCGGCCCCGGCTCGGGTGCGCTGGCCGCGCAATTGCTCGCCGAACTCGAACGTCTCGACGCCTTGCCCGCGCGCTACCTGCTGCTCGAACGCAGCGCCGATCTGCGCGAGCGGCAGCAACAGCGGATCTTGCGGGATTGCCCGCGAATGCGCGCGCGCTGCGTGTGGCTGGACACGCCACCGGCGGAATCGTGGCGCGGCGCGCTGATCGCCAACGAAGTGATCGACGCGCTGCCGGTGCGCGCGTTCGTGCTGCGCGATGATGAAACCTTCGCGCGCGCGGTCGGCGTGGATGGCGACGGACGCTTCATCTGGCGCGAGGTCGCAGCCGATGCGGCGTTGCGTGCGGCTGCGAAACGGATCATTCCCGATGCGACAGCGCTGCCACGGCCTTACGTTTCGGAAGTCTGCACGCTGCTTGCGCCCTGGTTCGCGGAAATCGCGCGCACGCTCGAGGCAGGCGTGGCCTGGTTCATCGACTACGGCTATTCGCGCGCCGACTTCTATTCGCCGCAACGCGCCACCGGCACCTTGCGCTGCCATTGGCGGCATCGCGCGCACGACGATCCGCTGATCCTGCC
>JAGWXP010000095.1 GCA_018969845.1 Lysobacteraceae bacterium | reverse complement strand
AGATGATGATGTCCCGTGCCGGGCGCGGTGTCGGTGGCCGGTGCGATCGTGATGCCCTTGGCGCCGAACACGACATGCACATCCTGACCGACAGTAGCGCCATTTTTCGGCGAAACGATGAATACCTTCGCCCCGTGTGGGGCCTTGGGCGGCGCGACGCCTTGCGCCACGGCCGAACCGGCGATCACGAAAGCGGCGACAAAAGCAATAGCGCGCATGGCGTTTCTCCGTTCGTCGAACTGCCGCGATAATACGCCGATACGAAGCCGCCGGCTTGCGAATGGTGCCAGCGCCCACATCTGAATCCGATGCCCAATCCCCCCGCCTCGATTCCCTCTACCCTGCGCCGGCTGGCGCCGTACCTGCGCGAGCACCGCTGGCGCATCGTCGTTTCGCTGGCGCTGCTGATCATCGCCAAGATCGCCACCATCGGCGTGCCGCTGTCGCTCAAGGCGATCGTCGATCATCTGGATCCGCGCATCGCCCTGTTGAGCGTGCCGATCGCGTTGATTGCCGGCTACGGTGTCCTGCGCCTGATCGGCACCCTGTTCGGGCAGTTGCGCGACACCGTGTTCGAGCGCGTTGCCCAGCGCGCGATGCGCGCCTCGGGCCTGGATGCGTTCCGTCACCTGCACGCGCTGTCGCTGCGCTTCCATCTCGAACGCCACACCGGCGGCGTCGGCCGCGATGTGTCGCGCGGCACGCGCGGCGTGTACAACCTGCTTGGCTGGGTGGTGTTCAACATCGTGCCGACCGTGGTCGAAATCGGCCTGGTCACGGCACTGCTGCTGCGCGAGCTGGACTGGCGCTATGCCGTCGTCACCCTGATCACGATGGCGGTGTACATCGCGGCGACCATATGGATCAGCGAATGGCGCACCGCCGGCGTGCGCGCGATGAACGAGGTGGAAAGCCTGTCCAACGCGCGCGCCGTGGACAGCCTGCTCAATTACGAGACGGTCAAGTATTTCGGCAACGAGGATTTCGAGGCGCGCCGCTACGACGCCGACCTGCACCGCTACGAGGATGCGGCGGTGAAAACGGAGAACTCGCTGGCGCTGCTCAACGGCGCGCAGGCACTGGTGATTGCGGCCGGTTTGACCGCATTGATGGCGATGGCCGCGGCCGGCGTGGTCGCGCACACGCTCACGGTCGGCGACCTGGTGCTGGTCAACACCTTGCTTTTGCAGCTTTCGATTCCGCTCAACATGCTCGGCTTCACCTATCGCCAGATCAAGCAGGGTGCGATCGACATGGAGCGCATGTTCGCCCTGCTCGACGCGCACGCCGAGGTGCGCGACGCAGCCAACGCGCAGCCATTGCGCACAACCGGCGCGCAGGTACGCTTCGAGAACGTGTCTTTCGCCTACGATCCGCAACGGCAGATTTTGCACGACGTGGATTTCACGATTCCGTCCGGCAAGACGCTCGCCGTGGTCGGCACCACGGGCGCGGGCAAGTCCACGCTGTCGCGGCTGCTGTTCCGCTTCTACGACGCGTCGTCCGGGCGCATCACCATCGATGGCCAGGACATCCGCAACGTCACGCAGCAATCGTTGCGCGCCGCGATCGGCATCGTGCCGCAGGATACGGTGCTGTTCAACGACACGATTTACTACAACATCGCCTACGGCCGGCCCGAGTCGACGCGCGAGGAAGTCGAAGCGGCGGCGCGCGCCGCGCACATCCACGATTTCATGATGTCGCTGCCGCAAGGTTACGCCACCCAGGTCGGCGAACGCGGATTGAAATTGTCGGGCGGCGAAAAACAGCGTGTGGCGATCGCGCGTACGGTACTGAAAAATCCCGCGATCCTGGTGTTCGACGAGGCCACCAGCGCACTGGACACGCGCACCGAAAAGATCATTCAGGGCGAACTGGCCGAGATCGCCCGCGCGCGCACCACGCTGATCATCGCGCACCGGCTTTCCACCATCGTCGACGCCGACGAGATCCTGGTGCTCGAGCACGGCCGCGTCGCCGAACGCGGTACCCATGCCAGCCTGCTCGATCAAGGCGGCCGCTATGCCGCGCTGTGGGCACTGCAGCAACAAGCGCGACGCGAGACGGCCGCGCGCAGCGCGGCTGAAATGGCTTTGGAGATGCCTCCCTGAAACGCACGTTTGAAGCGAATTGAAGTACACTCGGCACAGCGGCAGTCAGGAAGAAATCCGTGGCGAACGAGAAATACCTTGCCGTCATCGGCCTGAGCGAAGAGGACACCGCTCACCTGCGCCTGCTGCTGCGCAAGGTTGCCGGTGAACTCGAGCAGAACTGGCGCTGGGGCACCGAGGACAATGCCGATCTGGTGATCGTCGGTCCCGCGGAACTGGCCGGGCAGATCGCGCGCAACCGTGCCTTCAGCGGCGGCCGCCGCTGCGCCGTGTTCGACAACGGCGAACCTCTGCGCGACGGCGAGTTGCGCCTGCACAAACCGCTCAAGGCCGAGAGCGTGATCGCCATGCTCAACGGCACCGGTGCGCCGGGCGAGGGCCTGGGACAGCCGGTAATGCGCGCCAATGCCGACTTCTACGCCGACGACACGTTGAATCCGGAGTTCCGGATCGAAGAGGAGAACGCCGCCGCTGAGGGAGCGCAGCGCCGCGACGCCGAACCAGCGCTGGGACTGGACGATTTGTTCAAGCCCGACAGCGAAGCGGCCAAACCGCAATTCGCGGTGCCGCTCAAGCTCGACGCCGAAACGCGTATCGAAAAAGGCAACCGCGTGGTATCCGCTCGCAGCGATCGCCGCATTGCCGACTCGGTTCGCGGCATCCGCGGATCCGACCTCAAACCGGAAGGCATCAATATCGCTGCCGACGACCAAGCCGATACCGCTGCCGTATCCGGCAAGCATCCCCTGCGCGATTATCTGCGCAAGAACCTGCTCGGCGGACCGGCACGGGCCGCCCTGGAAGGCGCGCCGGAACTGGTGCTCGATCCCAAGGCAGGCTGCTTCCATGCCGGCGGCGGACTGGCCGCCTTGGCGCCGTATTGCAACGTTGACCTGGCGCGTTCGGCGTGGCGTCCGGTGACCACGCAGGACTTGACCCGCCTGCGCACGCAGCAACCCGCGCGGCCTTATGCGCACCTGCTCTGGATCGATGCCTTCGCGCACGCCGGCGGCCGGCTGGCGCGGCATCTGGATCCGGGCGGGCGGTTCCGGCTCAAGGGCGCCGCCTTGACCGATGCCGATGTTCCGCATCACGCCCGGATCGTCGCGGCGCTGGCCGCACCCGCCAAACTCAACGAGATCGCCGCGGCCAGCGGCGCGCCGATGGCGGCCGTGTTCGATCTCGTCAGCGCCTACGATGCGATCGGCCGGATCGAGGTCGAAGGCCGCTTGTCGCGGCACGCGGCGGCGCCAAAATCCGGCCTGTTCGCGCGTCTGCGCAACCCGTTTTCCAGGAGTTGAGACGCCCGCCGCCGCTTGACCCGGCAGCGGAATCGGCGACAATTCGCGCAGTCGCGGCGCCGCCAAGACGCGATGTCCGCAGCAATCAACGGGGGAGAACATGGCAAGACGCCTGGCAATACAGGGTGCTAGCGACGAAGACGTCGCGCGCGTGCGCGATCTGCTCAATCAGGCCGCATCCAGACTTTCTTCGCCCTGGCGTATGCACGCCGGCGACGATGCGGAACTGCTGCTCATCGATGTCGACACCGTCTATGGACACATGGACTGGTTGCGCGCCCACAACTCGCGCCTGGTCGCCGTGCTCACCAGTCATGCCCAGGACGACGAATACGAACTGGTTCTGCACAAGCCGCTAACCGTCGACAATCTGGTGCAGGTTCTGGATCGCGTCGCCGCACTGACCGAGGACGGCCCCGAAGCGGCTCCTGCGGTCGCAGCGACGCCCGCCCCGGCGCCGAAGAAAGCCGCCGCGAAACCCGCGCCCGCTGCGGCAGCGCCGATGCCGGCGCCTCCCGTACCTGCGCCCGCGCCGGAACTGCCGAAGGAACGCCGGCTGCACGACTGGCTTGCCGATCACGCCCTTGCCGCCGCTGTGCGCATCCGCAGCGCCGGTGCGCCCGATGTGATTCTGGATCCCGGTCACAAGACCTATTACGTCGAAGGCAGCCTGCGCGCACTCGCTCCGCACTGCGGGCGCATCGTTGCGCACGACGAATTGCACGAGGTCAGCCCGGTGGAACTTGCGCGCCTGCAGGCTTCGGGCAAGGGCCAGCCCTATGTACGCCTGGTCTGGCTGAGCCACGTGCTCGGTTCCGGCGGGCATCCGGCGTCCGGCATCGACGTCAACGCCAAATTCAAGATGTCGCGCTGGCCGCAGATCGAACGGGAGTTTCCCAAACATTTCCGCATCGCCACGGTGATGATGAAACAACCGGCCACGCTCGGCGAGATTGCCGAACAAAGCGGCGCCACGCTCGGCGACGTCGTGGATTTCACCAACGCCTACCATGCGATCGGCTACATCGAGAGCGAAAGCGCTGCCGCCTCGACCGAACCCGCCGCGACGCGCGACAGTGGCCGTGGCGCGATATTGTCGCGGCTGAAAAATCCGTTCGGCAGTTGACCCTCAATAAAGCTGCTGCGCTCGGCATCTTGCGCGAATCCGCTGCTCGGAATCCTCATGTACTCTGCACGTACACTCCGGTTCCTGCGCTGCGTGTTCGCGCAACCTGCCTTCGCTCGCGACGCTTTTTTGAGGCTCAACAACGGTAACCCGTGAACAAGAGCAATCGCATGCCAGCTTTATTCATCGGCCACGGCTCGCCGATGAACGCGCTCGAAGACAACGCCTTTACCCGCGGCTGGCAGGACGCGGCTCGGCGCATGCCGCGACCGCGCGCGATCGTGTGCGTTTCGGCGCACTGGGAAACGCGAGGCGTCTACGTCGGCGGCACGGCCACGCCAGAGACCATCCACGACTTCTACGGTTTTCCCAAGGCGCTGTTCGACGTGCGTTATCCGGCGCCGGGCAACCCGGCATTGGCGCAGCAGATCGCGCAAACGGTAAAAGGCGCAAAAGTGCACATCGATCCGGGCCGCGGCATCGACCACGGCGTCTGGAGCGTGCTGCGCATCATGTACCCGCAGGCGGATGTCCCGGTGTTGCAACTGAGCCTGGACAGCGCGCGACCCGGCGACTTCCACCACGCCCTTGGCCGCGAACTCGCGCCGCTGCGCGACGACGGCGTACTGATCATGGGCAGCGGCAACATCGTGCACAACCTGCGCCTGTTCGATTTCCACGCCAGCGCACCGGCAGACTGGGCGGCACGCGCCGACGCGACGCTGCGCGCGCGCATCGAATCCGGCGATCACGCCAGCCTGATCGACTGGGCCGGGCTCGGCCCGGAGGTCGTGCTCGGCGTTCCCACGCCGGAACACTACCTGCCGCTGCTGTACGTGATGGCGTTGCGCAGCGACGGCGAGCCCATAAATTTCTTCAACGCGCGCGTGCTCAGCGCGTTGTCGATGACCTGCGTGCAAATCGGCTGAGCGCTCACAATCGCACGCGCCGCAAGCGCAAGGCGTTCGTCACCACCGACACCGACGACAGGCTCATCGCCAGCGCGGCGATCATCGGGCTGAGTACGATGCCGAATGCCGGAAACAGCGCGCCGGCCGCAATCGGCACGCCGATGACGTTGTAGACGAAGGCGAAAAAAAGGTTCTGGCGGATATTGCGCACACTCGAACGCGACAGCGAACGCGCGCGCAGGATCGCGGTCAGATCGCCCTTGACCAGCGTCACCTGCGCGCTTTCCATCGCCACGTCGGTGCCGCTGCCCATGGCGATACCGACGTCCGCGGCGGCCAGCGCCGGCGCATCGTTGATGCCATCGCCCGCCATCGCGACGCGCCGGCCTTCGCGCTTCAACTGCGCCACCGCCGCGGCCTTGTCCGCCGGTGAGACGTCGGCGCGTACTTCGTCGATGCCAAGTTCGCGCGCAACCGCCTGCGCGGTCATTGCGTTGTCGCCGGTCAGCATGACGATGTGCAACCCGGCATCGTGCAGACCGCGAATCGCTGCAGACGTGCTCGCCTTGATGCGGTCGGCGACGGCGATCAGCGCAGCAAGCGCGCCATCGACGGCAAGCAGCATCACCGTCGCGCCTTCGCCGCGCAGCGCGTCCGCGCGTTCTTGTGCGACGGCATCGACCTTCGCACCGACATCGAGCATCAGCTTCGTGTTGCCGAGTGCGACGGCGCGACCGTCGACGCGGCCGCGCACGCCACGGCCGGTGGGTGCAGCGAAATCCTCGACCTTCGGTACGGCGATACCGCGCTCTTGCGCGCCGGCGACGATGGCGCGTGCCAGCGGGTGTTCGCTTGGGCGCTCCAGTGCCGCGGCGAGCGCCAGTGCGTGCGCTTCGTCCAGACCGCCGAATGAATGCACGGTCTTCAATGCGGGACGTCCTTCCGTAAGCGTGCCGGTTTTGTCGACGACGAGCGTGTCGATCTCGCGCAGCGCCTCAATGGCGGCGGCATCGCGGAACAGTACACCGGCTTGCGCACCGCGCCCGGTCGCGACCATGATCGAGATCGGCGTGGCGAGTCCCAGCGCGCACGGACAGGCGATGATCAGCACTGATACCGCCGCAATCAGCGCATGCGCGAATTTCGGATCCGGTCCGACCGCCGCCCATGCGACGAACGCCACTACCGCGACCAGTACCACTGCCGGCACGAACCATGCGGCGACCTTGTCGGCGACGCGCTGCAGCGGGGCCTTCGTGCGCTGCGCCTGTGCCACCAGCGCGACGATCTGCGCGAGCAGGGTTTCAGCGCCGACCTTGTCCGCGCGCATGGTCAGCGCGCCGTCCTGATTCACGGTCCCACCGGCCAGCGTGTCGCCGGCGCCCTTCGCCACCGGCATCGGTTCGCCGGTGAGCATGGATTCGTCGATGTGGCTTGCGCCTTCGATCACCGCGCCATCGGTCGGCACCTTCTCGCCCGGGCGCACGCGCAACACGTCGCCGACACGCACGTCGGCCAACGGCACGTCGTGCTCGCTGCCGTCGGCATCGATGCGACGCGCCGTTTTCGGAGCAAGTCCCAGCAGCGCTTTCAGTGCCGCACCGGTATGGCGACGCGCACGCAACTCCAGAAAATCGCCAAGCAGGACCAGGGTGACAATCACCGCTGCCGCCTCGAAGTACACATCAACGCCGCCGTGCGCATCACGAAACGCCGCAGGAAAAACGCCGGGTGTCACGAACGCGATGACGCTATACAACCACGCAACGCCGGTACCGAGCGCGATCAGCGTGTACATGTTCGGCGACCAGGGTTTGAGCGAGCGCCAGCCGCGCACGAAGAATGCCGCACCACCCCACAGCACGACCATGCTGCCCAGCAGCGCCTGCGTCCACTCGGCGAAGCGAGTCCATGGCACCGGCAACTGCCAGCCCGGCACGTGCGGTCCCATCGCGCCAAGGAACACCGGCAACGTCAGCGCCGTACTGATCCAGAAACGCCGCGCCAATGCGCGCAAGTCGCTGTCGTCGTCGTCCACGCTCGGCAGCACCGGCTCCAGGGCCATACCGCAGATCGGGCAATGGCCCGGACCGATCCGGCGGATCTGCGGATGCATCGGGCAGGTGTAGACCGCGCCGGATGGACCCGCCGCGACGGCCGTATCCGCATCCGGCGCATGCGTGCAGCAGGCGTGAGCGCCATGCCCTGCCTGCGTCGGTGTTTCGTGGTGCGCGTGCACAGTCATGTGTTGTTCTCCTCGTTGTCCTTGGCGCGAAGTCGCATGCGTCGGCGTTCGAACAGCCGAAACGCGGCCGGGATCACCAGCATGGACAGGATCGGCGCGGTGATCATGCCGCCGACCATCGGCGCGGCGATCTGGCGCGTGAGCTCCGAACCCACGCCGCCGCCGAGCATGATCGGCAACAGGCCCGCGAAGATCACCGCCACCGTCATCGCGATCGGGCGCACGCGCAGCAGCGCGCCTTCGCGGATCGCTGCATCCAGCGCGTCATGGCTCGCCGTGTCTGCCGCCAATCGCCGCTGCCAGGCATGGCCCAGGTACAGCATCATCACGACGCCGAACTCCGCCGTGAGGCCCGCCAGCGCGATGAAGCCGATCACATTCGCTACCGAGATCTGGTAACCGAGCAACCACGTCAGCCAGAAGCCGCCAACGAGCCCGAGCGGCACGGTCAGCAGGATGATTCCGGCCTGCGCCGCATCGCGGAAGATCAGATAGATCAGCAGGAACACGATCGCGATCGTTGCCGGCACCACCAGTGTCAGACGCTCCTTCGCGTGCTGCAGATATTCAAATTGTCCGGCCCAGCCCAGCGTGTATCCCGGCGGCAATTTCACCTGCTGCGCGACGGCCCGCTGCAGGGATGCCACCACACCGCCCAGATCACTGCTCGAGGTGTCCACATAGACGTAGGTGGTCGGTACGCCGTCCTCACTCTTCAGCATCGGCGGGCCGCTGGTCACGCTCAGGTCCGCGACTTGACCCAGGGTTACCTGCGCGCCACCGGGGGCGACGAGCGGCAAGGCCCGCAAAGCCGCCAGCGAATCGCGCTGCGGGCGCGGATAGCGCAGCACGATCGGGAAGCGTTCCAGCCCCTGTACGGTCTGGCCGATGGGTTCGCCGCCGACCACGGTGCTGATCGACGCCTGCACATCCTGCTGGCTCAAACCGTAACGCGCGGCGGCGTCGCGGTGAATGCGCACCTGCACGTAGCGTCCGCCGGCACTGCGCTCGGCGATGGCGGAACCGACACCCGGCACCGTACGCGCCACATTTTCGATCTGCTGCGCGATGCGCTGCAGTTCGCCGACATCGGGGCCCAGCACCTTGATGCCGATCGGCGTCTTGATGCCGGTGGTCAGCATCTCGGTGCGGGTACGAATGGGATACACAAACAGGTTGGTGAGACCCGGTACTTTCACCGCCCGATCGAGTTCGGCGCGCAGCTTGTCCATGGTCATGCCCGGACGCCATTGATCCTGCGGCTTGAAGGTGATGGTGGTGTCGAACATCTCCAGCGGCGCGTTGTCGGTCGCGGTCTGCGCGCGGCCGGTCTGGCCGAACACGTGCGCTACCTCCGGCACCGTCTTCAACATGCGATCGGTCTGCTGCAACAGCTGCGCGGCCTTGCCGGCGGACAACCCCGGCAGCGCCGTCGGCATGTACAGCAACGTGCCCTCGTTCAATGGCGGCATGAACTCGCTGCCCAGCCGCGACAGGGGAATCAGCGCGGACAACAACACCAGCGTTGCCAGCAGCAGTGTCGCGCGCGGAGCGCGCAGCACCCGGTCGAGCAGCGGTCGATAGGCGGCCATCATCGCGCGGTTGAGCGGATTGGCGTGCTCGGGACGGATGTGTCCGCGTATCAGATACCCCATCAGCACCGGGACCAGCGTGACCGACAGGCCAGCGGCCGCGGCCATCGAATAGGTCTTGGTGAATGCGAGCGGCTTGAACAGCCGGCCTTCCTGCGCCTGCAGCGCGAACACCGGCACGAACGAAAGCGTGATGATGAGCAGGCTGAAGAACAAGGCCGGGCCGACTTCGCCCACCGCCTCGGCGATGAGATTCCAGCGCTCGCCGGCGCCGGGCGCATCGCGGTCCGGATGCGCAAGGCGCCAGACTTCGATGTGCTTGTGTGCGTTCTCGATCATCACCACGGCGGCATCCACCATCGCGCCGATCGCGATCGCGATGCCGCCGAGCGACATCAGATTGGCCGACACGCCCTGCCAATCCATCACGACGAAGGCGGCCAGCACGCCGAGCGGCAGCGTGATGACCGCGACCAGCGATGAACGCAGGTGCCACAGGAACAGTGCGCACACCAGCGCGACGATGATGAATTCCTCCAGCAGTTTCTCGCCGAGGTTGCTCACTGCGGCGCGGATCAGCTTCGAGCGGTCGTAGGTCGGCACGATCTGCACGCCCGGCGGCAGGCTCTTCTGCAATTCGGCCAGGCGCGCCTTGACCGCGTTGATGGTGGTCAGCGCGTTCTTGCCGTAGCGCAGGATCACGATCCCGCCGACCACCT
>JAGWXP010000094.1 GCA_018969845.1 Lysobacteraceae bacterium | reverse complement strand
GTGGTGCGCGAGCGCCATCGCCATCGCTACGAATTCAACAACCGCTACCGGCAGAAGTTCGAGGACCTGGGGTTGGTCATCGCCGGCAAGTCGATGGATGATCTGCTGGTCGAGATTGTCGAGTTGCCGGAACACAAGCATCCCTGGTTCGTCGCCTGCCAGTTCCATCCGGAATTCACCTCCACGCCGCGCGACGGACATCCCTTGTTCATGGGCTTCGTGCGTTCTGCGCGCGAGTACAAGAGTGTGCGCACCGCGCCGCGTCTGGCGCAGGTGGCTTCGGCATGAGCACGCTCGTCATTCCGGCAGGGAGTGCCGGAATCCAGAAGCCAGGGAAGGCAGCGTATCGGCAATTCTGCGATTGGCATCCATGCAGTCTGGATCCCGGCATCCCCTGCCGGGATGACGGTGTCTGTCGATGAAACTGTGTGGCTTCGACGTCGGCCTCGACCAGCCCCTGTTCCTGATCGCCGGACCCTGCGTGATCGAATCCGAGCAATTGCAGCTCGACACCGCGGGAAAGCTCAAGGAAATCACCGCCAGGCTTGGCATTCCCTTCATTTTCAAATCCAGCTTCGACAAGGCCAATCGCACCTCGGCGACGAGTTTTCGCGGACCGGGCATGGAAGAAGGCCTGCGCATCCTAGCGCAGGTCAAACGCCAGATCGGTGTGCCGGTACTCACCGACGTGCACGAATACACGCCGCTCGGCGAAGTCGCAGCCGTCGTCGATGTCCTGCAGACGCCGGCCTTCCTGTGCCGGCAGACCGATTTCATCCAGAATGTTGCGCGAGCGGGCCGGCCCGTAAACATCAAGAAGGGCCAGTTCCTGTCGCCGTGGGAGATGAAGCACGTCGCCGCGAAGGCGAAAGCCGCCGGCAACGAACAGATCATGGTCTGCGAACGCGGCGCGAGCTTCGGCTACAACAACCTCGTCTCCGACATGCGTTCGCTTAGCGTGATGCGCGACACCGGCTGCCCGATCGTGTTCGACGCCACGCATTCGGTGCAACTGCCTGGCGGCGCGGATGGCAAGTCCGGCGGGCAGCGCGAATTCGTGCCGGTGCTGGCGCGCGCAGCGGTGGCAGTCGGCGTGGCTGGCGTGTTTATGGAAACCCATCCCGATCCGGACACGGCACTGTCCGATGGCCCGAATGCGTGGCCGCTGGGCAAGATGGCAGCGCTGCTCGAAACGCTGGTCGCGCTGGATCGCGTCGCGAAATCCAAACCCATTTGAGTTCAACGATGAGTCAATCAATTACGCATATCCACGCCCGCGAGATTCTCGACTCTCGCGGCAATCCTACGCTCGAAGCCGAAGTTACGCTTGCTGACGGTTCCTTTGGCCGCGCGGCGGTGCCGTCCGGCGCATCAACGGGTTCGCGCGAAGCGGTCGAACTGCGCGACGGCGACAAGGCGCGCTATGGCGGCAAGGGCGTGAAAAAGGCGGTCGCCAACGTCAACGGCGCGATCGCGGCTGCGCTGAAAGGCTACGACGCGGTGGATCAAAAAGGTCTCGACGCCAAACTCATCGCGCTCGATGGCACGCCGAACAAGGGCAAGCTCGGCGCAAACGCCATTCTCGGCGTGTCGCTGGCCGCCGCACACGCCGTCGCAGCGTCGAAGAAAATGCCGTTATGGAAGTACATCAATGCGTCGCTGTCCGCCGGTGCACCGCTGCATCTGCCCGTGCCGATGATGAACATCGTCAACGGCGGCGCGCATGCCGACAACAATGTCGACATTCAAGAATTCATGATACTTCCGGTGGGGATGCCGAGTTTTGCCGAGGCGCTGCGCGCAGGCGCGGAAATCTTTCATGCGCTGAAAAGCGTTTTGAAGTCGAAAGGACTCAACACCGCAGTCGGCGACGAGGGTGGCTTCGCGCCGGATCTCAAATCCAACGAACAGGCGATCGAGACGATACTCGAAGCCGTTACCCGCGCGGGTTACACCGCCGGCAAGGATGTGTACCTGGGACTCGACGCGGCCAGTTCCGAGTTCTTCGATGGCGGTGTTTATGATCTGGCCGGCGAGGGCAAGAAGTTGTCTTCGGCGGAGCTGATCGAGTTCTATGCGCGCTGGTGTGCGAAGTATCCGATCATCAGCATCGAGGATGGCGTCGCTGAGCAGGATCGCGACGGTTGGAAGGCGCTGACCGCGAAACTCGGCAAGAAAATCCAGCTCGTCGGCGACGACAACTTTGTCACCAATCCGGCGATCTTCCGCGCCGGTATCGCCGACGGCATTGCCAACGCGATCCTGATCAAGGTCAACCAGGTCGGTACGCTCAGCGAAACACTGGAAGCCATCGCGATCGCTGACAAGGCCAACTACGCGGCGGTGATCTCGCATCGCTCCGGCGAAACCGAGGACACCACCATCGCCGACATCGCCGTGGCGACCACGGCGACGCAGATCAAGACCGGCTCGCTGTGCCGGTCGGATCGTGTGGCCAAGTACAACCAGTTGCTGCGCATCGAGGAAGCGCTCGGCGCCGCGGCGAAGTACGCCGGCCGCGCCGCGTTCCCCAACGTGCCGGGACTGATGGCTTGAGCGAACGCGCGTGCTGCGATATATCGCGCTCATCCTGCTGATCCTGCTGATCGCGTTGCAGATAAAGTTCTGGACCGGCGAGGGCGGCCTGCGCGACGTGTGGCGGTTGCAGCAGCGCCTGAGCGAACAGAAGGCCGAGAACGTCAAGCTCAAACAGCGCAACGAGGCTTTGTCGGCCGAGGTGCAGGACCTGAAAACCGGCAAGGGCGCGATCGAGGAGCGCGCGCGCTCCGAACTCGGCTTGATCAAGCCGGGCGAGGTGTTCTATCAGGTCGTGGAACCCGCGCCCACGAACAGCAAGCCCGACAATGGCAACCGCTGACGCGCTATGGTGCGTGGTGCCGGCCGCCGGGCGCGGCGTGCGCGTCGGCAGCGACGTGCCCAAGCAGTACCTGCCGATCGCCGGCAAGCCCATGCTGCTGCACACACTGGAACGCCTCGCCGCGCATCCGCGCATCGCCGGATTGATGGTGGTGCTGGAAGCCGGCGACGCGCGCTGGCCGAAGTGGCTCACCTTCGACGCCAAACCCGTGAGTACTGCGATCGGTGGTGCCGGGCGTTCCGATTCCGTGCTCTCGGGACTGCGTGCGCTGAGCGACAAAGTGGAAGAATTCCAATTTGTACTCGTGCACGACGCGGCGCGTCCTTGCGTGCGCGCCGCGGATATTTCGAACCTGATCGAGAGGGGCATTCCCGCTGGCGGCGCGCTGCTCGCCGCACCCGTGCGCGACACGCTCAAGCGCGCGGATGTGCTGGGCCGCGTCGCCGCCACCGAACCACGCGAGGCGCGCTGGCGCGCGCTGACGCCGCAATTGTTCCGCTGCGGCGAACTCGTCGGCGCGCTCGAATCCGCACGCGCGGCGGGCATCGCCGTGACCGACGAAGCGATGGCGATGGAACGCATGGGGCACAAACCCTTGCTCGTCGAGGGCAGTGAGGACAATATCAAGGTCACGACGCCAGCCGACTTCGCGCTGGCGCAATTCCTGCTTGCGAGGATGGATTGATGCGGATCGGACAGGGCGTAGACATACACGCATTCGGCCCCGGCGATCATGTCGTGCTCGGCGGAGTGTGCATCACCCATTCGTGTGGTGTAGTCGCGCATTCGGATGGCGACGTGGTCATCCACGCGCTGTGCGATGCCATCCTCGGTGCGCTGGCGCTGGGGGATATCGGCCAGCATTTTCCGCCCAGCGACGATCGATACCGCTCTGCCGATAGCCGCGTGTTCCTGCGCCACTGCGCCGCGCTGATGCGCGATCGCGGATTCACGCTCGGCAATGCCGACATCAGCATCGTCTGCGAGGTACCGAAGATCGCGCCGCACACCGCCGCGATGCGAGCCAATCTCGCCGCCGATCTCGGCTGCGACGTCGAACAAATCAGCGTGAAGGCCACGACCAGCGAGAAACTCGGTTTCACCGGCCGCGGCGAAGGCATCGCGGCCTTCGCGATCGCGCTGCTGATCGTCGCCTGACGTGGAGTTGCCGTACGCTTTCGGTGGCCCACCCTTGCGCGGAGTTCTGCGCGCGACTCCCGAAGATTTTTTCGTCGATGAAGACCTGGGCTTCGCGCCGGGCGGATCAGGCGAGCATGTTTTCGTGCGCGTGGAAAAACGCGGCGCGAACACGGATTTCGTGGCGAAGGAGCTCGCGCGTTTCGCCGGCGTGCGCACCGAAGCGGTGAGTTACGCGGGACTGAAGGATCGCCACGCCATCACGCGACAGACGTTCTGCGTGCATATGCCGGGCAAGGCCGATCCGGACTGGGCGGCGCTGGCGCATGCCGAATTCCGCGTGCTTGCCGCCGCGCGCCACGGCCGCAAATTGCAACGCGGCGCGCTCAAGGGCAATCGCTTCCGCATCGTGCTGCGCGAAGTCCACGGCGACAGCGCTGTGGCGGAACGCGTCGTCGAATCGATCCGTGCGCAGGGTGTTCCGAATTATTTTGGCGAGCAGCGCTTCGGCCGCGATGCGGCGAACGTTGAACGTGCGAAGGCGATGTTTTCCGGCAAGCGCGTGCAGCGCCACGAGCGCTCACTGCTGCTCTCGGCAGTGCGTTCGCACCTGTTCAATGCTGCGCTCGCCGCGCGGGTCGAACACCGTGACTGGAATCGACCTCTCGATGGCGAGGTCTTCATGCTCACCGGCACGCACAGCATTTTCGGCCCGGAACCGCTGACTCCGGAACTGATCGCACGCTGCGCGAGCGGCGATATTGATCCGACCGGCCCGATGTGGGGCGAAGGCGAGTTGCGTAGTGGCGGCGCGGTGGAGGAACTTGAAAATACCGTCGCACGACAATTCCCGGAACTTGCGGAGGGACTGGCCGCCAATGGCCTGCGCCAGGAACGGCGCAGGCTGGTTTTGCGTCCAGGCGAGTTGGCGATTCGCTGGATTCCGGAGTCGTGCGCCGAGCTGAGGTTTTACTTGAATTCTGGCGCTTATGCCACTGTTTTATTGAGAGAAATATTCGAGTATTCAGAACCTTCTGCCCGTTCGCCCTGAGCTAGGCGCGTAGCGCCGAAGTCGAAGGGTGGTGTTTCGACTTTGCTTCGCTCAGCACGAACGGAATCAGATGCGTTTCAGCAGCACAATCGTCGCCCCGGTTCCGCCTTCGGCCGGCTTGGCCGAGGCGAAGGCGACGACGTCTGCGCGCCGCCGCAGCAATCCATCGACCAGACGCTTGAGCACCGGGCCTTGCGCGCGTGAGCGCAGGCCCTTGCCGTGGATCAGCTTCACGCACAGCCGACCCTCACGACGCGATTCGTCGAGGAATTCCTTGACCGACACACGTGCAACGCTTGCCGTCATCTGATGCAGGTCGATTTCGTCGGCGATTGAAAACTGCCCGCGCTTGAGCTGGCGCAGCAGGCGCGGCGAATGGCCGTCCTTGAGGTAGCTCAGTTCCTCGCCAACCTCCATCGCGGCCGGGTCGATGGCGCTGTCGAGCAATTCCTCGGTGACATGCGCCTCGTCGCGCCGTGATTGCAACGGCTCCGGCGCCGGTTTTGGCGGCGCAGCGGCTGGCGTTGCGGGACGCAGGCGCCGCACCGGCCCGACCGCCTCGGCGAACAGGCGCAGGTCTTCGTCGCTGATGGTCGGCGCGCGTCGCTTCAGCATGCTTCGACTCTAACAGAGCCGCGTCCGGTACAATTGAAACCACGACGTCATTCCGGCAGGGATTGCCGGAATCCAGAAGCCAGGGCGGCAAGCTCCAAGGCTGTCCCAAGATGGCATCCGTGCAGTCTGGATCCCGGCAATCCCTGCCGGGATGACGAACTTTGGGTTTCGGAAGTTCGCATGCGAGTACTTGTGAGTAACGACGACGGCGTCGACGCCCCCGGCATCCTGATCCTGGCGCGGCGCTTGTCGATCGTGGGCGAAGTGACTGTGGTCGCGCCCGACCGCGACCGTTCCGGCGCCAGCAATTCGCTCACCCTCGATCAGCCGATCCGGGTCAAGAAGCTCGACGAGCGCCGCTACAGCATCGCCGGCACGCCGACCGATTGCGTGCATCTGGCGCTGTCGGGTCTGCTCGACCACGAACCCGACATCGTCGTCTCCGGCATCAACAATTCGGCCAACCTCGGCGACGACGTGATCTACTCGGGCACGGTTTCGGCGGCGATGGAAGGCCGCTTTCTCGGCCTGCCGGCAATCGCGGTGTCGCTGGTTTCGTCCGATCACCGCGGCGAGCATTTCCACAGCGCGGCGCAGGCGGCCTTGTCGATCATGCAGCGTCTGCTGGTCGATCCGTTGCCGGCCGACACCATCCTCAATGTGAACGTGCCGGACCGGCCCTGGGCCGAGTTGCGCGGCTTCGCGGTGACGCGACTCGGGCGCCGCCACCGCTCCGCGCCGTGCGTGCCGCAACGCGATCCGCGCGGCCATCCGATCTACTGGATCGGACCGGCCGGCGAGGCCGAGGACGATGGTCCCGGCACCGACTTCAATGCCGTGCGCGACGGCTTCATCTCGATCACGCCGATCCACGTCGACCTGACCCGTTTCCAGGCACTGGACAAGGTCAGCAGTTGGGTCAGTTCGCTGTCGCTCGAACTCGGCAGCGCCGCATGAACGTATTCTCGCGTCCCTCGCCCGAGGCGCGTGGCCTCGGCATGACCGGACAGCGTGCGCGCGACCGTCTGATTGCGCGACTCAAGGAAGAGGGCATCGCCGACCGTCGCGTGCTCGAGGTACTCGCGCGTTTGCCGCGGCACTTGTTCATCGAGGAGGCGCTCGCTTCGCGCGCCTACGAGGACACCGCCTTGCCCATCGGCCAGGGCCAGACGATCTCGCAGCCCTGGGTCGTGGCGCGCATGACCGAAGCGCTGATCGAGGAAAAGATTCCGGACAAGGTGCTGGAAATCGGCACCGGTTCCGGCTATCAGGCCGCCGTGCTCGCCGCGCTTTGTGGAAACGTATATACCGTCGAACGCATCGAGGAACTGTTGCGCGATGCGCGCCGGCGCTTTCGCAAGCTCGGCATCGGCAACATCCGCAGCAAGCATGACGACGGCCGGATCGGCTGGCCGGAATTCGCCCCGTACGATGCGATCATGCTCACCGCCGCGGGCGAAAGCGTCGATGCCGCCCTGTTCGCGCAACTCGCGTCAGACGGCGTGCTGGTCGCGCCGGTCGGGCCGGCAGGCGCGCAGCGCCTGCTGCGTTACCGCCGCGATGGCGAGCAGTGGAAGGCGCAGATGCTCGGCCACGTCAGCTTCGTGCCGCTGCTCGGCGGCGTTGCCTGATGCGCCTGTTCAAGCCGCTCTACGAAATCGCGCTGCGCTGGGCCGCGCACCCGCGCGCGCAAGCCTATCTGGCCGGATTGAGTTTCGTCGAAGCCTTCATCTTTCCGGTCGCGCCGGAGCTCATGCTGGCGCCGATGACGCTGGCCAAACCCGCGCGCTGGGCGCGGTTCGCGTCGATCAGTCTGGCGTTTTCCCTGCTCGGATCGCTCATCGGCTATGCACTCGGGCATTACGCCTTCGACGCGCTGCGTCCGCTGCTCGCCGATTCCGGACTGCTCGTGCAGCTGGATCAACTCGTCGCCGAATTCCGCGCCGACGCCATCGCGCATCCGTGGAAGGCGTTCTGGCTGCTGGTCGCGGCCGGTTTCGTGCCGATTCCGATGAAGGTCGCAAGCTGGGCCGGCGGCATCGTCGGCATGCCGATCCTGCCATTCCTCGGTGGCATCGCGGTTGGCCGCGGCAAGCGCGTTTATCTGTTGTGCGGATTGATCCGGCTCGGCGGCGAGCGCGCCGAAAAAGCCATTCACCGCTGGATCGAGCCGATCGGCTGGGCGATCATCGCACTGATCGGGTTTATCGTTGTTTATTTCCGCTACCTGCGCTGAGATCCGATGACGATGCGTTCGTTGCAGTCCGCGATTTTACGACTCGCCTGCATGGCCGCTGCCACATGGCTTGCCGGCTGTTCATCGAATCCGCCCGCGCCGGTGGTGGATCTGTCGCTGCCGAACGCGAACGCCCCGGCGGCGTCCGCCGTCGCAGGCGCGACGGCGCAGACCTATCGTGTGGTGCATGGCGATACCTTGTATTCGATCGCCTTCAAACATGGGCTGGATTTTCGCGACCTTGCAGCATGGAACGGCATCGCTTCGCCGTACCGCATATTCGCGGGGCAGGAACTACGCTTGAGTGCGCCACCTGCGCCGGCCGTCGCAGCCACGGTTCCAGCAAGCGCCGAACCACAACCCGGACAGGCGGTGACCTCGGGCATAGTGGAAGGCGCAACAACCGTGCCGCTGGCTTCGTCAGCGTCGGCGTCGAAGCCGTCGGCCTTCGAGCCTGTTGCCGCGTCGCCGGTGAATCCGCCCAGGTCAACCTCAATGTCAGGTGCCGCGCCCGTGCAAACATCGGCGTCAGCCGTTGCGCCTAAACCGACGTTCGCAGTCCCGGCGCCCAAAGCCGTCGCAGCGATGCCGAGCCCGGCCGCGCCTGTGGCCGTGCCGACAGCGCCGTCAAAACCGGTTGCCGGAGCACCGGAACTCAACGCCGGCGGTGTCACCTGGCGCTGGCCAGCCGACGGCAAAGTCGTCGGCACCTTCGTCGGCGGCGACCAGACCAAACAAGGGTTGGACATCGCCGGCCGCGCCGGCGATCCGGTGCGTGCCGCCGCCGACGGCGAAGTCGTCTACAGCGGCAACGGACTCATCGGCTACGGTGAACTCATCATCGTCAAGCACAATGCCAACTTCCTTTCCGCCTACGGCCACAACAGCAAGCGACTGGTAAAGGAAGGCGACCGCGTCAGGGCCGGGCAGGAAATCGCCGAAATGGGCGCCACCAGCGCCAGCCGCGACGAACTGCACTTCGAGATCCGCAAGAACGGCAAGCCGGTCAATCCGCTGGATTACCTGCCGGCGAAGTGATGCGCTTGTGCCGTCGCGGATTTTGAGACAGGCTGGGTGCAGCCTGCGCGCCGTTGCAGCCACAGGGGAATCGCATGAAAACCGTCCTTATCGTCGTGTTTGGAGCCGCCGTGCTGCTGTCCGGCTGCGCTCTGGAACAGTATCGTCCGCTGGTCGATTCCGGAGTCAGCAAAGGCAGTTACGAAGCCGACCTGGCCGATTGCCAGCAACTCGCCGCGCAGCGTCCGGCGGCGCAACAGGCCGCAGGCGGAGCCGCAGTCGGCGCGGTGCTTGGCGGACTGCTGGCCGCCGCCGTGGGTTTGCGCGGCAACGACGTCGCGCGCGTGGCTGCGTGGGGCGCAGCCAATGGCGGTGTGCAGGGCGCAGTGGTCGGTAGCGCGCAACAGCGCGAAATCGTTGACCGCTGCATGGCCGGGCGCGGCTACAACGTGGTAGCGCCCTAAGTCATCAAGCTGCTTCGCGCTCGATGGCACGAAGTTCGCCGGCGAGCCGGCGTTGTGCGTGCCACAAGTCGAAATCCTGCTGCATGCGCAACCACAACGCCGCGCCGTTGCCGGCAATCGCGCCTACGCGCAGTGCCATTTCGGGAGTGAATCCCTTGCGCTCGGCCAGCAGCTCGTGCAGCGTCTGCCGCGACACGCGCAAGCGGCGTGCGGCCTGGGTCACGCTCAGGCCGAGCGCGGGCAGCACGTCTTCGCGCAGGATCGCGCCCGGGTGCGTGGGCGCGCGGTTCGGGTTGCGGTTGGAGGGTAGGGTAGGCATGGCCGTTCTCAGTGGTATTGCTCCAGATTGACGCGCAGGGCGTCGCCCGACGCCCATTCGAAAGTGACGCACCACGGCCCATTCACATGAATACTGTAGCGCGTGGGTTTGAAGCCGCGCAGCGGATGGAAGTCGAATCCGTGCACGTTCAGTTCCTGCAAATCGCTGGCGGCGTTCAGGGCATCGAGCCGGCGCAGTATGCGCGCTTGCAGGTCATGGCGGATTTTCGCCGCCTTGCCGTCGTGGAACAAATCGGCCATGCCCTTGTGCCGGAAGCTGCGGATCATGCGCGAT
>JAGWXP010000093.1 GCA_018969845.1 Lysobacteraceae bacterium | reverse complement strand
TCCCTCAATGGCGCGCTCTTCGAACACGGCGGCGGTACCCAATTGCAGCCGGGCGCCCGACACGCCATGACCCTGGAATTCGACGGTCAGACGCCATTCCGCGGCGACGGCCTGCTGGTATGGGTGGACAAGGCCCATATCGGCATCGAATTCTACGACATGGACCCGCAAAACTTCGCTGCCCTGAGCGCCTTGATCGAAGCGCTCGGCCGCGCACAGCGCTGATCCCAGGAGGATTCGTGCATTCCGGACTGTATCGCAATGCGGCGGCTGCCGTTGTTTTCGCGCTGAGCGGCTTGAGCGCCTGCGCCGCACGCGCATCCGGCCCCTGGGCGGAACTTAAAGGTCAACGCTTCCAGATCGAAATCGCCGCCGACGAAGCATCGCGCGAGCGCGGACTGATGTTCCGCGACAGCATGCCGGCCGATCACGGCATGCTGTTCGTTTTCGACGACGCGCAAGTGCGCACATTCTGGATGAAGAACACGCATATCCCGCTCGACATTTTGTACTTCGATCAAAATTACAAGCTGGTCAGCGTGCAGCAACGCGTGCCGCCTTGTCTGGACTCCGGCAACAATTGTCCGGTTTATCCGTCGGAAGACGCCGCGCAATATGTGCTCGAGCTCAACGCCGGTGCGGCGGATAAACTCGGCGTCAAGCCGGGCGATGCGCTGGCCGTACATCGCTGATCGTCGCGCACGCACGGCAACCCGCATCGGTACGGCACCAGCGGCAGCGGCGGGCCATTCCACGCATAGAGCATCTCGTCGGTCAGCGGGACGAACTGCAACATGGCCTTTCTCCATCGTTTTCCACGCTCATTACAGCAGTCGCAGATGCAATGCTCGTGACGGCGGGCGGGCAATTCGCGGGCGCCGGTTACCGGACTTGCGCCGGCACGCGCTTCGCGTAAGATCGAGGCAACGCGGCGCCGCCGCTGCCGGAGAAGGGCGATGCACGATGCCTGGCAGAATCTGCGCAATGCCAACGACGCCGACATCCCGCTGTTCGCCACCGCCCTGCTGATCGCCAAGGACGAATATCCCGCCCTCGATACGGCCGCCTACGTATCGCATCTGCACGGCTATACCCGACGTCTGCGCGATTTGCCGCGCAGCAGCAACGAGACTGCAGCGCAACTGCAGGCGATCAACCGCTTTCTGTACGACGAACTCGGATTCTGCGGCGACGACCGCGATTACTACGACCCGCGCAACAGTTATCTGAACGACGTGCTTGACCGGCGCATGGGCAACCCGATCTCGCTCGCGGTGGTGCAGATCGAATTGGCGCGGCGTTTGGGCGTACCGTTGGAAGGAATATCGTTCCCGGGGCATTTCCTGGTCCGGCTGCCGCTGGAAGATGGCATGGTCGTCCTCGATCCTTACCAAAAAGGCCGTTCGCTCGATGTCGCGGAACTGCGCCGCCGTGCGCGTGCGCACACCGACGTGCACGAACTCGACGACGACCGCCTGGCGCGGATGCTCGAACCCGCCAGCCATCGCGCGATCCTGACGCGCATGTTGCGCAACCTGAAGGGCGTCTACGCCGAACGCGAGCAGTGGGAGAAGGCCGTGCGCTGCTGCGACCGCTTGCTCATTCTCGACACCCTGGCGGTATCCGAATACCGCGATCGCGGTGCCTGCTACCTGCAACTGGGCCATTCGCGCGGCGCACGCGAAGATTGGCTACGTTATCTTGCGCTGATGCCGCAGGCCGACGACGCCGAGGAGATCGCGCTGAAGCTGGCGGCTCTGGGCGGCACGCTGCCGCGACTCAACTGATCTCAACCATCTCGAAATCGGATTTGGTCACGCCGCAATCCGGACAGGTCCAGGTCTCGGGAATGTCTTCCCAGCGCGTACCCGGGGCAATGCCGTCCGCCGGCCAGCCTTCGGCCTCGTTGTAGATGAATCCGCAGACCACGCACATGAAGCTGCGGAAGGGCACGTTGTCGGATTGAAGTAAGGCGTTCATGCGTAAATTCTACCCTTTACACTATCGCGCATGCATCCGGTTCCGTTTCCCGCGGGTGGACTCTATGCGATCACCGACGGTCCGCGCAGGGACTTGCTCGATGCTTGCGCCGCCGCACTGGCTGGCGGCGCAGCACTGATCCAGTACCGCGACAAGAGCGCCGATCGCCTGCGCCGACGCGGCGAAGCGCGCGAACTCGCTGGCTTGTGCGCCCGGCACTTCGTACCACTGATCATCAACGACGATGTCGATCTCGCCGCGCAAGTCGGGGCCGCCGGCGTGCATCTGGGCGAGGACGACGCAGACATCGTCGCTGCGCGCACGCGTCTGGGCAGCCGCGCCATCATTGGCGTTTCCTGCTACGGCTCGATCGAACGCGCACGCACGGCAATCGCGGCCGGCGCCGATTACCTGGCCTTCGGCGCATTTTTCCCGTCGCCGACCAAGCCGCACGCCCGGCGCGCCACGGCCGATTTGTTGCGCGCCGCCAGAGCGCTGGGCAAACCGCTGGTGGCGATCGGGGGCATTACACCGGACAATGCGCAGCCGCTGATCGACGCCGGCGCAGATTTCGTCGCCGTGATCTCCGGCGTATTTGCCGTCGCGGACGTCGCGTCAGCCGCCCGGCGCTATGCACAATTATTCCACACATGAACATTTATACATGACCACCAATCACGAACTTTTCCAGCGCGCGCTCATGCACTTGCCTGGCGGCGTCAATTCGCCGGTACGCGCATTCCGCTCCGTTGGCGGCGAACCATTCTTCACCGCGCGCGCCGACGGCGCGTATCTGTGGGACGTCGAGGACAAGCGTTACATCGACTACGTCGGCTCGTGGGGACCGATGATCGTCGGCCACAATCATCCGCATGTGCGCGCCGCGGTGGAACATGCGGTGCGCGCGGGTCTGTCGTTCGGCACGCCGTGTCCCGCGGAAGTCACGATGGCCGAGACCATTTCGCGCCTGGTGCCGTCAATGCAGATGCTGCGCATGGTCAATTCCGGCAGCGAGGCGACGATGTCCGCGATCCGCGTCGCGCGCGGTTACACCGGGCGCGATGCCATCGTGAAATTCGAAGGCTGCTACCATGGCCACGGCGATTCGTTTCTGGTCAAAGCCGGCTCCGGGGCGCTGACCTTCGGCGTGCCGACCTCGCCCGGCGTACCCAAGGCGCTTGCTGACCTGACGTTGACTTTGCCCTACAACGATCTCGCCGCCGCACGCGAGTTGTTCGCGCGTGACGGCGAGCGTATCGCCTGCGTCATCGTCGAGCCCGTCGCCGGCAACATGAACTGCATTCCGCCGCGCGCGGGTTTCCTGCAGGGTTTGCGCGAACTGTGCACGCGTCACGGCACCGTGTTGATCTTCGACGAGGTGATGACCGGCTTCCGTGTCGCGCTCGGCGGCGCGCAGGAACGATATGGCATTACTCCCGACCTCTCCACCTTCGGCAAGATCATCGGCGGCGGCATGCCAGTCGGCGCCTATGGCGGACGTCGCGAGATCATGCAGCAAGTCGCGCCGAACGGGCCAATCTACCAGGCCGGTACGCTGAGCGGCAATCCGGTGGCAATGGCCGCCGGTCTGGCCATGCTGGAGCTTATACAGGCGCCGGGTTTTTACCAGGATCTCGAACGCAAGACCACGCTGCTGGTCGACGGCCTCCAGGCCGTGGCAATCGAGGCGAGTGTGCCGTTCAGCACCCATCGCGCCGGCGCGATGTTCGGCCTGTTCTTCACCTCCGAAAAAGTGGAAACGTATACGCAGGCCACTGCCTGCGACGTTGCCGCGTTCAATCGCTTTTTCCACGCCATGCTCGCGCGCGGAGTGTACCTGGCGCCATCCGCGTTCGAGGCCGGATTCGTTTCTGCCGCGCATACCGAGCAGAACATCGCCGACACGCTGGACGCCGCGCGGGTCGCATTCAAGGAGGCCCGCCATGCGTCCTGAAACCCTTGCCGTACATGCCGGCGCGGATCCCGATGCTGCGACCGGCGCGGTCGCGCCGCCGATCCATCTGTCCACGACGTTCGCGCACGGACCCGCTGCCGAACGCATCGCCGGTTACGAATACCAGCGCGAGGGCAATCCCACCCAGGATCGCCTCGAGACCGCACTCACCGCACTCGAAGGCGGCACTGCCGCGCTCGCCTTCGCATCGGGGATGGCCGCAATCACGGCCATGCTCGAAGCGCTGCCGAACGCGTCGCGCATCCTGATTCCCGACGATTGCTACACCGGGCTGCGCCTGCTCGTGCAGGATTTTCTCGGCAAGCGCGGCATCATCGCCACCGCTGTCGACATGAGCGATCTCGCCGCCGTGCGCGCGGCCAGCGCCGCCGGCATCGCCCTGATCTGGGCAGAGACGCCGTCGAATCCGCGTCTGAAGATTGCGGACATCGCCGCGCTGGCGCAAATCGCCCACGCGCATGGCGCGTCGCTCGTATGCGACAACACCTTCGCTACGCCGATCCTGCAACAACCGCTTGCGCTCGGCGCCGATGCGGTGATGCACTCCACCACGAAATATTTCGGCGGCCACAGCGACGTGCTCGGTGGCGCGCTGGTGTTCGCGCGGCGCGATGCGCTGTATGAACGCGTCGCGCATTTTCGCCACGTCACCGGCGCAATCGCCTCGCCGTTCAGCGCCTGGCTGACCCTGCGCGGCTGCCGCTCATTGCCCGCGCGCATGACGTGGCATTGCCGCAACGCGCGCGCCGTCGCCGAATTCCTCGCTGCGCATTCGCGCGTGGAACGGGTGAATTGGCCCGGCCTGTCCGGCCACCCGGGTCACGCCGTCGCGGCACGCCAGATGCGCGATTTCGGCGGCATGCTGAGCGTGCAGATCCGCGGCGGGCGCGATGCGGCGCTCGCGGTCGCGTCGAAAGCGAAATTGTTCACGAACGCAACGTCGCTCGGCGGCTGCGAATCGCTGCTCGAGCATCGCGCCTCGGTCGAAGGCGAGCATCCGGTTTCGCCGCAGAATCTGCTGCGGCTTTCCGTTGGCCTGGAACATCCCGACGATCTGATCGCGGATCTTCGCCAGGCGCTGGCGTAAATTACCAAACGCCGGTGTTCGGCATCGACGCCCACGGTTCCTGCGTAGGCAGATGCTCGCCTTCCTGTAACAGTTCGATCGAAATCCGGTCCGGCGAGCGCACAAAGGCCATGTGACCGTCCCGCGGCGGCCGGTTGATGGTCACGCCCATCGCCTGCATATGCGCGCACGTGGCATAGATGTTCGCGACGCCGAATGCGAGATGGCCGAAGTTGCGCGCTGAACCGTAATCTTCGGTCGAGCCGTCTGCGGCGGGCCAGTTGTACGTCAGCTCGATCTCGGCCTCGGGCGTTTCCTTCGCGGCCAGAAACACGAGCGTGAACCGGCCCTGCGGATTTTCCGCGCGGCGTGTCTCGAACAGACCGAGGCCGTCGCAATAGAACCGCAGCGACGCGTCGAGGTCACGGACGCGGACCATGGTGTGCAGATATTTCATCGCAAAAATTTCCATCAAACCCGCTGAAAACGCGGCAGATAGTGCATCAATTGTTGCAGACGCGCCAGCGGATCGGTCATCTGCAACAGGTGCTGGCGTTCGCGGTTCTCCAGCGGCAACGCCTCGCCGAGGCGGAATCCGACCCAGCTCGCATCATCGTAGCGCTCGCGCTCGACGCGCGCATGTGCCCCACCGGTGCGTTCGAGCAGGCGCTCCAGGATCGTCGCCAGCAAGGCGAATTCCGGCGGCACCGGGACCGCCGGTTCGTCCGGCCAGAAATGCGCGTCGCCATGCACCAGACCGTTATCGCGCACGCGCGTACGTGCAATGCGAAAACGCTCGCCGCCATCGGCGCGGATGCCGAGCAGACCGTCGTCGGTAGTATAGAAATCCACAATGTGCGCCAGCGTGCCGACCGCGGCCGGTACCGCCGGCTCGCCGGCCTCCTGCCCGTGCAGGATCAGGCACACGCCGAAACCGGCGCCACTGCGTGCGCAATCGCGCACCAGATCCAGATAGCGGCGCTCAAATACCCGCAGTTCGAGTACACCGCCCGGGAACAGCGCTGTGTTGAGCGGAAACAACGGGATGTCGGTCGCCGTCACGCAGCCAGTGTAGGCCGGATCGGCGTC
Organism: Lysobacteraceae bacterium; assembly: GCA_018969845.1. Classification (GTDB taxonomy): domain Bacteria; phylum Pseudomonadota; class Gammaproteobacteria; order Xanthomonadales; family Rhodanobacteraceae; genus Rudaea. Next base: position 3,930 of record JAGWXP010000093.1, on the reverse strand, counting down.
AGCGCAAACTGCGCAGGAACCGGCGCGGTGCGTCTTCGAACCCGCCGTTGGACATGAACACGACGTGGTCGCTGGCGCGCGCCTGTTCCGTGAGCGCGGCGATCAGCGCATCGACCGTCGGTGCCGAGCGGCCGCGACCGCCGAGCGCGTCGATCACGCGCGCAGCATCCCAGGACAGTTCCGGACGCTTCAGGAAAACCACAGCATCGGCATCGCGCAGCGAAGGCGCGAGTTCGTCGGCGTGCGCGCCCAGGCGCATCGAGTTCGAACGCGGCTCCATGCCGACCAGGATGCGCGCCTTGCACACGCGCGCGCGCAGGCCCGCAAGCGTCGTTGCGATGGCGGTCGGATGATGCGCGAAATCGTCGTACACTTTTATACCAGCACCTTCGCCAACGAATTCGAGCCGGCGTTTGGCACTGCGAAAATCGGCCAACGCGGCGATGGCACGCGACACGTCTGCGCCACCCGCATCCGCCGCCGCCAACGCGGCCAACGCATTCATCACGTTATGGCGGCCGAGCAGGATCCAGCGCACCTCGCCGAGTTCTTTCCCATCGCGTAGCACGGCGAAATGCGATCCGTCCGCCTCGATCAAATGCGCCCGCCATTCGCCTGTGTCCATGCCGAACTTCGTCACCGGCGTCCACGCGCCCATCGCGAGCACTTCGGCCAGACGCGGGTCTTCCGCGTTGACGATCAGGCGTCCGTTGCCGGGCACCGTACGCAGCAGATGGTGGACCTGGCGCTGGATCGCGGCGACGTCGGGGAAGATGTCGGCGTGGTCGTATTCGAGATTGTTGAGGATCGCAACTGTCGGCCGGTAATGCACGAACTTGCTGCGCTTGTCGAAAAACGCGGTGTCGTATTCGTCGGCTTCGATGACGAAGTCGGTGCCGGCACCCAGACGCGCCGAGACGCCGAAATTCTCCGGCACGCCGCCGACGAGAAACCCGGGGTTGCGGCCACAGGCCTCGAGAATCCACGCCAGCATCGCCGTGGTCGTGGTCTTGCCGTGGGTGCCGGCGACGGCGAAAACGTGACGGGACGCGAGCACGTTTTCGCCTATCCATTGCGGGCCGGACACGTACGCAATGCGTGCATCGAGCATCCGCTCGACGATGCGATTGCCGCGCGACAGCGCATTGCCGACGATGACGAGATCGGGTTTGCATGCATCCAGGTGTTCGGCGCGATAGGCGGAATCCAGCCGAATGCCGAGCGCCTGGAGCTGGTCGCTCATCGGCGGGTAGATGTTCGCGTCGCAACCAGCGACCTCGTGGCCAAGCTCGCGCGCGAGCGCGGCAACGCCACCCATGAAGGTTCCGCAGATTCCCAGAATATACAATTTCACGGGTCGCACTCAGGCCCCTGCAGCCGGACCACCGAGCGCCGCCCCCAGGCTCACCTCGGCGACGATCCAGAACAGCGCGATGAGCAAGCCCGCGGCGAACGGCAAGTTCAGGCTATGCCGCAGGATGTGCGCATCAACGATCAGCTTCCACACGACCACCGGCAGCGCGAGCAGCCCGAGCAGGGCCTGCAGCGGTGTCATCGTCTCCGGCGTCGGCGGCTTGCCGCCGGCGAGAATCACGATCGGCACGCTGAGGATGGCGAACACGATCGCGCAACTCGTCAGGGCCAGCGCCGCCTGCACGAAACGGCTGCGCACGCCGCGCAGATTCAAAAACAGGTAGAGCACGCCGAGGTTGAAGGCGAGGCCGATCAGACCCGCGCCGAGCGCATCGCCCGGGATGGCGAGCACGCCGGCGATCGCCAGTTGCAGCAACAGGCTGACGCCGCACGCCGCGGCGAGCAGACGCGGCGAATACGGCAGATCCTGCGGGCCGCGGCGCAGCAGGATGACGTCGCGCAACACGAACAAAAACGCGGGCATGGGAATCGGCGTCGCCGAGCGGCCTGCGCGCTTACGCCACGGCCCGCGGCAGCACTTCGAGAATGCGCGCGAATACCGCGTCGACCGCGCCGACGCCGTTCACCGTGACGAGCTTGCCGAGGTCGGCGAAATGGCGCGCCACCGGCGCGGTCTGCTCGCGGTAGACCTGCAGGCGTTTGCGCACGATTGCCGGATCATCGTCGGGCCGGTGTTCGGCCTTGAAGCGGATTTCGCAGCGTTCGAGGATGGCGCTGTCCGGCACGTCGAGCTCGACCGCGACGTCCAATGGCTGGCGGATGCGCGCGAGAAGCTGTTCCAGCGCCGTGCATTGCGCGAGATTGCGCGGATAGCCGTCGAGGATGAAGCCGCCGCGGGCGTCCGCCCGGGCGACGCGCTCCTCGAGCATGCCGAGCACGATCTCGTCGGATACGAGCTTGCCCGCCTCCATCACCGCCTTGGCCTTGAGCCCGAGCGGCGTGCCGGCCTTGACCGCCGCGCGCAGCAGGTCGCCGGTGGAGATGTGCGGCACCCTCAACTCGGCCTTGAGCAGGGCGGCCTGAGTGCCTTTTCCCGAACCGTTCGGGCCGAAGAAAACGATGCGCATGTGCTTGCAATTATTCTGCTTGCGGTGGGCAAAAGCCACCCCGACGGGCTAACCTAGCGGCGTTGCCACACTTAGTCAAACGGCGGGACATCCGATGAGCCAAGGCAATCTGCTCTACGCCCAGTCCGGCGGCGTCACCGCCGTGATCAACGCCACCGCCTGCGCCGTGATCCAGACCTGCCGGCGGCGCAAGGTTGGCGTATTCGCCGCACGCAACGGCATCATCGGCGCACTGCGCGAGGAATTGTTCGATCTGTCCGGGCTCGAAGCCGCCGGCACCGCCGCGTTGCGCCATACCCCGGGCGGCGCGTTCGGCTCCTGCCGCTTCAAACTCAAATCGCTGGACGCCGACCGCGCGCACTACGAGCGCCTGATCGCGGTGCTGCGCGCACACGACATCCGCCATTTCCTCTACAACGGCGGCAACGATTCGGCCGACACCTCGCTGAAAATCGCGCAGATCGCGCGGGCGCTCAGGTTTCCGCTCAACGTGATCGGCGTGCCCAAGACCGTGGACAACGACCTGCCGGTTACCGATTCGTGTCCGGGTTTCGGATCAGTGGCCAAGTACACTGCCGTGTCGGTACTCGAGGCGAGCCTGGACGTCGCCGCCATGCACGAATCCTCGACCAAGGTATTCGTGATGGAAGTGATGGGCCGCCATGCCGGCTGGATCGCCGCCGCCGCCGGCCTGGCGGGAAAGCGCGCAGACGACCCTCCGCACGTCATCCTGTTTCCGGAAATCGCCTTTGACGAAGCAGCGTTCCTGGCACGGGTCAAGGCCACGGTCGAACGCGTGGGCTGGTGCACGGTGGTGGTGTCCGAAGGCGTGAAGAATGCCGATGGAAGATTCCTCGCCGAGGCCGGCACGACCGACGCCTTCGGCCACGCCCAGCTCGGCGGTGTCGGTCCGTTCATCGCGCAACTGGTCAAGACCCGGCTCGGCTACAAGTTCCACTGGGCGGTGCCGGATTACCTGCAACGCTCGGCGCGCCACATCGCCAGCAAGGTCGATGCGGAACAGGCCTTCGCGGTGGGCAAGGCCGCGGTCGAATACGCGCTGGCCGGCCGCAATGGCGTGATGCCAGCGATCAAACGCGTATCCAGTACGCCCTTCAAATGGAAGCTCGTGCCGGTACCGCTCACCACCATCGCCAATGTCGAAAAGAAGCTGCCGCGAAGCTACATCACGGCCGATGGCTTCGGCATCACGCCCGCGGCGCGGCGCTATTTCGAACCGCTGATCCGCGGTGAGGACACGCCGCCCTACAACGCCAAGTCCGGCCTGCCCGAATACGCGACGCTGAAGCTCAAGCTGGCGAGAAAGAAACTGCCCGCATATCGCATCGCGGATAAATGAACATCCGTTCGCCCTGAGCGTAGCGCCAAAGGCGCGGAGTCGAAGGGCTGTGCTTCGACTCCACTCGCT
>JAGWXP010000092.1 GCA_018969845.1 Lysobacteraceae bacterium | reverse complement strand
CTGCCGTTGCCGGCCATCGTGAACAGACCGTCGACGAAATCGGTCGGGACCGACGGCGACGGTAGTGGACTCCAGCGCAGGCGCTCGGGCGTGACCGCGCCGCTGCCGAAATCGTTGTGAAAGGCGGCTTGTTCGAATGGCGCAAACGCGCCATGCACGGCTGCCGGACGGATACGGTACAGCCAACTGCGCCGGTTCGCGTGACGCGGCGCCGTGAACGCCGTGCCGGACAATTGCTCGGCGTAGAGTCCGTGCGCGACGCGCTGCGGCGAATTGCGACCGACCGGCAACGCACCGGCAATCGCTTCGGTGGCGAATTCGTTGCCGAAACCGGACTGGTATTTCAGTTCGCTCACAGCACGCCCCGCCGCATCTGCTCGCGCTCGATGGATTCGAACAGCGCCTGGAAGTTGCCCTCGCCGAATCCCTCGTTGCCCTTGCGCTGGATGATCTCGAAGAAGATCGGACCGATCGCGTTCTGGGTGAAGATCTGCAGCAGCAGACGCTTCTTCGTTTCCGCATCGGCGTCGATCAGGATCTTGTTCGCGCGCATGCGCGCGACGTCCTCGCCGTGGTTGGGAATGCGCGCGTCGATCACGTCGTAGTAGGCGTTCGGCGTGTCCAGAAATTCAACGCCGGCGCGACGCATCGCCTCGACGGTCTCGTGGATGCTGTCGGTGAAACAGGCGATGTGCTGGATGCCCTCGCCCTTGTATTCGTCCAGATATTCGTTGATCTGCGATTTCGGATCGGACGACTCGTTGAGCGGAATGCGCACCATGCCGTCGGGCGCGGTCATCGCCTTGGAGACCAGGCCGGTCTTGGCGCCCTTGATGTCGAAATAGCGGATCTCGCGGAAATTGAACAGGCGCTCGTAGTAGCCTGCCCACTTGGCCATGTTGCCGTGATGCAGGTTGTGGGTGAGATGGTCGATGAAGGTCAGGCCGAAGCCTTTCGGCTGGCGCTCGATGCCGGGCGCGAAGGTGAAGTCGGATTCATAGATGCTGCCCTTGGCGCCGTAGCGATCGACGAGGTAGAGCATGCAATCGCCGATGCCCTTGATGACCGGCGCCGGCACGGCCTTGCTCGCTTCCTTGGCGCCAACCGACTCGGCGCCGTTGTTGAGTGCCTGCTCGCGCACCCACTGCGCCGGCTTGTTCACGCGGATCGCGAAACCGCAGGCGCTGGGACCGTGTCTGGCCGCGAAGTCGGCGGCGAAGGAATCGCGCTCGGCGTTGACCAGGAAATTGCACCCGCCCTGGCGGTACAGCGTGATGTCGCGGGATTTGTGCCGGGCCACCGCGGCGAATCCCAGACGCCGGAACAGGTCGTGCAGAAGCGACGGATCCGGCGCCGCGAATTCGACGAACTCGAAACCATCCACGCCCATCGGGTTCTCGAAATGCACGGGCCGGATGCCGGCATCGGGTTGTGCGCTCATGGTTTTCTCCGCATCGCTGTGCAAACGCTCATTTTAGGACGAAAGCGCCGGTCGCGCCGTTCAGGCCGCGCCGATCGCGGTACGCACGTCGATCAGCTCCGGGAAGAAGGTCAGCTCCAGCGCTTTTTTCAGGAACTCCACGCCCGACGAGCCGCCGGTGCCGCGCTTGTAGCCGATGATGCGCTCGACTGTTTTCATGTGCCGGAAGCGCCAGAGCTGGAAGCTTTCCTCAACGTCCACCAGTTGCTCGCACAGGTGGTATTCGGCCCAGAAGCGGTCGGGCTGTTCGTAAATGCGCTTGAGCGGCGGGATCAGCTCCGCATTGTGCTGGTGCGGCTTGGACCAGTCGCGTTTGAGGCACACCGCTGGAATGGCATGGCCCTGACGCGCCAGGTACATCAGGAATTCGTCGTACAGGCTGGGCGCGTCGAGCACTTCGCGCAGCCGTGTCTGATCCTGCGGCGCGTGCGCGAACACGGTGACCATCTTCGCGTTCTTGTTGCCGAGCAGAAATTCCACAAGCCGGTATTGCAGCGACTGGAAACCGGATGCCGGCCCGAGCACGTCGCGGAACTGCGCGTATTCGCTGGGCGTGAGCGTTTCCAGCACTGCCCATTGCTCGAACAACTGGCGCTGGATCTGCTTCACCCGCGCCAGGATCTTCAGGCAGGGATTCACGTCGTCGCCGCGCAGATGTTCGAGTGCGGCACCGAGCTCGTGCACGATGAGTTTCAGCCACAGTTCCGAGGTCTGGTGCTGGATGATGAACAGCATCTCGTCGTGGTGCGGCGGCTTCGACAGCGGTTTCTGTGCCGCCAGCAGCGTATCCAGTTGCAAGTAGCCGCCGTAGGTCAGGCGGTCGCGCAGATCGGTCTGGATGCCGGCTTCGAGTTCGCGCTGGTTGGTCGTGGACATGGGGATTCCAACGGCGTGGCGGCTGAAGGGGCAATGGTACGTGCTCGCACGCGGCATCGCCATTGATTCGCGTCAAACCGCCGGCGATCAAACGCCGGTTTGAATCCGCAGCGGCATGGCTGCTTTTGCGCCCGTCCTTGCCTTGAGCGGCGCGGCACGCTTTACTAATACGCTGCCCCGAGGAATTCCACCGTGCCCATCGCCGCGACTTTCGAGATCGAATACCTGCAATACCTGGACGCCGAAGGCAAGCTCGTGCGCAAGGACCTGCCCGACTTCGCGCAGGACACCGGCCACATGGTCGAGCTGTACAAACTGATGGCATCGACGCGGGTGTTCGACACCAAGTCGATCGCGCTGCAGCGCACCGGCAAGCTCGGCACTTATGCCTCCTGCCTCGGCCACGAGGCGACTCACGTCGGCATCGGCAGCGCAATGAAACCCGAAGACGTGCTGGCGCCGAGCTACCGCGAATACGGCGCGCAGCTCTACCGCGGCGTGCGTCCGCGCGACGTGTACATGTACTGGGGCGGCGACGAGCGTGGCAACGATTACCCGAATGAGCCGGCAAAACATGATTTCGCCTGGTCGGTGCCGATTGGTACGCAATGCCTGCACGCCGCCGGCTCGGCGTTGGCGTTCAAGATCCGCAACGAAAAACGCGTGGCCGTGTGCACCATCGGCGATGGCGGTTCCTCGAAGTCCGATTTCTACGGCGCGATCAACGTCGCCGGCGCGCGCAATCTGCCGCTGGTCGCGGCCATCGTCAACAACCAATGGGCGATCTCGGTGCCGCGCAAGATCCAGTCGGGCGCCAAGACCCTGGCGCAAAAGGGCATCGCGGCGGGACTGGCGTGCATCCAGGTCGACGGCAACGACATCATCGCCGTGCGTCACGCCATGAGCATTGCGATCGAACGCGCGCGCAAGGGCGACGGCGGCAGTGTGGTCGAATGCGTGACCTATCGCCTGGGTGATCACACCACCGCCGACGACGCACGCCGCTATCGCGGCAAGGAAGAAGTCGAGGAGGCGTGGAAGAAGGACCCGCTCAAACGCCTGCGCATCTGGCTCGAAGCGCAAAAGGCATGGGATCAGAAAAAGGAAGATGCGTGGCAGGCCGAATGCGGCGAATGGATGGACAACGAGGTCAACGCCTACCTCGAAACCAAACCGCAAGCGGTCACCGCAATGTTCGACTACACATTCGCCGAATTGCCGGCAGATCTGGCAAGGCAACGCGAGCAAGCGCTTGCACTCGAGAAGGAAGCGCACTGATGGCCGCAATCACCCTGATCGAAGCGGTCACCCAGGCGCTCGCCCACGAGATGAAGCGCGACCCGTCGGTGGTCGTGCTCGGCGAAGACGTTGGCGTCAACGGCGGCGTGTTCCGCGCCACGCAAGGCCTTTCGGAAAAATTCGGCGAGTGGCGCGTGTTCGACACGCCGCTGGACGAAACCACCATCGCCGGCGTCACCGTGGGCCTCGCCGCACAGGGCATGAAGCCGGTGGCCGAAGCGCAGTTCGAGGGCTTCATCTATCCGATGATGGAACAGATCTGCTGCCACGCCGCGCGCATGCGCAACCGCACGCGTGGACGCCTCACGTGTCCGGCGGTGTTCCGCGCGCCCTGGGGCGGCGGCATCCATGCGCCGGAGCACCACTCGGAAGCCAACGAACACCTGTTCACGAACGTGCCGGGACTGCGTGTGGTGCTGCCGTCCTCGCCGGCGCGCGCTTACGGCCTCTTGCTCGCAGCGATCCGCGACCCGGATCCGGTGATCTTCTTCGAGCCCAAGCGCATCTACCGCCAATACAAGGAAGACGTGCCGGACGACGGCGAGGCGCTGCCGCTGGACGTATGCTTCGTGCTGCGCGACGGCACCGACATCACGCTCGTCACCTGGGGCGCGCAAGTCAAGGAATCCCTCGAAGCCGCCGATGCGCTGGCGACGGAAGGCATCAGCGCCGAGGTGATCGACCTCGCCACGCTGACTCCGCTGGATTTCGACACGATCGCCGAATCGATCAAGAAAACCGGTCGCTGCGTGATCGTGCACGAAGCGCCGAAGACCGCCGGCTTCGGTGCCGAGATCGCCGCGCGCATCGCCGAGGAATGCCTGTACGACCTGCTCGCGCCGGTCGCGCGCGTCACCGGCTGGGATGTGCACACGCCGCTGTACCGGCTCGAGAACAAGCAACTGCCGAGCACGGCGCGCATCGTCGCCGCCGCGAAAAAAACGCTGGCGGCGGGTTGAACATGGCCTTGTTTGCCAACGTCCTGATCGGCATCGTCGCGGCATTGCATGCCTGGTTCCTGGTGCTGGAAATGTTCCTCTGGGACAAGCCGGCGGGACGCCGCGTGTTCCGACTCACGCCGGAATTTGCCACCGCCACGAAAACACTGGCGGCCAATCAGGGTCTGTACAACGGTTTCCTTGTCGCCGGATTGGTCTGGGGACTCGCCAGCGGCGATTTCCACGTCAAGATTTTCTTTCTCGCTTGCGTGTTCTTGGCCGGCGTCTTCGGTGCGTGGTCGCTGAACAATCGCAAGGTTTTCTTCGTGCAGGCATTCCCCGCACTTATCGCGCTGATCCTGCTGCATCTGCATTGAGGTCATCATGTCGAACGTCAAGACTTTTCATCTGCCCGATCTCGGCGAAGGCCTGCCGGATGCCACCATCGTCGAATGGCTGGTCAAGGAAGGCGACAGCATCAAGCTCGATGCGCCGCTGGTCTCAATGGAAACCGCCAAGGCGGTGGTCGAGGTGCCCTCGCCCTACACCGGCAAGGTGCTCAAGATGCACGGCAAGGCCGGGGATGTGATCGACACCGGCGCGGCGCTGGCCGACTTCGAACTCGACCCGAACGCGAAGCAGCGCGCCGAGAACGCCGCGGGCAGGCATCATCATGCGCCCGCGCCTGTGGCCGCGAAACCTGCGCCGACGGCTACGGCAGATCGTGAGGACGAGGGCACCGTGGTCGGCGCGATGGTGTCGAGCAACGAAGTCATCGTCGAACAGGCCGCCAGCGTCGGCGGCGTGAAAGCCGTGCCGGCCGTGCGCGCGATGGCGAAGAAACTCGGCGTGGATCTGGCGCGCGTCGCGCCGACCGGCGCCGATGGCGCGGTCACGATGCAGGATGTGAAGAATGCCGCCGCGGCGGGTACGGCAAGACCGACACCCTCACCCCAACCCTCTCCCGCCAGCGGGAGAGGGGGAACAGCGCCACGCACTTCGCCTCTCTCGCTGGCGGGAGAGGGCGGTGCCAGAACCGCATTATCGGCTTCCGGCAAACCGATGCGCACCGCGCCGCCTGCCGCGAACCTCGTCTACGGCCAGCCCGATCAGCTCAAGGGCGTGCGCCGCAACATGGCGCGCGTGATGGCCGACGCGCATGCGCAAGTAGTGCCGACAACGATTGTGGACGATGCCGACCTGCACGCCTGGATCGGCAAGCAGGACATCACCGCACGCCTGATCCGCGCCATCGTCGCCGCGTGCAAGGCGGTGCCCGCGTTGAACGCTTGGTTCGACGGCAAGAACCTCACCCGCACCCTGCATCCGCACGTGGACATCGGCATCGCCGTGGATACCGAGGATGGCCTTTTCGTACCCGCATTGCGCAACGCCGACGTGCTCGACGGCGCCGGCATCCGCGCGGCGGTCAAGCGCCTGCGCGCGCAGGTGGAGGATCGCTCGATTCCGGCATCGGAGTTGTCCGGCTACACCATCAGCCTGTCCAACTTCGGCATGTTCGCCGGCCGCTACGCCTCGCCCGTGGTCGTGCCGCCGTGCGTGGCCATCATCGGCGCCGGCAAACTTTCCCACGATGTCGTCGCCGTTATCGGCGGCATCGAAGTGCACCGGCGCATGCCGATCTCGCTCACCTTCGATCATCGCGCCTGCACCGGCGGCGAGGCGGCGCGATTCCTCAAGGCGCTACTGGACGATCTTGCTCTTCCGCATTGATGCACAAGAGCCGCATCAGCGCCTTCGTCATCGACTGCAAGGTCGATGACTTGGACACGGCGACGAAATTCTGGAGCCGGGCGCTCGGCCGCGCCGTCGCCAATCCCGATCAGGACGGCGACGGCCGATACGCGGAACTTGCCACCGGCGCGGATGAGCCCTTTCTGCTGCTGCAGAAGGTCGAACACGATGCGCGCATCCATCTGGACATCGAGACCGATGATCTGGATGCCGAAGTCGCGCGTCTGGAAGCACTCGGCGCGAAACGCCTCCAATTCGTCAAGCGCTGGTGGGTGATGCAGGCGCCGACGGGGCACCGGTTTTGTGTGGTGCGGAAGCCGCACCGGGAAATCGGGTCGCACGCAAATACATGGGACTGAAAATAACCCGTTTTCCCTGAGCGTAGGCGCGCTGCGCCGAAGTCGAATGGCAGCGCTTCGACTTCGCTCACTGCGTTCGCTACGCTCAGCGTGAACGGTTACTGGATCGGATCAAGATTCGCCATCGCCTCGCGCGCCGCTGCCATCGCGGCTTTCGGGTCGGCAAATCCGCCTTTTTCGGCCAGCACGGTTTTTTTCGCATCCACAACCTTGAACGCAAAAGCACCCGCATCGCGGAACACAACGGGTTGCAGCGCAGGTTTGCCGACTTTCGCAGTGTCGAAGCCGACAGGCGAGATTGTTTGCGGTTGTGCGCGCAGATCGCGCAGCCCCACCGCCTCGCGCAGACGTGCGACGAACGGCTGAGCCAACTCTCGTGCTTTCTTCGCACCGGCCTGCAAGGTTTCCTCGATTTCGCCCGGCTTGGCGATCAGCGCGTCGTATTTTTCGCGCATGGGTGCGAGTTCCGCATTCACGCGCTCGAACACCTTCTGTTTCGCATCGCCCCAGCCGATGCCGTCGCCGAACGCTTTGCGCATCGCCGCGGTCTCGTCCACGCTCGCGAATGCCTGATAAATCGCGAACAGGTTGGATTCGTCCGGATTCTTGGCCTCACCCGGCGTCTGCGAGTTGGTGACGATGCCGAGAATCGCCTTGCGCAAATCCTTTTCCGGGAGCCACAGCGCAATCGTGTTGTCGTAACTCTTGCTCATCTTGCGGCCGTCCGTGCCGGGCAGGGTCGCGACGTTTTCCTCGATCGCCGCCTCGGGCAGCGCGAAATATTCGCCACCGTAGATATGGTTGAAGCGCTGACCGATATCCCGCGCCATCTCGATGTGCTGCACCTGGTCGCGCCCGACCGGCACCCGGTTCGCACTGAAGATGAGGATGTCCGCCGCCATCAGCACCGGATACATGTACAGGCCGGCGGTCACGCCGGCGTCGGCATCTTCGCCGACGGCGCGATTGGCGTCGGTCGCAGCCTTGTAGGCGTGCGCGCGATTGAGCAGGCCCTTGGCGGTTACGCAGGTCAGCAGCCACGTCAGCTCGGGAATCTCGGGAATGTCGGATTGCCGATAAAAATATACTTTTGCAGGATCGAGGCCACAGGCCAGCCAGCTCGCGGCAATTTCCAGCGTGGAGCGCTGCACTCGCGCCGGATCGTCGCACTTGACCAGGGCGTGGTAGTCGGCGAGGAAGTAGAACGATTCCACGTTCGCATCGCGGCTGGCCGCGATCGCCGGACGAATCGCACCGACGTAGTTGCCCAGATGCGGCGTGCCGGTGGTGGTGATGCCGGTGAGGATGCGCGTCTTGAACAATACTTGCGGCACGTCAAATTCCTTCGAACAGAAAATCCATCGCTCGCACGATGGTGTTGCGCTGAGCTTCGATATTGGTTTCACGTTTGCGCAAAACCGCGGCCGGAACCGCACCCAGCTCCGGCGTATACATGACGTACGACTCCGCGCCGACTTCCAGAACCGGGATCAGCGTTTGCGCAAGCTTGTTCTTGACGACGGACGGTTTGCCCAATGGAACGACGACGCAGGTATGCAGGCCACTCAACAAATCCGACTGCACGACCAGAAAAAACGGGAACCGCCGCGCTGTATGTGAACTCTCGTTGCGGAATACGTCGAACCGTCGAATCACCACGTTCGGAACTCCTCGTTCCACATTCCGTGTTCTTCAATGTGCCGGTTGTACGCCTCGATCGCGTCGCGATTGTCGCGCAACCACTGCTCGGCGCGTCGTTGGCGCACGACTTCGGTCAGGCGCTGCTCGAGCTCGGCCGACAGGTTGATTCCGAACTCGCGGGCGTCCGCCAGAAGATCGCTGCTGATGCTCACATTGGTGGGCTTCTTGAGTGCGGTCGAACGGCTCATGGCACACCTCGCATGCGCAGCATTCATGCGCATAGGCTATACCGCATCGATCTGCACCGCAAGCGTAACCCCGCCCGGAACTCCGCCGCGTTGCATACCCCATCGTTCTTCCCGCCACGATGGAGCTTTCCATGAAAACCCTGCTTGCGCTTGCCGTTGTCGCTTCGTTGTCCGTTTCCGCCACTGCCCATGCCGGCATGCTGGTCGATGTCAGCGTGATCGACCGCGATACCGGCACCACCCTGCCCGCCTATCAGCACGACGGAAAATTCTATGTCGCCGGCACGCCAGGGCATCGTTACGGAGTGCGCCTGACGAATCGCAGCGGTCAACGTGTGCTCGCCGTGCTGTCTGTGGACGGAGTGAATGCAATTTCCGGCGAAACCGCGAGTCCGGATCAATCTGGTTATGTGCTAGGCGCATTCGATTCCACCGAGGTCGATGGCTGGCGCAAGAGCCTGGCGCAGATTGCGCAGTTCAATTTCACAACGCTGTCGGACAGCTACGCCGCGCGCACCGGGCGGCCAGCCAATGTCGGCGTGATCGGCGTGGCCGTGTTCCGCGAAAGGCCATTGATCTGGCGCGAAGGGAAGGTTTCGCAGACGCCGCTGGCCCGCCGCTATCCACCCGCGCCGATGCCCGCCGGACCCACCGCACCCGCTGCCGACGGCGCGCACGCCACGGCCGAATCCGCACCGGCGATGGCGCAGGCGCAAGTCATGCGGCCGATTCCGGCGCCGCAGGAACCGCTCGGCACAGGCCACGGCGCGCGCGAACGCTCCGAGGTGCGCTACACGCAATTCGTGCGCGCCAGTTCGCAACCAGACGAAATCGACTCGGTATGGTACGACAGCTACCGCAACCTTGTTGCGCACGGCGTGATCCCGGAACCGCGCCCGATCGCGCGTGAACCGCAACCGTTTCCGAACCGCTTCGTGCCGGATCCGGCCGGCTAGCGGCGGACTGCCAAATCCTTCACATGCGCTTGGCGTGGGATGGGAATAGACTGACCGCAACTTGTCTCACGGCAGGTGCCGGCCATGAAGCCTCGAATCGGTTTTTGGGTTGCGGTCTTCTTGCTTTCGTTCTGTGCGACCGCCGCCGGCGGCACGTTCAGCCGCGCCACAATCGCGCGGCTGGCCGCGCTTCCTCCCGCACACGCGCTGATCGTGACGGGATTCCCGGCTGGCCCGAGCCATAGTGCGACAGTCCGCTTTGAGCGCGCGGAAATCTACGCACCCGGCGCGCACCTGTATGTCATCGGTGCCAACGGCAAGCAGGAAGTGCCGCGCAGCAATCTGATCTTCCTGCGCGGCTATTCCGACGACGGCAGCGTTCGCGTTGCGTTGTCCCTCAATCCCGATGGTTCCTTCAACAGCGGCAGCGGCGACGGGCCGGACGGATCGTTCGTGCTCGGCGCAGCCGTCACCGCCTCCGGCGCGGTCGGCCTCGCGGCCAAGTCGTTGGAATCGGCGATACCAGCGGGAACGAAGCTCAATTTCACCTGCGGCAACGAATTTGAGAATCTCGATGCGCGCGGCTTGAACAAGCTTTTGCAACATCCGGCTACGTCCAAC
>JAGWXP010000091.1 GCA_018969845.1 Lysobacteraceae bacterium | reverse complement strand
CAAGACATCGAAATGTGATGCGTATCACGGTAATCCCCTTGCGTTGTTATTCTCAAGCTGAATCCTAACAGCGCCCCGCGCAACCGGCAAGAACGGCCGGTTCAATTCAAGCATTTCTGCATCCACCCCACCCAGCGCCGATAAACATCCACGGTCTGCACGATGTCGCCGGGGAAATGCGTGTTGGCGGGATAAGCGTAGAACTGCACGTCGACGCCGTTGTCGCGCAGCGCGTGATACCACTCGTAGCTGTTGACCAGCGGCACGTTGTTGTCGCCCACGTCGCCCAGGATCAGCGTCGGCGCCTTGACGTTCGCGGCGTAGCGGATCGGCGATTGCTGGCGCCAGATGTCGGCGTACTTTGTGTTCCACGGCGAGCCGCCGAAAAAGTACACGTCGCCCATCTGGTAGTACGAGATCGTGTAGTCCATCACCCAGTCGGTCAGTGCCGCGCCGGACACCGCGGCCTTCCACACGTCGTAGTGCCCGGTCAGCCAGGTCGTCATGTAGCCGCCGTAGGACCATCCGGAAACGCCGATGCGATTGGCGTCGACGAAGCCGAGTTTCTGCACCGCTTCGACGCCCGCCATCACGTCCTTGCCGGGGCCGGCGCCGGTGTCGCGGAAGATCGCATGCTGGTAGGCGTCGCCGAGGTTCGTGCTGCCGCGGTAGTTCGGCTCGAATACCACGAAACCGGCTGCGGCCAGCAGTTGCGTCAGCGGCGAGAAGCGCATGACCGAGGCCGCTTCCGGACCGCCATGGATTTGCAATACGAGCGGATACGTCTTGCTCTTGTCGAAGCCGGGCGGGTACGTGAGCACGCCGTCTTCGGTGAAACCATCTGGACCCTGCCATTGCAGCGATTCGCTGTGGCCAAGATCGAGTTTTGCCACGAATGCATTGACCTCGGTGAGACGCCGCGGTTTGGCACGCGTCGAATCCAGCACGTACAACTCGGCCGGCTGCAACGACGTTGCGCCGATGAAGGCGACCGTGCCTCGTCGCGAGATGCTCAACGGCGATGACACCTGCACATCGCCGAGATCGAGCAGCCGTGCCTGGCCATCGACCGGTTGTTCCCAAATCACGGAATTCGTGCCCAGATCGCCGAACGCTAACAGTGCCCTGCCGCCGGACAGCCACGCATAGCCGTTGAAATTGCGCGCCAACGCGGCGGTGGCGTCGCTGGTTTTTCCGCCGACGTTCACATACACGGCATTGCCGTTGTTCTGATCGCCGTCGCGCGGACGCTCAAACGCGAAGCGATCGCTGTCCGGTGCGTAGGCAAACGCGGTCGCTCCCTGCGCATCGACCAGCGTCTGTGGATCGCCGCCGTCCACGCTTACCGACGCGATGACGCTGCGATACGCCGGGCCCCAGTAGGGTGAAGGATATTCGGTGAAGACGATACGTTTGCCGTCGCGGCTGAACACCAGTGGTGCCGGATCGTCCTGATCGTTCTTCAGACTAAAGCTGCCGTGAGTGAGCTGCTTCGCGTCACCGCCGTGGGCCGACACGATCCACGCATGCGTTGGTGCCAGCGCCTCGCGCAGCAGGAAATGGCCGTCGGTAACCTGGAACGACTTGTTGTGTTCCTTGATCGCCTTCTCGTTCACCGGCGGGTCTTGGGTGAGGAAGGCGATGCGCGTGCCGTCGGGGCTCCAGGTGAATTCGTCCACACCCTGGTTCGCCTGCGTGATGCGCACCGCGTCGCCGCCATTCATGGGCATCACGAAAATCTGCGGCTTTTCGCCCTCGTCCTCTCTGGCGTCTTCGTCCTTGGCCGCATCCTTGGGCAGGGCGGCCTTGGCAAGGAAGGCGATGCGCGATCCATCCGGCGACCAGCGCGGCGCGGATACGCCATCGCGTTCGAAGGTGAGCGCGCGCAGCGCACCGGTCCTGGCATCGACGAGATCAAGTTCGTGTTTGGTCTTGTCGGTTTTCCAGTCCGGTGTCGAACGCACCACGACAATGCTCTTTGCGTCCGGCGAGATTTGCGGATCGCTCAAGCTCACGAGTTTGGCCACATCATCGAAGGAAAACGGCGCGGCGTACGCGGATGCGCAAAACAGAGCGCATGCGCTGGCAACGATCAGATTGCGGATGTTCATGCATTCCCCTTCTTTTTGGCCAGCATCAACCAGGTATCGACTACCGTATCGGGATTGAGCGACACCGATTCGATGCCTTGCTGCATCAGCCATTCGGCAAGATCCGGATGATCGCTCGGACCCTGGCCGCAGATGCCGATGTACTTGCCTTTCTTCTTCGCGGTCCGGATCGCCATGGCCAGCAATTTCTTCACCGCCGGATCGCGCTCGTCGAACAAGTTGGCGACGATGCCGGAGTCGCGGTCGAGGCCGAGCGTGAGCTGGGTCAGGTCGTTCGAGCCGATCGAAAAGCCATCGAATATGTCGAGGAATTCGTCGGCGAGCAGGGCATTCGACGGCACCTCGCACATCATGATGATCTTCAGATCATGCTCGCCTTTGCGCAGCCCGAATTCGGCAAGTACGTCGATCACCTTTTGACCTTCCTCGAGTGTGCGCACGAACGGGATCATCACCCAGGCATTGGTCAAACCCATTTCCTCGCGTACCTTTTTCATCGCGCGGCATTCGAGTGCGAAGGCGTCCTTGAAGCTCGGATCGACATAGCGCGAGGCGCCGCGAAAACCGATCATCGGGTTTTCCTCGTGCGGTTCATAGCGCTTGCCGCCGATCAGATTGGCGTATTCGTTGGATTTGAAATCCGACAGGCGCACGATTACCGGATTCGGCGCGAACGCCGCGGTGATCGTGGCGATGCCTTCCGCGAGGCGGTTGACGTAGAACTCGACCGGGTCTTCGCCGCCGATGCGCTCGTCGATCCTGCGCCTGGTTTCGGAATCTTGTTTCGCGTACTCGAGCAGCGCCTTCGGGTGCAGACCGATATGGCTGGCGATGATCATTTCCAGCCGCGCCAAACCCACGCCC
Organism: Lysobacteraceae bacterium; assembly: GCA_018969845.1. Taxonomy (GTDB): domain Bacteria; phylum Pseudomonadota; class Gammaproteobacteria; order Xanthomonadales; family Rhodanobacteraceae; genus Rudaea. The sequence goes on along the minus strand of JAGWXP010000091.1, from coordinate 7,280 downwards.
GCGTTAGGCAGCATGGCGAAATCGAATGCGCGTTCGGGGTTGGCGACGTTCATCATGATCTTGAGCGGCGCCGGCGGCATCTTGTCCAGATCCGCCGTGATTTTCTCGAACGCCAGTTTGCCGGAATAGATGAAACCGGTGTCGCCCTCGGCGCAGGACACGGTGACCTGCGTACCATCGGCAATCGCATCCAGCGCATTGCCGGTGCCGACCACGGCCGGCACGCCGAGCTCGCGCGCGATAATCGCGGCGTGGCAGGTGCGACCGCCGCGATTGGTGACGATGGCCGCGGCGCGCTTCATCACCGGTTCCCAGTCGGGATCGGTCATGTCGGCGACGAGCACGTCGCCGGCCTGGACGCGGTTCATGTCGGCGAGCGAGCGGATCACGCGCGCGCGGCCGGCGCCGATCTTCTGGCCGATCGCACGGCCCTCTGCGAGCACCTGGCCGCGCTGCTTCAACTGGAAGCGCTCGATCTGGGTGGCGCGCGCACGCGACTTCACCGTTTCCGGGCGTGCCTGCAGAATATAAATCCTGCCGGTGTTGCCGTCCTTGCCCCATTCGATGTCCATCGGGCGGTTATAGTGCTGCTCGATCACGAGGGCCTGCTTGGCCAGTTCCTGCACATCGGCGTCGCTGATGCAGAACTTGTCGCGCAGCGTCGCCGGGGTCTCCTCGATGCGCACGCGCTCACCGGGCTTGTTCGAATACACCATGCGCTGCTGCTTGGCGCCGCGCGCACGGCGCAGGATCGCCGGCTTGCCGGCGCGCAGGGTCGGCTTGTAGACGTAGAACTCGTCGGGATTCACCGCGCCTTGCACGACCATCTCGCCGAGACCGTAGCTCGCGGTCACAAACACCGCGTCGCGGAAGCCGGATTCGGTATCGAGCGTGAACAGCACGCCGGAGGCGCCGACGTCCGAACGCACCATGAGCTGCACGCCGGCCGAGAGGAACACGTCCTCGTGGGCAAAACCGTGGTGCACGCGATAGGCGATGGCGCGATCGTTGTAGAGCGAAGCGAAGACTTCCTTGACCTTGTGGATCACCTCGTCCGCGCCGCTGACGTTGAGGAAGGTTTCCTGCTGACCGGCGAACGATGCGTCGGGCAGGTCTTCCGCGGTCGCGGACGAACGCACGGCGACGGCGATATTGTCCGCCCCGGCCTTGTCGCACAAGATCTTGTAGGCCGTGCGCACGGCCTTGTCGAAGCCGGGGATGAGCGGGGTGTCGATCACCCATTGTCTGATTTCGCGCCCCGCCACGGTGAGGGCATCGACATCATCGACATTCAACGCCCCGAGCTTTTCCCGGATGCGCTCGGCAAGGCCCGATTGGGCGATGAACTGCTTGAACGCCTCGGCCGTGGTTGCGAATCCGCCAGGCACCGATACGCCGAGCTTGGCCAGGTTGCCGATCATCTCGCCGAGCGAGGCGTTTTTGCCGCCGACCTTGCCGAGGTCGGACAGACGCAGTTCGTCGAGCCAAAGAATCAGGTCGCTCAAGGGGGGACTCCGGAAGACGTGATGCACGGTCACGGCCGCGCGAATGTGCAATTTTCGGGGTTTACGACGGGGGAAACAAGTTTTTATCGCCTCTCCCGCTGGCGGGAGAGGCCGCGCCGCAGGCGCGGGTGAGGGTGGACGAGAAGTTTTCTTGTAAGCCAACCACCCTCACCCCAACCCTCTCCCGCCAGCGGGAGAGGGGTAAAGCGCTTATCGCTTACACTTGTCCCATGCACCGCCCCATCTTCTATGTCTCCGACGGCACCGGCATCACTGCCGAGACGATAGGCCATTCCGTGCTGACCCAGTTCGACGGCATCGATTTCGACACCGTACGCATTCCTTTCGTCGACGACGAGGAAAAGGCCCACGGCGCGGCGGCGCGCATCCGCAATGTCTACGCCACCGGCGGTGTTCGGCCGATCGTGGTCAATACCGTGATCGATCCGGAACTGACCGAGATACTCGCCACCAGCGGCGCGCTGATGCTGGACGTGTTCGCCCCTTTCATCGCGCCGCTGGAAGCCGAACTCGGCACCAAGCGTGCGTCGCACGTCGGCATGGCACATGGACTCACCGATTTCGCCGAATACGAGGCGCGCATCAACGCGACCAACTACGCGCTGACCCACGACGACGGCGTGGACGTGAACTATGCCGACGCCGAGGTCATCCTCGTCGGCGTGTCACGCGTCGGCAAGACCCCGACCTGCCTGTACATGGCGCTGCACTACGGCGTGAAGGCGGCGAACTATCCGCTCACCGAGGACGATCTCGACAAACTCGAACTGCCCAAGCGCCTGATTCCGCACAAGCCGCGGCTATACGCATTGACCATCGACGCCCAGCGTCTCGCCCAGGTGCGCGAGGCGCGCAAGCCCGGCAGCCGCTACGCGAAGGTCGAACAGTGCCGGCGCGAACTGGAACTCGCCGACAAGCTGTTCCGCCGCGAGAATATTCCGGTGCAGAACACCACGCACACCTCGATCGAGGAGATCGCGAGCAAGATACTGGCGCGGTTGGGGATCGAGAAGCACATGTTCTAATGCACGCTCGCCGCGCCCTGATTCCCGAACGGCGGCTTGGCGATCCACACGATCGGAATCATCGCGAAGAACAGCACGGCGCAAAGCAGGAACACGTCGTTGACGGCCATCGTCAGCGACTCGCGCGTGACGACGCCGTCGACGATCGACCAGGCCCTGGCGCCGTTCGCTCCCAGGGCCTGCAAGTGGCCGATATACGATTGCGTGGCGGGGCTGGCGGCATTCAGGTGTTCGGCCAGCAGGGCATGGTGAAAATCGCCGCGATGCTGCCAGGTGGTCACGCTGACCGCGGTCGCGATGCTGCCCGCGATGGTGCGGAAGAAGTTGGAAAGACCCGATGCGGAAGCGAGCTGTTCGGGCTTGAGACCGGAGAGGATGACCTGATTCAGCGGGATGAAGAAGCATGGGATGGCAATGCCCATGAGGAAACGCGGCAGCACGAACTGCCAGAAACTCGCGTTGCTGGGGAAGCTGGCGAACCACAGCGACATCGCGCCGAAGACGATGAACGAGAACGTGACGACCGAGCGCAGCTCGAGCCTCTGGATGTTCTTGCCGATGACCGGCGACATCAGGAACGCGAGGATGCCGACCGGCGCGGCGGCAAGGCCGGCCCAGGTCGCCGTGTAATTCAAATCCACCTGCAGCCACAGCGGGAACACCACGTTGATGCCGAAAAAGGCGAAATAGCCGAGCGACAACGCGAGCACGCCGATCGTGAAATTGCGCGAGGCGAACAGGTGCAGATCGACGACGGGATGTTTGTCGGTAAGTTCCCACGCGACCAGGAAAACGAGGCAGACGAGCGCGATCAGGCCGAGCGTGAGGATCAGCGGTGAGGCGAACCAGTCCTTGTCGTTGCCGTTGTCGAGCATGAATTGCAGGCAGCCGACGCCGATCACGAGCAGCGCCAGGCCGACGCTGTCGATCGGCGCCTTCACGATCTCCGATTCGCGGTTGCGCAGCAGGGTCCAGGTGATGACCACGGCCAGGATGCCGACCGGCGCGTTGATGAAGAAGATCCACGGCCAGGAATAATTGTCGGTCAGCCAGCCGCCGAGGATGGGGCCGAAGATCGGCGCCACGACGACGGTCATGGCCCACAGCGCCAGCGCCAGACCCTTCTTCGCATCCGGATAGTTGTTCAGCAGCAGGCTCAGGCTCAGCGCGACCATCGGGCCGGAGCCGGCGCCTTGCAGCAGGCGTCCGACGACCAGCATCGGCATGCTCTGGGCGACGCCGCAGAACATCGACATCAGCACGAACAGGATCCCCGACAGGCAGAACGCGCGCACTTCGCCGAAGCGCTTGCCGATCCAGCCGGACAACGGCTGCATGATCGCGCTGGCGAGCGAATACGAACTGATCGCCCAGGTGCCTTCCTGGGGACTCACGCCGAGGCTGCCGGCAATGTGCGGCACCGACACGTTGACGATCGTGATGTCCAGCACTTCCATGAACGTCGCGAACCCGATCGCGATAGTCAGCAGCGCCAGTGGCGCGCCTTGCAGCGGCGGGGCGCGTTCGCTTTGCACTGGTGCATTCATGTCAGTGCGCGAGGTTGGCCTTGACGATGGCGTCGGCAGCCACGTCGGCGGCGCCAAGGTCGGCGCCGTAGACGGAAGTTTGCGCGACTGCCTTCGCCGATGGCTGCTGCGCCAGCACGGCGCCGTTGCGGTCATGCGTGTCGACCGTCACTTCGGTCGACAGGCCGATGCGCAGCGGATGCTGGGTGAGCTGCTTTGGATCGAGCAAGACGCGCACCGGGACGCGTTGCACCACCTTGATCCAGTTGCCGGAGGCATTCTGCGCGGGCAGCAGGGCGAAGGCGCCGCCGGTACCGGCGGCGAGGCCTTCCACGCGGCCGTCAAAGGTCACATCGCCGCCGTAGACATCGGCATGCACCTGCGCCGGCTGGCCGATGCGGATGTGGGTGAGCTGGCTTTCCTTGAAATTCGCATCCACCCACAGATCGTGCAGCGGCACGATGGTCAGCAGCGGCTGGCCCGGCTGCACGCGGCTGCCCACTTGCACGCTACGCTGCGCGACGTAGCCGGAAGTCGGCGCGACGATGGCGTTGCGATGCGCGTTGACCCAGGCTTCGCGAAACGCCGCGCGTGCCTGCTGCACGAGTGGGTTGCTGGCGATGCTGGTGCCGTCGACGAGCGCATGCGCGGCGGCGGACTGGCGTTGCGCGGCGTCGAGCGCGGCCTGCGCGTCGGCGACGGCCTGACGCACGTGCGCGACTTCTTCCGGCGCGACGGCATGTTCGGCGAGCAGCGGTTCGCGGCGTTTCAAGTCGGCCTGAGCGCGTGCGAGGTTTTCGCGTTGCGCGGCGATGGCCGCATCGTACTGCCCGGCCATCTGCGTCTGCTGGCGCACCTGGCGTACGGCCTGCGCCAGCGCGCTTTGTGCCTTGGCCAGCGCCAGATCCGCATCGGTCGGATCGAGCTTGACCAACACCTGTCCGGCATCCACGCGCTGGGTGTCGTCGGTAAGGATCTCGGTTACGGTGCCGGGCACCTGCGAGGACACGATGACCTGATTGCCGTTGACGTAGGCGTCGTCGGTGACTTCGCGCAAGCTGAACACGAACCACCACAGCGTCAGCCAGAGCATGCCGGCGACGACGAAGATGGCAGCGATGCTCAGCAGCAGGCGGCGGCGCTTGCCGTTGCCGTTGCCATGGGTTGCGGTCAGGGAGTCGCTCATGGCGATGCAGCTCCGGAAGTGGATTGGGATGCGCTTGCCTCGGTGCCGTAGCCGCCACCGAGCGCGCGCGTCAGCGCGATTTCCGCGCTCAATGCCGCGGCGTCGAGTTGCACGCTCGCGTCGCGCTGGCGGTCGAGCGTCTCGCCCGCATCCAGCGCCGGAACGGCGTCGCTCAGACCCTGCCGCATGCGCGCGCGCGCGCTGGCGAGCAATTGTGCCTTCGCCGCCAGTTGCTCGGCACTCTGCTGCCGGCGTTCCTGGATCTGGCGCAGCTTCAGCGCCTGCGCGGAAACCTCGCGCGCGGCATCGACCACGGCGGCGCGGTAATCGGCCACCGCGGCAGCGAGCGCGGCCTGCGACACGCCGAAGCGCGCACGCAGGCGACCGCCCTCGAAGATCGGCAGATGCAAGGCCGGTCCGGCCGCGAACACAGTGGAACCGGGGGAAAGCAATTTGCCCAGATCGATGGACGAAAAGCCGGCCATCGCCGACAGGCTCACGTCGGGATAAAACGCAGCGCGCGCCACATCGACGTCTTTGAGTGCTGCTTCCACGCGCCAGCGGCTGGCGGCGACGTCGGCACGGCGCGCGATGAGATCGAGTCCGGCGTTGGCAGGCAGCGCGGCGGTCGCGGGCGGCAGCGAGTGCGCGGTGAGCTTTGGCAGATCGGCTGGCGCCACGCCGAGCAGGCCGGCCAAGGCGGCGAGCTGAATGCGCGTATCGCCTTCGAGCATGGCGACCTGTTCGCGCGCCGCGGCGAGTTCCGCGTCGGCGCGATGCACCACGTCATTTGCATCCAGACCCTGGTGCGCGCGTGCGGCGGCGATGGTGCGGCCCCGCGTATAACCGGCGACGATTTCCCGCGCGATCGCGAGCCGTGCCTGATCCGCCTGCCAGCCGAAATAGGTGTCGGCCACGGCGGCAGCGATCATCGAGGCCGCGGAATCGCGCTCGGCCGCCGCTGCGCGCGCGCGGTCGGTGGCGGCGGCGATGTCGGCGCCATGACTGCCCCAGAAATCGAAGTCATAGTTGAACGACAGGCCGAGATCGCCCTGGCCGTACCAGTTGAAACCGAGGAACTGGCTGGGGATCAGACCCTGTTCGCTCAGGCGGTCGCGTTGCAGTTGCGCGTTACCGGAAACCGTCGCTCCAGCATCCGCGCGGGCGACGTCGACGTAACGCTCGGCCTGATCCAAACGCGCACGGGCCACGACCAGGGTCGGCGCATCGCGCAGCGCGCGCGCTTGCAGGTCGTCAAGCTGCGCATCGTGGTAGCGCGTCCACCAGGCACGATCCGGCCACGCGGCAGTGGACGAGGATTCGATGCCGGCCAGCAGCGCGGCGTGGGCCACATCCGGATGCGCCGGGCGCGGCGGAATTGCGCAGCCGGCAACGAGCGCGCTGGCGGCGATGGCCAGAAGCCAGCGAAGCGAGGCGGTCATGCGGTTTGCTCCTTGGCGTCGAGCGCGGCGGCGAGTTTTTTCAGCAGGCGTTCCAGATCGAGCTTGTCCCTGACGCTCAACGCGCGCATGCGCAGATCGAGTTCGGACCACAGTTTCGGCAGCAGGCGCTCGATCAGGGCCATGCCCTTGCGCGAGATCTCCAGCACCACGCGGCGGCGGTCGGTCGTGCCCGGACGCCGGCGCAGCAGGCCCTTGCGCGAAAGCTCGTCGCAGATGCGCGTCATGTTGGCGCGGGTCTCGCCGGCCGCCTCGCTGAGCTCGGATGCGTGCATGCCGGATTCGGCATTCGCGTAGAGCATCATCATGGTGCGGAAGCCGACTTCGTTCAGCCCGGCTGGCCGCACCAGTCGGCTCACGTGCGCGCTGAAGCGCGCCGACAGATGCTTGATCAGACGCAGCAGCACGATGTCGCGCACCGGCGTGCCGCGCAAGCGCTCGGCGACGCGGCCGATGCTCGCTTCGATGGCGTCGAAACTGGGGCAGGCGGGAAGTGCGGTCATTGCAACAGTTCAGATTTCAACTATCGCAATACTAAGCGGTTTAATATTTCGTTG
>JAGWXP010000090.1 GCA_018969845.1 Lysobacteraceae bacterium | reverse complement strand
CAATACCTCGACCGCATGGGACGCGTTCTACAGCAATGGCAAAGTCAAGGTGATCCGCGAAATCACCGACCAATATGACGACAAGGCCAACGAGACCGGCCGCGTCACCTTGCGCATGGCGTTCCAGAATGACAAGCCGTGGGTCATCGTCAAGGAAGAATCCAGCGGCGAGGGCGCACGCCCATCAGCGATTACGAAGGTGGGCTGGGACGACAGCGGCAGCCTTGTGCTGAAAGACAAGCTCGCCGGCGGCCAAGCCAGTCAGGCCACGTCGGAAGAGGCCAACGCGCTTTACCAGCACGCCGTGCAGGCGCTGGCACAGGCACAGGCCAAGGTGCCGAAGCCCAAATAAGACCGGGGCGCCGACGCGTACCGCTCACGCGGCGCGGCGGCGCAGATGCACCAGCAACAGCGAGATCGCCGCCGGCGTGATGCCGGAAATGCGTTGCGCCTGGCCGATTGTCTGCGGCCGGCCGTGCCCCAGTTTCTGCATCACTTCAGCCGACAGGCCGCGCACCGCGGTGTAGTCGAATGCCGCGGGTATTTCGGTTTCCTCGTGACGGCGTTGGCGGGCGATTTCCTCGTTCTGCCGATCCAGATACCCCGCATACTTGGCTGTGATCTGCACCTGTTCGGCGACACGCGCATCACCTACCGCGGGGCCCAGCGCCGGCACGTGCATGAGCCGCGCATAGTCCAGTTCCGGCCGGCGCAGCAGGTCGAGTGCGTTTGTTTCGCGCGACAGCGTCAGGTCCAGTGTTTCCTCGATCTGGCGTCCGAGCGCATTGCCCGGCGCGGCCCACAGACCGCGCAACCGCTCGGTTTCGCCGGCGATGGCGTCGCGCTTTCGACAAAATGCCTCATAACGCGCCGCATCCACGCTGCCCAGCTCGAATCCCTTTTCGGTCAGGCGCAGATCGGCATTGTCCTCGCGCAAATGCAGGCGGTACTCGGCGCGCGAGGTGAACATGCGGTAGGGCTCGCTCGTGCCGTTCGTGATCAGGTCGTCGATCAGCACACCGATATAGGCCTCGTCGCGGCGCGGCGTCCACGGTTCGAGGTCTTGCGTGGCGCGCGCGGCATTGATGCCGGCAACGATGCCCTGCGCGGCGGCCTCTTCGTAGCCGGTGGTGCCATTGATCTGACCGGCGAAATACAGCCCTTCGATCGCCTTGGTTTCCAGCGACGCCTTCAATCCGCGCGGGTCGAAATAATCGTATTCGATGGCGTAACCGGGTCGCGTGATATGCGCGTTCTCGAAACCCTTGATCGAACGCACCAGTTCCACCTGCACGTCGAAGGGCAGCGAAGTGGAAATGCCGTTCGGATAGATTTCGGCGGTTTCCAGTCCTTCCGGCTCGATGAAGATCTGATGCGAAGATTTTTCCGCGAAACGCACCACCTTGTCTTCGATGGACGGACAATAGCGCGGGCCAATGCCTTCGATCTTTCCGGTGTACAGCGGCGAGCGATCCAGCGCGCCGCGGATGATGTCGTGCGTGCGCTGGCTCGTGTGCGTGATCCAGCAACTGACCTGGCGCGGATGATCCGCGATGCTGCCCAGAAACGAAAACACGGGCAGCGGATCGTCGCCCGGCTGTTCGGCCAGGCCGGAAAAATCGATGCTGCGGCCGTCGATGCGCGGCGGCGTGCCGGTCTTGAGCCGGTCCACGCGCAGCGGCAGTTCACGCAGGCGCGCGGCCAGCCCTTGTGCCGGCGGATCGCCGGCGCGGCCGCCGGCGTAATTGGCCATGCCGACGTGGATTTTGCCGGCGAGAAACGTTCCCGCCGTGAGCACGACGCAGCGCGCGGAAAAGCTCAGGCCCATCTGCGTCACCACGCCGGTCACGCGGTTGCCATCGAGCGTCAAATCCTCGACCGATTGCTGGAAGATGGCCAGATTCGGCTGGGTCTCGAGTCGGCGCCGGATCGCGGCCTTGTAACGCGCGCGGTCGGCCTGGCAGCGCGTGGCGCGTACCGCCGGGCCCTTGGATGCATTCAGCGTTCGCCACTGGATGCCGGCGCAGTCCGCAGCGGCGGCCATCGCCCCGCCAAGCGCGTCGATTTCTCGGACCAGATGACCTTTGCCGATGCCGCCGATGGCCGGATTGCAGCTCATCTGGCCCAGAGTTTCGATGTTGTGGGTCAAGAGCAGCGTGCGCGCGCCCAACCGTGCGCAGGCAAGCGCGGCTTCAGTGCCGGCATGCCCACCGCCAATGACAATCACATCGTAGTCGTGTGGGTTGTTGAACATGACGCGAATTCTGCGGCTTCTGGCCCCCTCAAGTTAAGGGGGCGAACACCTTGCGCAGCAAGGTAGGGGGTAGTGGCGAAGATCGCGCGCAGTCGAAGCCGGGGGCGGCCGGGCTCCTGGTACACGCTGACCGGAAAGAGGCTGGCGCCCGGCGGTCTTAGGAACAGGGGAATCCAAGAGGACCGTATGCCGGGCGCCAGTGACCGAACCGTACGGAGCGACTTGCGCATATCCGCAGGGATATGTGCTGCATATTAACCCAAATCCGGATTAGAGAAGTGTGAACGAGGTCATGCCGCGTCAGGCCGATGACCTGGTTTCCCGTCAAAATCCGCCCAAAAACGTCACTGGCGTTGGTCGATCGCGGAGAATTGGCTCGTTTTCTTGATTGGCACGGCTTCTGCATGATGTGAAGTACAACGCAGATTGGAGAGTGCCATGCTCGCAACCGCCGCCGTAATGACCCTGAATCCGCTGTTCCTGCGCCACGATCTGATGATCGAAATGGGCCGCCTGGAAATGGCCATCGAGAATGCGCGTCACGACACGTCGGCGAATGATGCCGATGCGCTCAGCCCGCTGGAAACCAAGCTTGCGCGCATCAACGAAGCGCTGAGCCGTCTTTCCGCCTGATCCGAATCAACCGAACTCCCTACGCCCCGGGACGGATGCGAGCCGCCCGGGGTTTTTTTTGCCTCCGATAATATCAGCGCATCTTGGTGTGATGCTGCTCCAGCACATACTTCGGTGGCGCGAAGCTGTCGGTGCGCGCCACGTTCCAGAACACGCGGAACACGGCATGGTCGGGCAGCCCGCCGATCAGCTCGCCGGGCTTGACGAAGTGATACAGCGCCGACAATGACCGCACCTCGGTCGATGAAACGCGCCGGATGATGTGCTCGGGGCCGATCTCATTCGGATGTTGCAGACCCGACGCGGCAATCAATTCCTTCAACGCCTTCAGCGTATTGTCGTGGAACATGCGCACGCGTTCGGCCTTGTCCGGCACGTCGAGCTTCTTCCAGCGCGACGCATCCTGCGTCGCGATGCCGGTCGGGCAGCGGTCGGTATGGCAGTTTTGCGACTGGATGCAGCCGAGTGCAAACATGTAGCCGCGCGCGGCATTGCACCAGTCCGCACCCAACGCCATGGTACGCGCCAGGTCGAATCCGGTGATGACCTTGCCGCTGGCGCCAAGACGCACCTTGTCGCGCAAATTCAATCCCACCAGGGTGTTGTGCACGAGCAGTAACGCCTCGCGCAGCGGTGCGCCGACGTGATCGACGAACTCCAGCGGTGCCGCGCCGGTGCCCCCCTCGCCGCCGTCGACGACAATGAAATCCGGCAGGATGCCGGTTTCGTGCATGGCGCGGGCTATGCCGAACCACTCCCAGGGATGACCGATCGCGAGCTTGAAACCGGTCGGCTTGCCGCCGGATTTCTCGCGCAACTTCGCCACGAATTCGAGCAGACCCACGGGCGTCGAGAACGCGCTGTGCGCGGCCGGCGATACGCAATCCACGCCCATCGGCACGCCGCGCGCCTCGGCGATTTCTGCGCTCACTTTCGCTGCCGGCAACACGCCGCCATGCCCGGGTTTCGCGCCTTGCGACAGCTTGACCTCGACCATCTTTACCTGCGGCGAATGCGCGTTCTCCGCGAATTTTTCCAGATTGAAGCTGCCGTCCGGATTACGGCAGCCGAAATAGCCGGAACCGATCTCCCAGCAGATGTCGCCGCCCATCTCGCGGTGATAGCGCGACAACGAGCCTTCGCCGGTATCGTGGTAGAAACCGCCGCGGCGCGCACCCTCGTTCAAGGCGCGGATCGCGTTCGCCGACAGCGAGCCGAAACTCATCGCCGAGATGTTGAACACGCTCGCCGAGTACGGCTGCTTGCACTCCGGGCCGCCGACCCGGACGCGGAAATCGTGACCGTCGATCTTCGCGGGGCTGAGCGAATGGTTGATCCACTCGTACTGCGTCGCGTACAGGTTCTGTTCGGTGCCGAACGGGCGCTTGTCCTCGATGTTTTTCGCGCGCTGGTACACGAGTGCGCGTTGCGCGTGCGAGAACGGCACCTCTTCGGTATCCGACTCGACCACATACTGGCGCAGCATCGGGCGGAAGAATTCGAAGAACGAGCGGATATGCGCGGTGACCGGGAAGTTGCGATACAGCGTGTGCCGGCGCTGGGTCATGTCGAGGATGCCGACCACGGACAGTGCGCCGCCGATCACGGCCAGCCAACGCCAAAGCCATCCCCCGTGCGACGCGTCGTCGAACAGCATGGCGAGCGCGAGCGCGAACACGGCCACGCACAAAGCAAACGGGACGAATCGGGACGGCAGCAATCGTTGCATGGCGCGGCTCCTCGTCGAACGCCGCCGCAGGATACGCCGCACCAGCGCGTGCCGCTACACTACGCGCATGTCCGTTCGACCCCGCCCCCGCGCGCAAACCGCGCGTAAAATGCCGACACCGCGCAGGATTGCGGCACCCGTGACGCAGACCGGCGTCGATTGGCCACGTGTGCGCGAACGCCTGAGTGAATACGCCAAGCTCGCGCGCATGCACCGTCCGGTCGGCGCCTTGCTGCTGCTATGGCCAACCTGGTGGGCGCTGTGGCTGGCGACGGGCGACTTTCCTTCGCCCGGACTGCTCATCGTCTTCACGCTCGGCGTGTGGCTGATGCGCTCCGCCGGCTGCGTGGTCAACGATCTGGCCGACCGCAAATTCGATCCAGCGGTCAAGCGCACCCGCGAACGCCCGCTGGCCGCCGGCACCGTCACGCCGCGCGAAGCGATTGCGGTTTTCCTGGCGCTGATCGTGCTCGCGTTTCTGCTCGTACTGTTGACCAATCGTCTGACCGTGGAACTGTCCTTCATCGGCGCGTTTCTGGCGGTGACGTACCCGTTCATGAAACGCTACACCTATCTGCCGCAGGTGTATCTGGGCTGCGCGTTCGGCTGGTCGATTCCGATGGCCTTCGCCGCGGTCGCCGGAACCTGGAACGCCTTCGTCAAGGCGTTGCCGTTGTGCGGCCTGCTGTTCCTGGCCAACGTGTTGTTCGCGACGATCTACGATACCGAATACGCGATGGTCGACCGCGACGACGACATTCGCATCGGCGTCAAATCCACCGCGATCCTGTTCGGCGACGCGGATCTGCCGATCCTCGGCATCCTGATGTTCACGTTCATCGGCGCGATGGCGCTGGTCGCCGAGCGCGGTCACCTGCACGGGGTCTATTTCATCGGCGTTGGCGTCGCCGCGTTGCTGTTCTGCTGGCAACTGTGGCGCATGCGCCGGCGCGAGCGCGAGGCCTGTTTTGCCGCGTTCCGCAACAACAACTGGGTCGGACTGGCGTTGTGGCTGGGCATGCTGCTCGGCTACGCACTCAAATGATGCTTCGGCGCGCGTGCCACTGCCCAAACGTCGACGCGCCGCACGCCCGCGCGTAGCAGCGTGCGTGCGCATTCGCGCAGCGTCGTCCCGGTCGTCATCACATCGTCGAACAGGGCGACATGCGCAGGCAGCACGGCATCCGCCGCGACAACGAACGCGCCGCGCAGATTGCGATGGCGCGCGTCCGCGTCCAGATTCGACTGCGCCGATGTCGCCCGCACACGCACGAGAATGTCGTTGCGCAACGTGACGCCGAGAGCGCGCGCCAGCGGCCGCGCGAGCTCGAGCGCCTGGTTGTAGCCGCGTTCGCGCAGGCGATCGGAATGCAGCGGCACAGGGATCAGTGCCATCGGCAACGGGGGCGGCTCGGCCTTTGCGGCATCGATCCACAGTTCCGATAGCACACGTCCGGCCGCGAGGCTGCCGCCGAACTTGAAGCGCGTCTCCAGCCGATCCAGGGGACTGGCGTACACGAACGGCACGCAGGCCGATGCGAACGGCGGTTCGTTTTGCAGGCATTGCCCGCACCAGGGGGCGGGTGTATCCAACGGCAGGGCGCAGCGCGGACAGCAAACGCGGTTGCGCACGAGGTCGCCCGCGCAGGCGGCACACAGATCGCGTTGCGCGCCGCCGGCCTGCCCGCACAGCAGGCAATGCGGCGGCAGCACGGCGAATTGCAGACGCCGCGCGCCGTCAACCAGAATTCGTTTGATCGAGTTGACAGACATTCCGCCCCTGACCAGACTTGTACTTTGCCGTTTGCCGAGCCTGTCCCATGTCCCTGCGTCACGACTATACCCGCGCCGACGTGCAGGCGTTGTTCGACCTGCCGTTCAACGACCTGCTCGCACGTGCGCATGCCGTGCACGCGGCGCATCACGATCCGAACGCCGTGCAAGTCTCGACCTTGCTGTCGATCAAGACCGGCGGCTGTCCCGAGGACTGCGCCTACTGTCCGCAAGCGGCGCGCTACCACACGGGCGTCGAAGCGCAGAAACTCATGCCGATCGACGCCGTGCTCGACAAGGCCAAGCAGGCCAAGGCCGCCGGCGCGACGCGCTTTTGCATGGGCGCGGCGTGGCGCAGCCCCAAGGACCGCGATGTGGAAAAGGTCGCAGCGATGATCCACGCAGTGAAGGCGCTCGGCATGGAGACCTGCGCCACGCTCGGCATGCTGACGCAGGATCAGGCCGACCGTTTCAAGACGGCGGGACTCGACTATTACAACCACAACCTCGACACCGCACCGGAGTTCTACGGCGAAATCATCCACACGCGCGAGTTTCAAGATCGGCTCGATACGCTCGACTGCGTGCGCAATGCGGGCCTGAAAACCTGCTGCGGCGGAATCGTCGGCATGGGCGAGACGCGTGCGCAGCGCGCGGGATTGCTGCAGACGCTCGCGAACCTGCCCGAACACCCGCAGTCGGTCCCGATCAATCGGCTCGTACAGGTCGAAGGCACTCCGCTCGCCGGCACCGCACTGCTCGACCCGTTCGAGTTCGTGCGCACGATTGCGGTGGCGCGCATTTTGATGCCGGCCTCGATGGTGCGCCTGTCCGCCGGCCGCGCCGAAATGAGCGACGAATTGCAGGCACTGTGCTTTTTCGCCGGCGCCAATTCGATTTTCCACGGCGAAAAACTGCTGACGACCGGCAATCCGGACGTCGGGCACGATCGGGCGCTGTTCGCACGACTCGGTCTCGTGGCAATGCCGGCCGGACTCGAAACCGGCACGGTGCATGCGGACATCGTTGCGGATTGCCGCGAGCACATCGCCGCCTGATCCGCGTCATGCCGCGTCCCGATCTTTTCGCGCGCCTTGCCGCCGCGCAGGCGCAACGCGCTCGCGACGGGTTGTTGCGGCGCCTGCGCACGGTCGAGTCCGTCGCCGGACCGCGCATCGTCGTCAACGGAAAATCGCTGATCGATTTCGGCAGCAACGATTACCTGGGCCTAGCGCAGCATCCGGCCTTGCGCGCTGCCCTCTCGCGTGCCGTTGATCGCTGGGGCGTGGGCGCTGGCGCCGCGCATCTGCTCGGCGGCCATCGCGATGAGCACACCGCGCTGGAGGAAAAACTCGCGCTCTGGACCGGCCGCGAAAGCGCCCTGCTGTTCTCGACCGGCTACATGGCCAACCTCGGCGTCACCGGCACGCTGCTGCGCGACGGCGATGTCTGCGTGCAGGACAAACTCAACCACGCCAGTCTGATCGACGCGGCACGTCTGTCCGGCGCCGAACTCGTCCGCTACCGGCACGCCGACGTCGACAGCGCGAGACAACAACTGTGCACGCGTCCGGATGCCGCCGCCGTGCTTGCGACCGATGCCGTGTTCAGCATGGACGGCGACCTTGCGCCGCTGCGCGAACTCGTCGTGTTGTGCAAACGCGAACGCGCCACGCTGATGATCGACGATGCGCATGGTATCGGCGTGCTCGGGCCGGATGGCGCAGGCAGCGTGGGCGAAGCCGGGCTCGCGCAGGACGACGCGCCAGTATTGATGGCCACGCTCGGCAAGGCGCTCGGCGTCGCCGGTGCCTTTGTCGCCGGCAGCGCGGCGCTGATCGATGGACTCATCCAGTTCGCGCGTCCTTTCGTTTACACCACGGCAATGCCGCCGGCACTCGCTGCCGCCGCCAGTGCGGCTGTCGATATTGCGCGCAACGATCGCGAGCGCCGCGATCATCTGCATCGCTTGATCGCGCAATTTCGCGGCGGCGCCGCGCAGCGTGGAATCGCCTTGCTGCCATCGTCGACGCCGATTCAACCCGTTCCCGTTGGCGATAGCGCAACCGCGCTGGCGATCGCGCAGCGGTTGGAGAACGCCGGGTTTTACCTGCCCGCGATTCGTCCACCGAGCGTGCCCGCCAGCGCCGCGCGCCTGCGCGTGAGCTTGTCCGCCGCGCATGCCGAAGACGACATCGAACGCCTGCTCGCTGCGCTGGCCGCGGCGCTGGCGGCGGAGCCGCGTTGACATGCACGTCGAGACTTTCGGCGACGGGCCGGATCTGGTCCTGCTCCACGGCTGGGCGATGCACGGCGGCATCTTCGAACCGCTGGCGCGGCGGCTGCGCGAACGTTTTCGCCTGCACGTGGTCGATCTTCCCGGCCACGGTTTCAGCCGCGATGACGACAGCCTGCTCGATCCGCCATCCTGCGCGCAGCATCTGCTTGCGCAACTGCCGCGCGCGATCTGGATCGGCTGGTCGTTCGGCGGCCTCGTCGCCTTGCACGCGGCGCTGGCAAGTCCCGCCACCGTGCGCGGACTCGTGACGATCGCCGCTTCACCGCGCTTCGTCGCCGCGCCGGATTGGCCGCACGGCGTGCCGCTGGAAGTCTTCGCGCAGTTCGACGCGGGATTGCGCCGCGACTACCGCGCCACCATCGAGCGTTTCCTCGCGCTGGAAGCGATCGGCTCGGACGATGCGCAAGCCGAACTGCGCGAACTCAAAAGCCATGTGTTCGAGCGCGGCGAACCCGCCGTCGCTGCGCTGGAGCGGGGATTGAACGTGCTCGAAACCGCGGATCTGCGCGTACGCTTGCGCGACCTGGCCGTGCCGAACCTGTGGATCGCGGGCCGCCGCGACCGTCTGGTGCCCGCCACGGCGATGCATTGGGGCGCAAATCAGAATCCGCTGGGCCGGTATCTGGAAATTTCCTCGGGGCACGCGCCCTTCGTTTCCCACCCCGCGCTTGTCGCGGATGCGATCAGCGCTTTTGCAGGAAGCTTCGCCGCATGAGTCCGTTCGATCCCCGCCAGATCCGCCGTGCCTTCGGGCGAGCCGCAAAAACCTATACCCGCAACGCGGCCTTGCAACGCAAGATCGAGGCGCGCCTGATCGAGCGGCTGGAGTATTTCTCCGGCAACCCGCTGCGCGTGCTCGACGTCGGCTGCGGTCCCGGCCACGGCAGCGCGCTGTTGCGCAAGCGTTTCCGCTCGGCGCAGGTGATCGCGCTCGATCTTGCCTTGCCGATGCTGCAACGGGTTCGGCCCGGCTGGCGACGCCCGCTGGCGCGGGTATGCGCGGATGCGGGCGCGCTGCCGCTGCCGGATGCCAGCGTGGACGTGCTGTTCTCGAACCTGTGCATCCAGTGGATTGGCGAGTTGCCCGCGCTGTTCGCCGAATTCCGCCGCGTACTGCGGCCGGGCGGCTATCTCGCATTTTCCACTTTCGGACCGGACACGCTGCACGAACTGCGCGCGGCCTGGGCGGCGGCGGATTCAGCGCCGCATGTCAGCGGCTTCGCGCACATCGGCCAGATCGGCGACGCGCTGCTCGCCGCGGGTTTCCGCGATCCCGTGCTCGACATCGAGCATTTCACCTTGCGCTACGCCGTCGCCGCCGATCTGATGCGCGAACTCAAAGCCATCGGCGCGACGAATGCCGATGCGCAACGCGCGCGCGGCCTCACCGGCAAGGCGCATTTCCGGCGCGTGTTGGACGCCTATGAAGGTTTCCGCCGGGACGGCAGTCTGCCCGCCACTTACGAGGTCATCTGCGCGCACGCCTTCGGCCCGGATTCGGGGCAGCCGCGGCGCGTGGCCGGCGCCGAGATCGCGACGTTTACGGTGGATAGATTGCGCGGATCGCGCAGGTAACGGCTCACACCTGCCCGTGCCGGAAACACCCCACGAAGTGATCGTTCACCATCCCCGTCGCCTGCATGTGCG
>JAGWXP010000089.1 GCA_018969845.1 Lysobacteraceae bacterium | reverse complement strand
CGTGGTATTGTTTTCAACACCAATGGCGGCACGCTGGATTTCAGCAAGCAGCTCGTTGGGCAACCGACGTCGGGCGCGCCCTGGGGTACCACTTACAACGGCACGTCGGGCGATTTCAACTTGTTCGGCAAGGGCCTGCCCGATCTCGCGCCCATCGGCCAAAATTATTTCACTCTTTGCGCGGACGCGGGGCAAAGCGGATGTGCATCGCTGACAAGCGCGATCAATGCCGCAACCTTGGCAGCTCCTACACCCGCGTTAAGCCCATGGATGCTTGCCGCCCTCGCCGGTTTATTGGCGCTGGCAGGCTTTATCGGCCTGCGTCGTTACCGCACGTCGCGCTAAGCGGGGATTAATCGATCGCAAAACGGGCGCGCCGTATAGGCGCGCCCGTAGGCGTTTCAGGCGCCGATGAAATCGGACTTGCCCAGTTCCACGCCGTTGTGGCGCAGGATCGCGTACGTCGTGGTGAGGTGGAAGTAGAAGTTCGGCATCGCGTAGTAGCGCAGATAATCCAGGCCGTTGTCGTAATGCCGGTCGCCATGGCGCATCTTCAAGGTGATGGCCTTGTTCTCGCTGCCGGCGAAATTCGCCGCCGGGATGCTGTTGACGAATTCGCGCACCTTGGCCACGCGCGCCTTGAGTTCGGCGAACGTGGTTTCGTTGTCCGGATGCGAGGGCACCTCGACGCCGCCGAGGCGCGCCGCGCCGCCCTTGATCATGTCGCAAGCGATCTGCACCTGGCGCGTGAGCGGGAACATGTCCGGCGCCAGGCGCGCATTGAGCAGCACGGATGGTTCGATTTTCTTCGCTACGGCAAACGCGGCGCCCTTGTCGAGAATCGCGGACAGGTTGCCGAGCATGCGGTTGGCAATCGGAATGATGGCTTCATACATCGAGATTTGCATACAAGCTCCATTGGGGTAAAGGTTACGGCGCAAGTTTACTCCCGGATCTGCAGATCGCGGTCATCCGTGCGAAAATCACGTGATCGTCCTCGTAGCTCAGCTGGATAGAGCATTCGCCTCCTAAGCGGAAGGTCGCCGGTTCGAATCCGGCCGAGGACGCCACCTCCCTGCTACAATTGCGCCCCTCTTCGCGCCGCTTGGCGCGGCGTGTCCAGTCATTCCGGAGCATCCATGTCCGCATCCATCCTCTCCGCGCTCGGCCTGGCCGAGACCGAGTCCGGCACCTATCTCGGCAACGGCGAATGGTCGAAAACGGCCGCTGCCGGCGTGATCGAGGTGATCAATCCAAGCACACACCAGGTCATCGGTCGGGTCAACGCCACATCCCAAGCCGATTACGAAACCATCGTCGTGCGTGCGCAGGAAGCGTTCAAGCATTGGCGCACGGTGCCCGCGCCCAAACGCGGCGAGGCGGTACGGCTGTGCGGCGAAGCGCTGCGCAAACACAAGGATGCACTCGGAAGCCTCGTCGCGCTGGAAATGGGCAAGATCAAGCCGGAAGGCGACGGCGAAGTGCAGGAAATGATCGACATAGCCGACTTCGCGCTCGGCCAATCGCGCATGCTGTACGGCTTGTCGATGCACTCCGAACGCCCCGGGCATCGCATGTACGAGCAGTGGCATCCGCTCGGCCTCGTCGGCATCATCAGCGCGTTCAATTTCCCGGTCGCGGTGTGGGCGTGGAACGCGTTTGTCGCCGCCGTGTGCGGCGACATCTGCATCTGGAAACCTTCGCCGAAGACGCCGCTGTCGGCGATCGCGGCGCTGAAGATCTGCAATGCCGCGCTCAAGACCGGCGGATTCCCGGACCTGTTCTTCCTGTTCAACGATGCCGGTGCGGAGCTGGCTTCGAGGTTCGTGGACGATCACCGCGTTGCGCTGATCAGCTTCACCGGCTCCACCGCAGTCGGACGCCACGTCGGCGAGCGCGTCGCCCGGCGCATGGGCCGCTCGCTGCTCGAATTGGGCGGCAACAACGCGATCATCGTGGATGCCAGCGCGGACCTGAAGATGGCGATCCCGGCCATCGTGTTCGGCGCGGTCGGCACCGCCGGCCAGCGCTGCACCACCACGCGCCGCCTGTTCGTGCACGAATCGATTTACGAAGACGTGGTCGGCAAGCTGGTCGGCGCGTACCGACAGGTCGAGAAGAAGATCGGCGATCCGACGCAATCCACCACACTGATGGGTCCGCTCAACAGTCCCGACGGCGTGCGCCGCTACAACGAGGCCATCACCAAGGCCAAGGCGTCCGGCGGCAAGGTGCTCACCGGCGGCACTGCGCTGGCCGAGCGTCCCGGCAATTTCGTGCTGCCGACGATTGTCGCAGGCCTGAAGAATTCCGACGAAGTCGTGCAAACCGAAACCTTTGCGCCGATCCTGTATGTGATGCCATTCCGTTCCATCGACGAAGCGATCCACGCGCACAACGGCGTGCCGCAGGGCCTGTCGTCGGCGATCTTCACCCAGAACGTGAAGGCGGCCGAGGCGTTCCTGTCCAGCGCCGGCTCGGATTGCGGCATAGCCAACGTCAACATCGGCACCTCCGGGGCCGAAATCGGCGGCGCGTTCGGCGGCGAGAAAGAGACCGGCGGCGGACGCGAATCGGGTTCCGACGCCTGGAAAACCTACATGCGCCGCCAGACCAACACCATCAACTATTCCGACTCGCTACCGCTGGCGCAGGGAATCAAGTTCGAGTTTTGACGTGGATACGCTGACGCAGCTCATGACCGATCTCGACCGCCGCCTGATCCGCATCGAGACAATGGTGGAAATCTCCGGCAGGCGCAGCGCTGCACCACCGCGGTTGCCAAAAAAATAGTCCGGCGTGTACTCTCTTGCGCGCCCCTTCCTGTTCTGTCTCGACGCCGAACGCGCGCACGATCTGGCATTGATCGCCATTGAAGCCGCGTACCGCACGGGTTTGAATCCGCTGCTCGCGGCCAAACTCGCGCCTTTGCCGGCGAAAATTTTCGACATCGAGTTTCCCAATCCGGTCGGCCTCGCCGCCGGGCTCGACAAGAACGGTGCCCACATCGACGCGCTCGCCGCGCTCGGCTTCGGCTTCATCGAAGTCGGCACGACCACGCCACAGCCGCAGCCCGGCAATCCCAAACCGCGCATGTGGCGTCTGCCCGAACACCTGGCGGTAATCAATCGGCTGGGTTTCAACAACGCCGGCGTCGACGCACTGGTGCGCAACGCCGAACGCGCACGCTATTCGGGTGTGCTCGGTATCAATATCGGCAAGAACAAGGATACGTCGAACGACCGCGCCGTCGATGATTATCTGTTTTGTCTGGAACGCGTGTATGCGCGCGCGAACTATGTGACGGTGAATATCTCATCACCGAATACGCAGGGTCTGCGCGATTTGCAGGAGGAGGAAACCCTGAAGCGCTTCATCGGCACGCTCCGCGAGGCGCAGGAAAAGCTCGCGGCGCAGCACGGCACGCGCAAACCGATGCTGCTCAAGATCGCACCCGATCTGTCCGAAGCCGAACTCGACGGCATGGCGGCCGTGTTACTTGCAGCTAAAATCGACGGCCTGATCTGCACCAACACGACGATCGATCGCAGCGCAATTGCCGGCGCGCCACATGCAGAAGAAGCCGGAGGTTTATCCGGCAAGCCTTTGTTCCAAAAAGCAACTTCCGTCCTGCGCCGTATGGCGAAACGACTCGAAGGGAAGATACCTCTGGTAGGCGTCGGCGGCATTCTCGACGGCACCGACGCGGCGGACAAGATCTCGGCCGGGGCGAGTCTCGTGCAGTTTTACAGCGGCATGATCTACCGCGGCCCGGCGTTGATCGGCGAATGTGTCGAGGCGATCCGGAAAATCGCTCCGAAATGAAGCCTTCATCGTTTACGCAGCCCGGCTACCGCGTCACCGCGGATGCGGACCTCACGCACCACAACAGTTTTCGCGTGCCCGCGCGCGCGCAATGGCTGATCGAAGTGGACGACGCGCGTGCGCTGCCCGAGGTGTTCGGACTCGGCGCCGTGAAACGCTCGCCCCTGCTGATACTCGGCGAAGGCAGCAACGTGCTGCTGACCCGCGACTGGCCCGGCGTCGTGCTTGCGGTTGCCGCACGCGGAATCCGCGTCCTGGAGGATCGCGGCGATGACGCGCGGATGCGCGTGGAGGCCGGCGAGAACTGGAACGAATTCGTGCACTGGTCGCTCGGTCACGGCTTCGCCGGCCTGGAAAACCTGATCCTGATTCCCGGCAGCGTCGGCGCCGCGCCGATCCAGAACATCGGCGCCTACGGCGTGGAAGTGCGCGAGTTCATCGAAACCATCGAGGCCTTCGATCGCCACAGCGGACAGCTTGGGCGACTGGACAACGCCGTCTGCAATTTTGCCTACCGGGACTCTCTGTTCAAGCGCGATCCGGATCGCTTCGTGGTGACGTCGGTCGAATTCCGGCTGCCGCGCCAGCACGAATTGCGCCTGGACTATGCCGGCGTGCGTGAAGAACTCGCGGCGATGAAAATTGACGCACCGAACCCCGCCGCGCTCGCCGAGGCGGTGATGCGACTGCGCACGCGCAAGCTGCCGAATCCCGCCGAAATAGGCAATGCCGGCAGCTTCTTCAAGAATCCCGTGGTGCCATCCGCACTCGCAAACGAGCTTCGCCGCGAAAACCCCGCACTGCCCGCATGGCTTGGAAACGCCGGGCAATGCAAGCTGTCCGCCGCATGGCTGGTCGAAGCGTGCGGCTTCAAGGGGCTGCGCGAAGGCGATGCCGGCGTTTCGGAACGCCATGCCCTGGTTCTGGTCAATCACGGCACGGCGACCGGCGAACAGATCCGTGCGCTGGCGCAGCGCGTCGTCGATACGGTGCAGACGCGCTTTGGCATCCGCCTGGAACCCGAGCCGCGTATCGTTTGATGGCATACTGCACAAGTTCTGCATCAAAAAACGGAGTAACACGATGTATTCGAAGAACATGGTCCAGCGGCTCGCATGGGCGCTCTCTCTCGGCTGCGGCATTGGGCTTGGCAGCATCGCGCCGGCGTTCGCGCAAGCGCTTGCCCCATCCGCGCCGAATTCAAATGTGCTGCGCGCGACGTTGGACAACGGCCTGCGCGTGGTCATCGTGCACGATGCGCTGGCGCCGATGGTGACCACCCAGATCACCTACATGGCCGGCAGTTATGAAACGCCTGCCGGCTTTCCCGGCACTGCGCATGCGCTGGAACACATGATGTTCCGCGACAGCAAGGGTTTGAGCGGCGCGCAATTGAACGAGATGACCGGCAAGATGGGCGCCGAGAACAACGCCTTCACTACCAACGACGCCACTCAGTATTACTTCGTGGCACCGGCGCAATACGTCGACCTGCTGCTCAAGATCGAAGCCACGCGCATGCGTGGTGCGGAACTAACGGACAAGGATTGGGGATTGGAGAAAGGCGCGATCGAACAGGAAGTCTCGCGCGATATCTCCGACCCCGGCTATTTGGCTTTCATGGAAGCCGAACGCGCTCTTTACGCCGGCACCGGCTACGCGGAGGACGCGCTGGGAACGCGGCCTTCGTTCGACAAGACCACGGGCAAGATCCTGCAGGGCTTCTACGATTCCTGGTACGTGCCGAACAACGCCCTGCTCGTGGTCGCCGGCGACGTCGATCCGCAGGCGACGCTGGGCGAGGTCAAGGAACTGTTCGGTTCGATCCCCCGCCACGCCACGCCGCAACGCTCACCCGTGAAACTTGGCGCGTTCAAGCCGTCAACGATCAAAAAGACCACGCCGCAAGGCACCGGCTCCGTGCAATTCATGTACCGCATGCCGGGAATGAAATCGAAAGACTACGCGGCAAGCCAAGTGCTGATGGACGTGCTCGGCAACGCGCGCAGCAGCCTGTCGGAGCTGGCCGCGCAGGGCAAGGTGCTATCCGCCGACGCCGGAGTGCAGCCTTTCAGCCACGGTGGCATCGGCGTCATCGAAGTCGGTTTCCCCAAAGGAGGCGATTCTGCGCAGGCACAGAAACATCTGGATGAGGTCGTTGCCGGACTGCTTCAACGCGGCGTCTCGCCGGATCTGGTGGATGCGGCAAAGCGCTCCGAACTTGCGCAGGCCGAATTCAAGAAGAACAGCGCCGTGCAACTCGCCAGTTCCTGGTCGCAGGCGTTGGCCTGGCAGGGCCTGGATTCGCCGGCCCAGGCCGAACAGCAGATTCGCGACGTGACGGTCGCCGATGTGGACCGCGTCGCACGCGAATACCTCAAGCCCGACGAGCGCGTCACCGTGGTACTCACGCCCGATCCGAACGGGAAGCGTCCGCCGAACAGTCAGGGCTTCGGCGGCACCGAGAAGTTCGGCAGCAACGACAAGCTCGATGCACCGCTACCGGATTGGGCAAGCAGCGCGCTGGTCAAACTGGAAATGCCGCACTGGACGCTGCATCCCGTGTCGATGAAACTCGACAACGGCATCACCCTCATCGTGCAGCCGGAACCCGTGAGCAAGACGGTCACCGTGGTCGGTCATGTCGACCATGATGCCAAGCTGCAGGAACCCTCCGGACAGGACGGCGTCGGCCGCTTGCTGTCGGCACTGTTCGACTACGGCACCACGACGCTCGACCGTACCGCCTTCCACAAGGCGCTGGACGAGATCGCCGCCACCGAATCGGCGGGGGACGATTTCAGCCTCGCCGTGCCGACCGCCGGCTTCGATCGCGGCATGCAGCTGCTGGCCGACAACGAACTGCATCCGGCACTGCCGCAGTCGGCCTTTGGCGTGCAGCAAAAAACCCTGTCACGCACGCTTGCCGGCGAATTGCAGTCGCCGCAGTACAAGATGTTCCGTGCCCTGAGCAAAGGCTTGTTGCCGGCCGGCGATCCGGGCCTGCGCGAGGCGACGCCGGAAACCGTCGACAAGCTGACGCTGGGCGATGCGAAAGCGTATTTCGCGCAGACATACCGGCCGGACCTGACCACCATTGTCGTCGTCGGCGATGTCACCCCGGAACAGGCCAAGGCGACCGTCGACAAGTATTTCGATGCGTGGAAGTCCAGTGGACCGAAACCCGACGTGATTCCGAAGCCGGTACCGCTCAATCCGGCCAGCTACACGGTCGTGCCGAACGCCTATGCGTCGCAGGATCAGGTGCTGATGGGCCAAATGCTCGACGTGAACCTGGCGAATCCCGATCGCTACGCGCTGAAACTCGCCAACGACGTGCTCGGCGGCAACGGCTTCGCCTCGCGCCTGATGGTCGATATACGCGTCAAGCACGGCTATGCCTACGGCGCAAGCTCGGGCATGAACATCGACCGTTCGCGCTCGATGTTCTATGTGTATTACGGCAGCGATCCGGACAAGGTGCAGCCGGTGGACGCGTTGGTGCTGGAAAACATCAAGGCCATGCAGACCACGCCGGTCAAGGCCGACGAGCTCAACAATGCGCGCCAGTTCCAGATTCGTTCGATCCCGCTGGGCGTATCCAGCGTCAACGGCATCGCCCGCTCGCTCCTGTCGTGGAGCTGGCACGGCGAACCGCTGGATCAGCCGATGGTTGCGGCCCGGTATTACCTGAATCTCACCGCCGGCGAGGTGCAGACCGCGTTCAAGAAATACCTGAAGCCGGCAAACCTGGTGCAGGTGGTGCAAGGACCGGCGCCGAAGAAACACTGAGTACAACAACGCCGCCCGGCCGCAAGGCCGGGCCGGCCGCGAACCCGGGATCAATCACCGCACTGGAAGTACAATACGTGATCGGGATTCAGCGCGATCGACTGACCCAGGCTGATCGCGCCGGTCTTGCGCAGATGCACTTCATCGCGGTGCAGGCGCAGCTCGTCGTCCTCGCCGAGCTTGACCCAGGTGCCGTTGGTCGAACGGTCGGAAATGATGAAGTAGCCGCGCTTGTACTCGATCATGGCGTGATTGCGCGACACCCATTCGGCATCCACGCACAGGCTGCTGGCAGCGTCGCGGCCCAGCGTGAACGGCGGTGACAAGGCATCCAGCTCCAGCACCTGGCCGCGATAACGCAGCAGCAGCTTGGCCGACGGATTTCCGGCGGCGTCGAGCCGGATCGCGCGCTGCACCATGGTCACGTTGGAAGTGTCTTCCTGCCATTGCACATCGACGATGTCGATCGGATGCTGCTTGCCGGCAACGCGCGCCTGCCCGACCGCACGCGTGTGCAGCATGCCGACATTGGTCAGCATGTTGACCGTGCTCGCGGTGGTGATGATCTGCTCGCGCTTGGCCAACGAGGCCATGCGCGCCGCGGTGTTCACCGCATCGCCGTAGACGTCGTTGTCCTCGACCAGGGTTTCGCCATGGTGCAGGCCGATGCGGATCGCAAGTTTGTCCTTGGCGAAATTGACGTCGTGGGCGATGCGCTTCTGCATGTCCACCGCGCACAACAATCCCTGCATGGGGCCTGGATAGGTGCACATGATTTCGTCGCCGATGGTCTTGATCACGCGCCCGCCGTGACGCGCAGTGACTTCGGACAGCGCCCCCAGGATCGCCGCCACGAGACGGCGCGCTTCCAGGTCACCGCGCGTCTCGAACAGCTTGGTGCTGCCGCTGACGTCAGCGAACAGGATGGTGAGGGGTTGGCTCTGGCTCATCGCGGCCCCAGTTTAGGCCATTCCGCCGATTGGCTCCAAGTCCCCTGCGTGGCCCGCATTACGCCAACGTGTGCGCGGCCGCGACGATATCCGCATCGCCCGGCAGCACCAGCAATGCGGCCCCTGCCAGCGGTGTGTAGGTATCCACGCCGACCACGCGCTTGAGCGGCTTGGCGCCGTACCCGGCCTCCACTACTGCAGTGATGACGCCCTCGCCGACTCCGGCCGAGCGCCGGCCCTCGTCGACGACGAGGATGCGCGCGCATTCGCCGGCATGCCGCGCGATAGCCGCTTCGTTGAGCGGCAGCAACCAGCGCAAATCGACCACGCGCACTTTCCAACCCCGCGCCTTGGCAATCTCGCGCGCGGCGCGCAGGCTCATCGGCACGCCGTTGCCGAAGGTGAAGACGACCAGATCCCTGGCGGCCGGTTCGTACACGCGCTCTTCGCCCAGGGTCAGCGCCTGATCCGGCGGCGGATAGGCAAATTGCCACGCGCCATCGCCGGCGGCGTACAAGTCCTTGGTCATGTACAGCGCAATGGGCTCGAGGAAGGCGCACACGCGGCCATCGACCTTGGCCAACGCCATGAGCGTGCGCAGCATCATCGCCGCATCGTCGCCGCGCGAGGGACAACCGACGACGAGTCCCGGAATATCCCGCAGTGCGGTGACAGAGTTGTCGTTGTGGAAATGCCCGCCGAAGCCCCGTTGGTAACCGAGCGAGGCGATGCGCATCACCATCGGATTGCGGTACTGGCCGTTGCTGAAGAATTGCAGGCTGGCCGCTTCGCCGCGAATCTGGTCGCAGGCGTTGTGGAAATAGGCCAGGTACTGGATTTCCGGCAGCGGCAGCATGCCCATATTGGCAAAACCCTGGGCGAGGCCGAGAATGATGGTCTCGTCCAACAGGGTGTTGAACACGCGCGTTCCGCGGAATGCCTTTTGCAGGCCCTTGGTAACGGTGTAGACGCCGCCCTTTTGCGCTACGTCCTCGCCGAACAGCAGGGCCTCGGGATATTTGCAGAAAATATCGTGCAGGGCCTGATTGATCTGGATCGCCAGATGGCGTGGCGGCAGTTTTTCCGGAAGTTTCTCGGCGCCGCCGAATGCAGCCAGGCGCTGGTCGGCGAAATCAGCGCGCCTGGCTTCCAGCGCGACCTGGTCCGGATGGTACGGCGCCAACGGTGCGACCACGTCGGCGAGATCCGTCAGCTTGGGCCGGCGATCGGCTGCTTCGGCCGCGGCAAAGCATTTATTGCGGATGGCCTCGTAATGTTCGAGCAATTGCTGCTTGGTGTAGATGCCGGCTTCGAGCGCGATGGCCGCACTGCGCAGCAGTGGATCGGTCGCCTCGACCGCCATCAGTTCTTCGACGCTGCGCCATTCGATCTCGAAGTCGGTACCGGCATGACCCATGATGCGCGTGGTACGCAGATGCAGAAAAGTCGGCCGGCGCGTGCGGCGGCAGTGATGGATCGCACGCGCAACGCCTTCGTAGCCTGCGGCGAGATCGAGGCCATCGGCGTAGAAATAATCCAGATCGCGGCGTCCACTGAAATTCGCGCTGACCCAATCCGCGGGCGTCTTTACCGAGATGCCGATGCCGTTGTCTTCGCACACGAACAGCACGGGTGCCGGAAGTTTCTGGTAGGCCGTCCATGCCGCCGCGTTGAACGCGGTCTGGGCGGTGGCGTGATTACTGGAGGCGTCGCCGAACGAGCAGATCGCGATCGAATCACCCGGGATCGGCAATTTGTGTCCGATGCGCCGCGCCTGCTCGATCGCCACCGCCGTGCCGAAGGCCTTGGGCAGATGCGAGGCGATGGTCGAGGTCTGCGGCAGCACCCACAGCGGCTTGCTGCCCCACACCTTGTGGC
>JAGWXP010000088.1 GCA_018969845.1 Lysobacteraceae bacterium | reverse complement strand
TGCCAACGTGTACTTTTCCCTGCTCAAGCGTTTCGAGCGCGGCATGGGCACCCTCTCGGGACTGAGCCTGGCCGTCGGCGTCGCGCTGTGCGAAGCGCTGGAGGATTGCAGTGCCGCCGGCATCGGTCTGAAATGGCCGAATGACGTCGTGGTCGATGGCCGCAAGCTCGCCGGTATCCTGGTCGAGGCCGGCGGTGAATTCCTCGGTCCGTGTTTTGCGGTGATCGGCATCGGCATCAATTTGCGTTTGCCCGATAACGTCGAAACCGGCCAGCCGGCGACGGACCTGGCGCGGATCTGCGGTGCCGCGGTGCCGTCGCGCAATCGCGTCGTCGCACGCTTGTTGGCGCATCTGGTTGTCGCGCTCGATCGCTTCGCCAGTACCGGATTTGCCCCATTCGCCGCGCGATACGCCGCGCGCGATGCGCTTGCCGGAAAACATGTTCGCGTGCAGGCGGCGGGCGGCACGCGCGAGGGCATCGCCATGGGCGTGGACGCACGCGGCGCGCTGCGCGTGCGGCATGGCGCGGCACTGGCCGTCTATGACAGTGCCGACGTATCGGTGCGCGCTGCATGAAACTGCTGATCGACGCCGGCAACACGCGCCTGAAATGGGCGTGGTGGGATGGCGCGGTCCTGCGCGGCGCGTTCGTTCTGCCGAACGCCGGAGTGGATTTTTCCGCATTGTGGAAAAATGAAACAGACCTCGACGCGGTCTGGATCGCCTCGGTCGCCTCCGCTTCCGCGAACGCCGCTCTGGCCGCGGCGCTGCGCGGCCGCTTTGGCGTGGAGCCCGTGTTCGCGGCGACGCGCGCGCAAGCCTGCGGCGTGCGCATCGCCTATGCCGCACCCGTGTTGCTCGGCGTGGATCGTTTCCTGGGCTTGATCGCTGCCCGCGCGCAAACCTCGGCTGCGACCGTGATCGCCAGTTGCGGTACGGCCCTGACGTTGGATGCGCTCGCCGCCGACGGCACCCATCTGGGCGGCCTCATCGCCGCTGGCCCGGAACTGGCGCAAAACGCCTTGCGCGCCGGCACCGCGCGCCTCGCCAGCGTGGCCGCGGGACGCATAACCGAAATTGCGGACAATAGCGCCGACGCGATCGAATCCGGAACCTGGCTCTCGGCCGCGGCGCTGGTTGAGCGCTTCTGCGGACAGGCCGAGCGGCGCATGGGCCGTGCGCCTGGCCTGATCCTGACCGGCGGCGGTGCGGCGAAACTGTCCGCCTTGCTCGACGCGCCGCATCGCATCGAGACCGAGCTGGTGTTGCGTGGCCTGGCGCTGCTGGCCGAAAGCAACGAATGAATCGCGTTTGCTTCCGTTAGAATCGCCGGATGTTCTCGCGCATCCTGTTCCTGCTGCTGCTGGCGCTGAATATCGGCGTGGCGGCCTGGTTGTTCTTCGCGCCGCAGCCGCAGGCGCGCGCGTTCGCGCCGACCGATCCGGGCGTGGCGGAATTGACGCTTCTGTCCGAACGCGATCGCGGTGGCGAGGCCAGCGCGGCGGAACTGGCGAGCGCGCCCGAGGCCGCGGCCGACCTGCGCAACGAGACCTGCGTGAGCATCGGCCCGTTCCCGACCCAGGCCGACATGCGCGCCGCGCTCAATTCGCTCACGCCGCTGGTGCCGCGCATCCAGTACCGCGACGCGCATACCACCGAAACGCGCGGCTTCTGGGTGTTCCTGTCGGCGCAGCCGAGCCGCGAAAAAGCGCTGGCGCTGGCGCGCGCGCTCTCGAACAAGGGCGTGCGCGACTACTACGTGGTTACGGCCGGTGATCAGCAGAACACGATTTCGCTGGGCCTGTTCCACGAACAGGTCAACGCGCAGAAGCGCCTGAACGAGATCGCCGCGCTCGGCTTCGCGCCGCAACTGATCGCGCGCACCGAAGATTTGCCGGTGTACTGGATCGACTTCGCCGAAAACGGCAAGCGCCCGGTCGATTGGCGCAGCCACGTCAATCCGCAACTGGATTTGCGCCAGCAATCGGTGACGTGTTTCTGACCGGCGTGCGGATTCGTGCGAAAATGCCGCGCGTGCCGGTATAGCTCAGGGGTAGAGCAACCGCCTTGTAAGCGGTAGGTCGGGGGTTCAATTCCCTCTACCGGCACCAGCATGATGTTCCCACGCCCCATCAATGACGAAGCCCCGCTGTTGGCGGGGCTTCGTCAGTCCGCATCATGCAGGTTCAGAAGTCGACGGTTGCCGAACAAAAGTACGCACGCGGCTCCTCGTAGATCGCGCGTACGAACGGACTTCCGCCAAACGTCGTGTCGCCGTAACCGAACGTGTAGTAGTGACGGTTCAGGACGTTGTCGACGTACAAGGCCAGTTTCAGATCCTTGATCCCGTGCTTGCCAATGTCGATCGTGTCGCGCAGCGTGAAGTTCATCACGGCGTAACTGGGGATCGTCTCGGCCGTCGGCACGCCCGCGTTGTACTCGTTTACGTATTGGGAACTCGAGTAGTGTTCGGTCACATTCGCGCGCCAACCATGCCATTTCCAGCCGATGCCGAGATTCGCCAGATGTTTCGGCACGCCTGCCAGCGGTTGTCCCGCCACCACGCTTTGCCCTGCCAGTGCCGAGGCGCCAGCGGCATTGGCGATCGTGAAGGCTGACGTGAAGTAAGCCTTGTTCTCGGCGATATTGCCGAAGATACTGAACCCGCCAAAACGGGTGTCCAGGCTGTCCTGCAGGTCGAGCTCGACGCCCTCGTAGCGGGAAGTGCCACCGTTGGAAGTGGTAGTCAGCTGCGTATTCGGGTCAGTGACCTGGATGAAGGTATTGGCGAAATTCTCCCGGTAGGCGTTCAGTGCGCCGACGAAGCCTTCGCGTTCGTAACGAACACCCGCTTCGATGTCGCGCACGTATTCCGGGCTGACGTGCAGAGGCACCACCACGCTGTTGCCCGACGCGTCGCTCTGACCGACATTGTTGTAGTACGCCGCGATGCCCGGGAACTTGGCGGTCTTGCCCCAGGAAGCGTACACGCTGAGGTCATGCGTCGGGCGCCAGTTCAGGCCGATCGTCGGCGACGTGTAGTGCTCGGAGTCGCTTACGGACCCGCTGATCGGATAAAAGAATCCGATGTTGTCGAAGTCGGACGTGCGCGCGAACAGGTATTTCACGCCCGGAGTGACATGCACGGTATCGTCGAAAAAGCTGACTTCGTCCTGGACGAACGCGGAGCCGAGGCTGCGCCCGTCGTGTTCGTCCCAGGCATTGTTGTAGCCGGTCTTCAGCGGCATCGGATTGGCGCCGTACCAGTACTCCGCCGAATGCAGTTTCGTATGCGAGAAGTCGGCGCCGAACTTGACCTCGTTTCGAGGCAG
Source organism: Lysobacteraceae bacterium (assembly GCA_018969845.1). Taxonomy (GTDB): domain Bacteria; phylum Pseudomonadota; class Gammaproteobacteria; order Xanthomonadales; family Rhodanobacteraceae; genus Rudaea. Next base: position 7,127 of record JAGWXP010000088.1, on the reverse strand, counting down.
ATCGAGCGTGACATGCGGCATGATTCCATATTGCTGGGTAGCGTAGATGTACGTGTGATAGTCATTGCCCAGCACGTTGCTGCCGAACGTCGCCGCCGGGTCGTAGGTCGGTCCGTTCGGGTAATTCAGCCAGAACGAGTAGTCGCCCGCCTGGTTGGGAATGGTGTAGGGCTGGGTGGCGCTTTGCGCGAATGCGGGGTTGCTGTAGGAAACCCGGTTGTAATCGACGTTGCGCGCATACACCCGGACGTTGAACGACAACACGTCGTTGTACTGCATGCGGTCGCCGACGATGTACGTCCCGCCATGATCCTTGTTGTAGCTGTTGGTCCAGTCCAGCGGCCAGCCGTAGTTGTAGCCGTACTGCTGGATCAGCGGCAACGGGACCGTGTGCGGCGTGAAGCCCCGGTTGGTGTTGTAGATGGCGTAGGCATAAAGCTCGCCGTTGTCGTCCGCGTAGGGCAGCGTTCCGGCATAGTAAACGTTGGTATTGCGATTACCCGAATTCTTCTGCCAGCCGCTGCTGGTGTTGTGGTCTAGGCTGATCAGGTTGCGGACGCCGCCGACCTCACCGGTGTTGGCCGTCAAGCCGTAGAACCAGGTATTGAAACTGCCGCCGCCCAACGTCGCCGACGCGCTGGCTTCCTCGTCCGGCTCGCGCGGTTTGAAGGCAACGGTGCCGCCAAGCGAATTGTAGGAGGTCACCGCCGGGTTGTTGATGCCGCGGTAGATATTGACGCTATTGATGTCATTCAGTGTCAGCGGGATATTGTTTCGCGTCGAAGCGGTGTTGGTCGTGCCGCCGTTGAACGGATCGTTGATCGGAACGCCGTCAAACGTTTCGGAGAATTGGCCGCTGCTGAACGCACGAAACGTGATATTGGTGCGAACGCTGTTGGCCGCCGGCGAGCGCACGTTGATCGAGGGGGTTCGTTCCAGCAGGTTCTGCACGCTCAGCATGGGTGAGGCAAAGCGTATCGCCGATGGGCCGATGACGGACTCGCTGTAGGCCGCGCCCATGGGTATCCGCGTCAACGACAGCTCCTTGGCGATCACCTGGACCGTCGAAAGCGTTTGCGCCTGATCTTTCTTTGAATCCTGCTTTGCTGATTTCTTCTGGCTTGATTGTGCGGGCTTGCCCTGCGCATGCGCCGACGGCACGGCTGCCGCCATGACGCCAGCCCCCCCCAATGCCAGACAATAAAACGCAATTCGAAAGACGTCCACGTGAGTCTCCTTGATGCCAATGGGAATATGAAACTGCGGCGTCGAACACCCGATACGTATGTAATTTATGAGCGGTAGTTGACGTTTTGGTGACGTTGAAATTGGGCGACGCTGATCCGTGGCAAGGGCAGCATCGATTCAATATCCGGATTTTTCCTCCCGACCGGCGCTGCGATTCTCGCGCGCTTCCACTATCATACGCGGCGGCGCGCCGGCCCGCATGCCATTGCCTCTGCCGTGGGAGCATATACGGTGGGGCATCCACCAGCAACGAGGTTCGATGTTGCGGCGGATCCGCCAGGCATGTGGAGCCCCTGACATGCGCTTGTGCACGCGATCGAACGCCCGTTCCGAATGTCAACGCGCGCACAGATCGACTGTGCCGGCGGTCAACGATTTTCCCGTGCGCAATCGCTAGTGTGTCTGAACCCCACAGGCGGAGCATGCCGATGCGATCGTGCGTTGCCGCAATCCGGTTCGGCGGGATCCGCGTGTTTGCAGCAATCTGGATATTGGGCCTCGCCTTTCAGGTGGCCGCGCAGACGCCGTTGAGCCACTTTCCGGATACGATTTTCCATGACGGCTACAACGGCCTGAGCGCTGCGGGTACGTCGAACATCAGCGCCGCGGACGCTTCGCGCTTTCTTGCCCAGGCCACGTTCGGGCCGACCGACGCCGACATCGCGAGTCTGCGCACGCTCGGCTACCAGGGCTGGCTCAATCAGCAGTTCGCGGCGACACCGACGTACGAAACCACCGATCTTCCGGGCAAACCGAATTCAGCCTATTTGAACTGGATCTCGAACGTCCTGCACGAGCAAATCGGCCAGAACAACCGACAGGAAGCCTGGTTTCTCGGCGCATTGGGTGGTCCGGATCCGCAGAACAATTCGATGATCCACACGGATCAATTGCGCCAGCGCGTGGCTTTCGCCCTCAGCGAAATCTTTGTCATCTCGGACCAGAACGCCACGCTGAGCGGCTATCCGCAAGGCATGGCCTGGATGTACGACCTGCTGGTCAAGGACGCGTTCGGCAATTACCGCACACTGCTCAACGACGTCACGCTCAGTCCGGCGATGGGCGTGTATCTGAACATGGTGGGCAACCAGCGCGCCAATTCGGCGATGAACATCCATCCCGACGAGAACTACGCGCGCGAGATCAATCAGCTTTTCAGTATCGGCCTGGTGATGCTCAATGCCGACGGTACGCCGCAGTTGTCCGGCGGCAAAACGATTCCGACCTATACGCAGAGCACGATCACGAATTTCGCCCACGTGTTTACCGGCTGGAACTGGGCCGATTGCGACAGCAATGGCAACGACAATTTCCAGTATTGCGGACCCGATCAGGGCGGCAGCGGCAATCCGTCCTACGGCGCGAACTTCCTGACGCCGATGGTCGCTTACGATCAAACCAATCCGCTGTATCCATCCGTCTACGCGGTGAGCTACCACGACAACGGCACCAATCTGCCGGACGACATCCAGAACAAGCAATTGCTCAGCTACCCCGGCGCCGCAATGAGCAGCGGCGAGACTTCGCCCGGCATGCTCGGCCCCGGGGGTACCGCCGCCAGCGATCTTGCTTTCGCGCTGGACAACATCTTCAATCATCCGAACGTCGCGCCGTTCGTTTCCAGGCAATTGATCATGCGCCTGGTGACGAGCAATCCGAGCCCGGCGTATGTGGCGCGCGTGGCCGCGGTGTTCAACGCCAATCGCTCGAGCGCGACGCAATTGCAGGCCGTGGTGCAGGCGATCCTGCTCGATCCGGAAGCGCGCTACGGCGAGTTCTGGAACCCGACGGCGTTCGGCAAGCTGCGCGAGCCGCTGCTGGTCGTGACGCATTTCTGGCGCGCGATGGGCGCCAGGCACGAATGCGGGCAGAACGTATCCGCCAGTGGCAACAGTGCTGCAACGAACTACGCCAACCAGCCCTATCGTTATGCCGGCTACAGCAGCGCGTGGGCGACGAACGACAATCAGTATGGCGTTGGCGTGGATCAGGCATCGCTGGATGCACCGACCGTGTTCAATTTCTTCAAACCCAGCTTCATGCCGCCCGGCGAAATGACGTCGCTCGGTCTGGTCGGGCCCGAGTTCCAGATCAGTACGGACAGCATCATTGCCAATTCGAGCAACACGACCGAGAACCGGGCCTACAACCTGGATATCAGCGATACCTGCTCTTCTGGCGATACCTTCGGCGACGTGAAGATCAATCACGCCCAGGACGCGGCCCTTGCCGGGATCGCCAACGGCGGGCTTTCCGACCCGGCAACCGCACTGATCGCCGAATACAACACGCGCTTCATGTCCGGGCAGATGTCTCCTTTCATGCAGCAGCAGTTGCACAATGCCGTTGACGTGATCGATTCCACCTACGGCCCGGACTGGAAAACCCAACGCATTGATCGCGCGCTCTATCTCATTTCGATTTCGCCTGAATACATGATCCAGAAGTGAGGAGAACGCGCCATGCAACCCGATCGCCGCAACTTCATCAAACAGACCTTGTGCGCCGCGCTCGGCGGAGCCAGCGTGTACTCCGCACTCGGCAGTCTGCAGCTATTGCAGGCGGCCACGCGCGCCAATTATTCCTTCAACGACTACAAGGCGCTGGTCTGCGTATTCCTGTACGGTGGCAATGACAGTTTCAATACGGTCGTGCCGTATAGCACGTCTGCATTCAACGGGTTCTACGGCGCCAACGGTGTGCGCCCCGCGTTGCAGTTGACGCAATCGCAGCTGCACGCGCTCAGCGACCCGGGCAGCACGTCCAAAGACGGCGTCCAGTATGCTCTCCACCCGTCTATGCCGGATCTTGCTGCGCTGTTCAACGGCGGACATGCAGCGATCATTGCGAACGTCGGCACTCTGGTCGCGCCGGTGACGCAAAGCCAATACCAGAACGGCAACCCAATGCTGCCGCCGCAGTTGTATTCGCACTCGGACCAGGAGGCCTACTGGCAAGCCTCGCCACCTTCCAACCAGCCGATCACCGGCTGGGGCGGACGCATTGCCGATCTGGTCGCCAGCTCGAACACGGGCGCGGCGCCGATTCTCACTGGCCTGAGCGGCGCCGACGCCTTCATGCGCGGGCAGAGCGTCAACGGCTACATCATGAATGCCAACAGCGCCGCGACGCTCAACTTGCCCTATGATCCGGGCACCGGACTGCAGACGGGATTCAGTGCCCTGTTCGGTGCAGGTACGCAGGCCAATGCGCTGGAGCGCACGTTTGCCGCGACCATGAATCATTCGCTCGCGACGGCCGGCATCATCAATTCCGGAATCGCTGGCGCTCCGACGTTTGCTTCGTATTTCACCAATCCGACCGGCTATGACATCGACACGCAATTGCAAACGGTCGCGCAGTTAATCTGGGCCGCGAACAATGGGATCGCCGGGTTTACCGGGATGACACGGCAGGTGTTTTTCGTTACCACAGGCGGTTATGACACGCATAGCAATGAGCTTGCCGCACACGGTACCGCGGGCAACCCCGGGATTCTGGATCTGCTGTCCAAATCGCTGGCCGGCTTCTACAACGCCTTGAACAGCGTAGGGTTGGCGAGCAAGGCGACCGCGTTCACCTGTTCGGATTTCGGCCGCACCATGACCAGCAACAACGGCGGCACCGATCACGGCTGGGGCTCTCACCAGTTCGTCGTCGGCGGCGCGGTGCAGGGCGGAAAGTTCTACGGCAACGGCTGCGGTTTCACGGCGGAATCGAATTTCGGTGTGGTGATGCCGAGCCTGACCAATCCGACGCCGCCGCCAAATGTTTACGGATCTTCGCCCAACCTCAACGATTCGGGCGACGGCATCGGCCGCATCATTCCCACAACCTCGGTGGATCAGTACGCGGCGACGCTGGCGCAGTGGTTCGGGTTGAACGCGAGCGACATTTCGCTGATTTTCCCGAATCTCGCGAATTTCTCGAATCCGTCGAACTTCCTCGGATTCCTGGGCTGAGGTTCATACGCGTCGGCGCAAACGCCAGCCGGCGAAGGCGGTCAACGCAAGTGCAAGCAACGTGGCAAACGCCGTGCCGATGGCGGGCGTGCCGGACAGCGATGGCGGCGGTTGTGGCGCCAGCACGTTGATCGTGCCATACATGCCTTTGCCCGGTTGACCGTGAATTTCGCAGTAATAGCCGATGTTTGCGGCGGACGGGAAGGTCACGCTGGCTACCCAATTGGATGAACTCGGCGCGCCGCTGCCGCCCGGCTGGCCATCGCAGCCGCGCGCGCAGCGGAACGAGTTGTCATCCGCTTTGACATTGTGAAAGCCACCCTTGTTGACGAAAACGACGGTGTCGCCGGGCGCGATGTTGAGGAATCCCGGTTGGAAGGCCAGACCGGCGGAGCCGCCCACATTGACGACGAAGACATTGGCGTGCGCGGCCTGGCAAAACACCATGCCAACCAAGAGCCGCAGCGCACCTGAAAGGATTCCCCGCATCGGAAAAGTCTACCGGATTGTCGAGCGCGGCGCAGTGATCTTGTTCAAGGTTTCAACGTCACGCGAATGCGCCGCGGGAAGCCGCGATGTGCCGGCAATGCAACGCGCCCGTTCGCCGTTGCAGGTGCGCGAGGCGGTTGCAGCCGTTATGCTAGCGGCATCGGTGCATTCCGATTTCCGGAAAATTATACTATGCGACATTTTCCACCCGTTTCCCTGATCGGCGCGCCGACCGACATCGGCGCCGGCGATCGCGGCGCCGCGATGGGCCCGGAAGCGCTGCGTGTGGCCGGCATCGCCGAAGCGCTGATCGCGCGTGGCCTCGACGTCGCCGACCGCGGCAATCTGTTCGGTCCGCTCAACCCCTGGCTGCCACCCAGCGCCGGTTACCGGCATCTGACCCAGGTCGTGGAATGGAACCGCGAAGTCATGCGCGCGGTTGGCGCGGAGTTGGCGCGCAAGCGTCTGCCGATCCTGCTCGGCGGCGACCACAGCCTCGGCATCGGTTCGATTACCGCCGTGGCCAATCATTGCCGCGCCGAAGGCAAGACGCTGCGCGTGCTGTGGCTGGATGCGCACGCCGATTTCAATACTTCCCAAATCACCCCGTCGGGCAACATCCACGGCATGCCCGTGGCCTGCCTGTGCGGACTCGGGCCGCGCGAATTGACGGAACTCGGCGGCGGCGCACCGGCGATCGAGCCCGGCTGCATCCGTCAGCTCGGCATTCGTTCGGTCGACGCCGGCGAAAAGCGCCTCGTGCACGACCAGGGCCTGACCGTGTACGACATGCGTTACATCGACGAAGTCGGCATGCGCCGCACGATGGAGGCCGCGCTCGCCGACATGGATGCGGACACGCATTTGCACGTGAGCTTCGACGTGGATTTTCTCGATCCGGACATCGCGCCGGGGGTGGGCACCACCGTGCCCGGCGGGCCGAACTACCGCGAGGCGCAGCTCGTGATGGAGATGATCGCCGACACCGGACGCCTGGGTTCGCTCGACATCGTCGAACTCAACCCCGCGCTCGACGAGCGCAACCAGACCGGCAAACTTGCTGTCGATCTGGTCGAGAGCCTGTTCGGCAAGTCGACCTTGATGCGGGAGTGACGGGTCAGCCGCCGGGCTGTTCAAACCCGTCGTAAAAAATGTCGTCGATCGTGTTCAGGCAGCCCGCCGGTGCCGCATTGCTGTCGGCGACCACGCCGTAGGGCGCGGCGGCGTTGATCTGGATCGGACTGAAGGCTCTTATGTTGTTTTGCGCGCAGGCGGAGACGTCGCAGTAACTCATGATCGTTCCGGCACCACTGGCCGGGCAACTGGTCGTGGCGCCGTCGTAACATTGACCGCCACCATGCGTGGCACCCTCTCCGTTGTAGCAGATATCGATCGTGTTGGTCGCCACGGCATACTGCCCGGTCGTAG
>JAGWXP010000087.1 GCA_018969845.1 Lysobacteraceae bacterium | reverse complement strand
ATGATCTCCAACGGCCAGGGCCAGGCGCCGGCCTACGCGCTGGTCGGATTGCAGGAACGCGGGCGCCTGCTGATCGACGAAGGCGCGCAGATCTACGAAGGCCAGCTCGTCGGCATCCACGCCAAGGACAACGATCTCACCGTCAACGCGTTGCGCGCCAAACAGCTCACCAACATCCGCGCCGCCGGCAAGGACGACAACGTGCAGCTCACCCCGGCGATCAAGATGTCGCTCGAGCAGGCGCTGGAATTCATCGAGGACGACGAACTCGTCGAGGTCACGCCGAAATCCATTCGCCTGCGCAAGAAATACCTGACCGAGAGCGAGCGCAAGAAGGCGTCACGGCAGGCGGCGTGAGCCGATGCGCACGTTGCACTGTCTCGCTGCCTGCGGCTGTCTCGGGCTTGCCGTCGGCGCGCACGCCGACGAACCGGGTCTGTTCGTGCCGCAACTGCTCGGCGCGCAGTACACCTTCGTCGATCAGCATCAGGATGCCCTGACCTCGCCCTACGCCGGGCCGCTCAGTCTGAATCCGCGTGGCGACACCGAGCAATCGCACACCGTCGGCGCCTATTTCGGCGTGCCGCTCACGGCACGCCTGCAATTTTATTTCGACATGGAAATGTTCAAGGGCGAAGGCGTGAGCGCAGCGACCGGGCTTGGTGGATTGACCAATGGCGATGTGATCCGCTCGGGAACCGTGGATCTGGGCAAGCGTGCGTATGTCGCGCGCCGTTATTTCCGCTATGTGCTGCCGCTGGGCGATGCGACCGAAACCGTCGAACGCGCGCAGGATCAATTGTCCGGCAAGCAACCCGTGCGGCACATCGAGATCAAGCTCGGCAAGATGGCGGCAAACGACGACTTCGACAAGAACCGCTATGCCGATTCCACGCGCACCCAGTTCATGAACTGGAGCCTGTGGAACGACACCGCCTGGGATTTTGCCGCCGACACGCGCGGCTACACGACCGGCGCGATGCTCGCCTGGGTGGATGCCGGTTGGACGTTGCGCTACGGCATCTACCAGATGCCAAGGGAAGCGAACGGCCAGACGTTGGAATGGCCGCTGACGCGTGCCAACGGTCAGAATCTGGAATTGACGCTGCAACCGAATGCAGATGGCTGGGCCTTGCGTCTGCTCGCGTTCCGCAACACCGCGCGCATGGGTGTGTATCGCGACGCCATCGCGGCCGCGCAAAGCTCCGGGCATCCGCCCGACATCGTGGCTGACGATCGCGACGGCCGCCACAAAACCGGGTTCGCGCTCAACGGTGAATTACCCCTCGCCGACGCCGGCGACACCGGCCTGTTCGCGCGCTACGGCTGGAACGACGGCAAGACCGAATCGTTCGCGTTCAGCGAAGTCGACCGGACCCTGAGTTTCGGCGCGCAGGTGGCCGGCTCGCGCTGGTCGCGTCCGAACGATCGCTTCGGGGTTGGCATCGCGGTCGATGGCTTGTCCGCCGACCATCGCGATTATCTGGCAGCCGGCGGTAACGGGTTCCTGCTCGGCGATGGGCGACTGAACTACGCGCACGAGCAAATCGCTGAGGCGTATTACGCATTCCAACCTGTCGCGCATGTGACTCTGAGTCCAGACCTGCAATTCATCCGCAATCCCGGCTACAACCGCGACCGCGGCCCGGCGAAATTCCTCGGATTGCGCGCGCACATCGAGTACTGAACGAGACGTCTCAACGCAGCCGCTCGCTCAGCGCATCAGCAAAGGTTTCGGTAGTGCCGGTGCCGCCAAGATCAGGCGTGGTGCGATCCTTCGCCGCGAGCGTGGCGCGGATCGCCGCGCGCAGGCGTTGCGCGGGTTCGATCAAGCCCAGGTGATCGAGCATCTGGCAGGCGGCAAGCAGCAGCGCGCAGGGATTCGCAATTCCCTTGCCGGCAATGTCCGGCGCCGAGCCATGCACCGCCTCGAAGATCGCCGCGTCGGTGCCGATGTTCGCGCCGGGAGCCAGGCCCAGGCCGCCGACCAGTCCAGCGCACAAGTCGGAGATGATGTCGCCGAAAAGATTGGTGGTGACGATGACATCGAATTGTTCGGGCCACATCACCAGTTGCATGCAGGTGTTGTCCACAATCATTTCGTTGAACGCGATCTGCGGATACTCTTGGGCGATGCCGCGCGCCACGTCCAGGAACAGACCCGAAGCGGTCTTGATGATGTTGGCCTTGTGCACCGCGGTGACCTTCTTGCGGCCCAGGCGCGCGGCCAGATCGAACGCGTAGCGCACGATGCGCGTGGCGCCGCGGCGCGTGTTGCGTATCATCGAGATCGCGGTTTCGCCGTCGGCCGAGAGGCTCTGCCCTTCCGACAGGTACGCGCCTTCGGTGTTCTCGCGCACGGTGATGATATCGATGTTCTCGTAACGCGACTTCGTGCCCGGAAACGTGATCGCCGGACGCACGTTCGCATACAGGTCGAAGCGCTTGCGCAGTTCGACGTTGATCGAGGCGAAGCCGCCGCCGACCGGTGTGGTCAGCGGACTTTTCAAGGCGACGCGGTTGCGGGCAATGGACTCCAGCGTCGCCGCCGGCAGCAACTCGCCGGTTTTTTCCAGCGCGGCGACGCCGGCTTCGACGAATTCGTATTGCAATCCGGTATTCAGCACGTCGAGCACGCGCAACGTGGCGCGCATGATTTCCGGGCCGATGCCGTCGCCCGGAATTACGCAAACAGTCTGGGTCATCGATAATCTTCCGAAGAGTTGTGCGTCGGCAGCGCCGGCGGGAGCGGAGCGCCCGCGTGACGAGCCGCGCACGCGGCGTTAACGAGAAACAAAGCAGCCGGTAATTATCGTGTAGACTCGCGCTCGGGACAAGGAAAACCAATGCATCGACTGCCCTTGCCGAAGCTGTCGCACTGCCTCGCGCTGGCGTCCGCGCTGCTCGCCGGCGCGTCGGCGTTCGCGCAGTCCGCGAGCGGTGTGACGATGTCGGCCAGCGAACTCGCTCCGTCGGGCGCCCTGCTGCCATCCTGGAACCTGTCGATCAGCGGCCAATGGCCGAGCCAATGCCTGCCCGCGCTGAACTCCGTCACGCTCGACGGCAACGATCTGCGCGTCGATGCGCGTGCGGTGCTCGATCTGTGCGAGCATCGATCCACGCCGTTCTCGATCGAAGTCAATCCCGCCCTGGCACTGCGCCGCGTGACGCTGCCGTCCGGGGTTTACCACGTCAGTTTCTTCGCCGCCGATGGCGCGCAGGCGCAACCGAAGTTGCGCGCCTTTGCCCTGGTCGACCGTTCCGCGTCCGGCGCCGCGGCGCTGCTTCCGGAAGCCGGATTCTGGTCGAGCGACGGCGGCGACCGCACCTTGCTCAGCCTGGAACTGCAAGACGGCCAATTGAGCGCCGCCCTGCTCAGCTACGATGCGGACGGCCAGCCCGCCTGGCTGTTCGGCAGCGCGCCCTTCGACGGACGCATCGCGCACGTTTCCATGCTGCGCTTGTCCGGCGGCAGCACGCCGTTTGCGCCAGCGGCGGCCGTGCCGCGCGGCGATGCGGCGATGACGCTGGATTTGCAATTTTCCACGTCGGCGCATGCGCAAGCCTGGCTGTCACGGCTGCGCGGCGACGGCTCCTTGCAACTGCGCGCGCTGGACATCTCGCGCCTGCCGCTGGCCACCAGCGTCGACGGCAGCGCGTGGCAGGGCGAATGGGTGCTGCTCAACGACGCCGCGGACAGCGCGCAACGTCTGCGCCTGGGGCAATTCGTGGCGCTGGACGCGCGGCATTTCCGGCTCACGTCGGCCGATGGCGCGGTCGTGCTCGACTGCGAGCATGCGCTGGCGCCAGCGGGACTGCCGCCGCAATCGTGCAGTCTGCGTCTGGCCGACGGCGCGACGGATCGGTTCGATTCCGTGGCCATCGGGCGCATGGACGGCACCGATGCAAACGGTACGGCAGCGCACCTGTTGCGGGTCACGCCGTAGCGTCGTTCTCCAATTCGTCGAGAAAATCCACCGCGCGGCGCAAATGCGGTATGACGATCGAGCCGCCGACCACCAACCCGACGCTGAACACCTCGAAGAACTCGTCGCGCGTCACACCGGCCTTGCGGCATTCGGCGATGTGATACGAAATGCAATCGTCGCAGCGCAGCACCAGCGAGGCGACCAGACCGAGCATTTCCTTGGTTCGCACCGGCAGCGCGCCGTCCTTGTAGGTTTGCGTGTCGAGGGCGAAGAAGCGCCGCACGGCCTGGTTGTCGTGCGCGAGGATGCGCTCGTTCATGCGTTGGCGGAATGCCACGAACTCGTCCACCCGTTTGCCGCTCATGCGCTGCTCCCGATCAGTTTGGTCAACTCGCCGCTGCGCTCGGCCGCGACCAGGTCCTCGAAGCCGCCGACATGGCGGTCGTTTACAAAAATTTGCGGGACCGAGCGCCGCTGCGCGCGCGCGCGCATTTCCTCACGTCGCGCCGCGTCGAGGTCGACGCGGATTTCCTGGTAGTCCAGCCCCTTGTTCTTGAGCAGGTTTTTCGCGGCCACGCAGTAGGCGCAGTTGGCGCTGGTGTACAACTCGATTTTCGCCATGACGGTTTCCGCAAAACGGCCGCGCGCATTGTCCCACGCCGGCGCACTCGCGTCTGCGCCACGAATTAACGCCAGTGAAACGCCCGTTGCGCGACAATGGCCGCCATAGACACGCTGCGTTATCGTGTCGCATCCGCCGCGGTTTTCCCATCATGCGCAATTCACCGTTCATCGCTGCGTTGACCCTCGCCTGCACGTTGCTGGGCGGAACGCCCGCGCACGCCATCGATACCAAGCTGCCGGAAATGGGCAGTTCGGCCGCAACGATCGCCTCACCGGAGGAACAGCGCCAGTACGGCTTCTACGTCCTGCACGAGTTGCGCAACCAGGGCATGGTGCTGGACGACGCCCTGCTCACCGACTACATCAATGCGCTCGGCTACCGGCTGGTGTCGTACAGCCCGAAGCCGGACCAGCCGTTCACCTTCTTCGTGGTCAACGATCCCTCGATCAACGCGTTCGCCCTGCCCGGCGGTTTCGTCGGCGTCAACGCCGGGCTCATCACCACCACCGCAAACGAGGATGAACTGGCCGCCGTGCTCGCGCATGAGATTTCGCACGTCACCCAGCAGCATCTGGTGCGCGCGGTCGAGGCCGAGCAGAAATACGCACCGCTGATGGTGCTGGCGATGGTCGGCGCGATCGTCGCCTCGACGCACACGAGTCCCGGCAGCACAAGCAATGCGGACGTCGGCGCCATGGCCACGGCGACCGGGTTGATGCAGCAGATGCAGATCAACTTCACCCGCGCCGACGAGGAAGAGGCCGACCGCGTCGGCATCCAGACCCTGGCCAAGGCCAACTTCGACCCGGATGCGATGGCCGGATTCTTCCAGCGCATGCAACAGGCGTTGCGCCCGGGCTTCGATGAAAACGACGTGCCGGCGCTGCTGATGGATCACCCGGTCACGCTCAAGCGCATCAGCGAGGCCAAGGCGCGCGCCCTGGTGGTGAAGAAGGAAGAGGCGCAGCGCCGCGCAGCCCTGGCGAGCGCGCGCGCCGTCGGCGCGCAGGTATCGCCGATGCTGCGATTTCCCGGCAGCCACATCAGTTCCAGTGCGATGGCAGCGGAACTGGCACGCCCTTCTGAATCCGCGGCGCAACAGCATGCGCGCTCGGAAGCCTACTACGAGCTCATGCGCGAGCGCGTGCGCGTGCTGGCCTCGACCCAGCCGATGCGAACCGCAATTTACTATTCCGACAACCTGCACAACACGCCCGGATTCGGCACGCTCCCCAACCGCTACGGTCAGGTGCTCGCCCTGGTGCGCGCCGGGGACGCGAAGAAAGCCGTGCCGCTGGCGCTTACATTGGCTGGCGAACATCCCGACAATCTGGTGCTGCAACTGGCCCTCGGCAGCGCCGAGGCGATGTCCGGCGCGCGTGCTGCCGCGCTCAAGCGTTACACCGCCCTCGAAGGCGATTATCCCGACAACCGCGCCCTCGTGCTGGCGCATGCGCAGGCACTGTTGCAGGTCAATGACCTGGCCAGCGCGAAGCTCGCGCAGAAGCTCCTGCGCCCGCAGCTGGCGAGCGACGACGAGGACCCCGAGCTGCAAACCGTGTTCGCGCGCGCCTGCGAAATCGCCGGCGACCGCGTGCGCGCGGGCGAGGCGCACGCCGATGCCGCCTATCTCAACGGCCGCGCCGAGGATGCGTTGAACCAGCTCAAGGATCTGACCAAGCGCAGCGATCTCACCTACTACCAGCGTGCGCGCATCGAGGCGCGCATCGCGCAGATCACGCCGGTGGTGCTGGAGCTGCGCCGGCGCAAGATCCGGCCGGAAGACCAGGGCAAGCTCGCTTTCGGAGCCGCCGAATAGTCTGCTGCGCCCGACGACTCGGGGCGGTTCTTCGGCAGCGCCTGCAACCGGACTGAAACCTGCGCCGGCACGGATTCGGTATCATCGCGGCCACATGACCGCCCGACGCAAAACCCAATCCCCCGAGCTGCACCTCAACCGCGAACTGGCCCAGCTCGAATTCAACGTGCGCGTGCTGGCGCAGGCGCAGGACGCGCGCGTGCCCCTGCTCGAACGCCTGCGTTACCTGTGCATCACCAATTCCAACCTCGACGAATTCTTCGAGGTGCAGGTCGCGATCCTGCGCCACCATGTCGCCTTCGGCGATGCCGTTCCCGGACCCGACGGACTGGCCCCGGCCGAGGCGCTCGACCGCATCCGCGCCCGCGCGCTCGATCTCGTGCACGCGCAGTACGCGCTGTGGCACGAGGCGTTGCTGCCGGACATGGAACGCGAAGGCATTCGTTTTCCCGAACGTGCGCGCTGGACCGCCAGGCAGCGCCACTGGCTGCAGAATTATTTCCGCAGCGAAGTGCTTCCCGTATTGTCGCCGCTGGGCCTGGATCCGGCCCATCCGTTTCCGCGCATCCTCAACAAGAGCCTTAACATCGCCGTTGCCCTGCGCGGCACCGACGCCTTCGGCCGCGAGGGTCACATCGCGCTGGTGCGTGCGCCGCGCTCGCTGCCGCGCCTCGTGCGCCTGCCGCCGGAGGTCTGCACGCGGCCCTACGAATTCGTGTTCCTGTCCAGCATCCTGCTGCAATTCGTCGACGAACTGTTTCCCGGCATGCGCGTCAAGGGCGCCTATCCGTTCCGCGTCACCCGCAACAGCGAGCTGTTCGTCGACGAGGAGGAAGTCGAGAATCTCGCCCACGCGCTGCGCGACGAACTGCGCGGACGCGGCTTCGCGCGCGCGGTGCGTCTGGAGATTTCCGAAACCTGCCCGAAAGGCGTGGCCGAATTCCTGATGCGCAATTTCGAGCTGGACGAAACCCAGGTCTACCGCTGCAACGGACCGGTGAACATCCACCGCGTCGCCGCGGTCTACGACCAGATCGAGCGCCCGGACCTGAAGTTTCCGCGCTTCACGCCGCATCTGGCCGATGCGGTCGCCGCCGAACGCAATCTGTTCGAGGCGATCGCCGAGCGCGACATCCTGCTGCACCATCCGTTCGAGTCTTTCGATACCGTGCTGGAACTCGTGCGTCAGGCAAGCACCGATCCGCACGTGCTCGCGATCAAGCAGACGCTGTACCGCACCGGCGCGGATTCGCCGCTGGTGGCGCTGCTCATCGACGCCGCGCGCGCGGGCAAGGACGTCACCGTGGTGGTCGAGCTTCGCGCGCGCTTCGACGAGGAACAGAACATCGTCTTCGCCAACCGTCTGCAGGAAGCCGGCGTGCAGGTCGTCTACGGCGTGGTCGGTTACAAGACCCACGCCAAGATGCTGCTGATCGTGCGCCGCGAACATGGCACGCTGCGCCGTTATACGCACCTGTCCACCGGCAACTACCATCATCTGACCACGCGCCTGTATACCGACTTCGGGCTGATGACGGCCGATGCCGAGATCGGCAGCGACGTGCACGACCTGTTCCAGCAGATTTCGGGTCTGGGGCCGGCGATCCGGCTCAAGCGTCTGCTGCAATCGCCGTTCACGCTGCACAAGCGTGTGCTGGAGATGATCCAGCGCGAGATCACGCACGCGCGCGCGGGCCGTCCGGCGCGCATCGCCGCCAAGATGAATGCGCTCAACGAGGCCGGCGTGGTCGAGCTGCTGTACAAGGCCTCGCAGGCCGGCGTGCGCGTCGATCTGATCGTGCGCGGCGCCTGCACGCTGCGCCCCGGCGTCAAGGGGCTTTCCGAAAACATCCGCGTGCGTTCCATCGTCGGCCGCTTTCTCGAACACAGCCGCGTCTACTGGTTCGCCAATGGCGGCGCTGCCGAAACCTGGTGCGCCAGCGCCGACTGGATGGAGCGCAACCTGCTGCGCCGCATCGAGGTGTGCTTTCCGATCCGCGATGCCGAGCTCGCACAGCGCGTCTACGACGAGGCGCTGGAGAATTACCTGGCCGACAACACCCAAGCCTGGCTGCTGGACGCGGATGGTCGCTACGAGCGCGCGCTGCCGGACGCGGACATGCCGCACTCCGCGCAGGCCGCGTTGATGGCAAAATTGTGTCCATGAACGCACGCGCCGAACGCAGGGACGCCGGCGCACCGACGCGAATCGGCGAGGGCGAACTGCTCGCCGCCGCCGATATCGGCTCGAACAGCTTCCATCTCGTCGTCGCGCGCTACGAGCACGGCGAACCGCGCGTGATCGACCGCCTGCGCGAAAACATCCGCCTCGCCGCCGGACTCAGATCCGACGGCAGTCTCGACGATGTCCATCGCGATATGGCCATGGCCTGCCTGGCGCGCTTCGGCCAGCGCCTGCGCGGAATGCCGGCCGCACGCGTGCGCGCCGTGGCCACCAACGCGGTGCGGCGCCTTGCCGCACCGGAGCGTTTTCTCGCTCCGGCAGAGGCCGCGCTCGGCCATCCCATCGAGGTGGTTTCCGGCCGCGAGGAAGCGCGCCTGATCTACCTAGGCGTCGCCCACGGCATCCCCGATGCGCCGGGACGGCGGCTGGTCGTGGACATCGGCGGCGGCAGCACCGAATTCATCATCGGTGAGCGCCTGGAACCGCTGAAGAAGGAAAGCCTGCAAGTCGGCTGCGTCGCCAGCACCCTGCGCTTTTTCGGCGACGGCAAGCTCACGCCGCGGCGCTGGCAGCAGGCGCAGACCGACATCGCCGTGGAATTGCAGCAGTTCGCCGCCGACTACCGTGCCTTCGGCTGGGACGAGGCGATCGGCTCGTCCGGCACGGTGCGCGCGATCGACGCGGTGCTGCACGCAACCGGCTGGAGCGACCATGGCATCACCCGCGCGGGCCTCGAACGCCTGCGCGATGCCGTCATTACTTGTGGAAATGTGGACAATATCGCATTTCCGGGGCTGAACGAGGATCGCGCCGGCATCTTTGCCGGCGGCGTGGCGATTCTGGAAGCGGCATTCGCCGCGCTCGACATCGAGCGCATGCGCGTGGCCGAAACCTCCATGCGCGAAGGCCTGCTCTACGACATGATCGGGCGCGCCGAGCATCGCGATCCGCGCCGCACGAGCATCGACGCGCTGGCGCAGCGCTACGCCGTCGACCGCGCGCATGCCGCGCGTGTGGAAGCCTGCGCACTGGCATTGTTCGATCAGGTCGCCGCGGACTGGCAACTGGGCCCGACCGAGCGCGACTGGCTGGGCTGGGCCGCGCGCATCCACGAAATCGGCCTGGCCATCGCGCACAGCCAGTACCACAAGCACGGCGCCTACATCGTCGAGCATTCGGATCTGGCCGGGTTCGCCCGCCACGAGCAACTCGTGCTCGCGGTACTGCTGCGCTGCCAGCGGCGCAAGCCCGATGCGGCCGCGGTGCGCGCATTGCCCGAACGGTTGCGTCTGCCGGCGTCGCGCACCATCGCCCTGTTGCGCCTGGCGGTGCTGTTGCAGCGCGCGCGCGCGCCCGCCGCGCCGCCGCCCGCCGCATTGCACGCCGACGGCCAGACCCTGCAATTGACCCTGCCGCGCGCATGGCTCGACGCGCACCCGCTGACCGGCGCCGATCTGGAACAAGAGCGCGCCTACCTCAAGCCGCTGGATATCAAGCTGCACATTGCGGCCACTTAAGCGTCCCTGTTTGAACTGCGTTCGCCCTGAGCGTAGCGCCGATGGCGCGAAGTCGAAGGGCCCGCGTTTCGACTTCGCTCGCGGCGCGAGCTACGCTCAACGCGAACGGGAAATTCCCGCTTGAACGCGCACAATTCTCGCTTGACCGCGCAACCCTGCCGCATTCTGCGTATCATGCGTATTCCGTTTCCCTGTCCCTGGAGAGCCTGTCATGCTCAAGCATCTGATCGCCACACTCGCCCTGCTCGTTCCCGCCGCCGCCTTCGCCGCGGCGCCGGCCGCCAAGCCGGCGGCGAAAACCGCTGAGCCGGCCAAGACCGAGGCCGCCGCACCCGCACCCGCGGCCAATCCCAAGGTGCTGCTGCACACCAGCATGGGCGACATCACCCTGGAACTGTATCCGGACAAGGCGCCGAAAAGCGTC
>JAGWXP010000086.1 GCA_018969845.1 Lysobacteraceae bacterium | reverse complement strand
GTTGCATCCGCCGCTTCGATGGCTGCCGGTGAGAGTCCCGTTGCGCAGGGGTAATCGAGCACTTGCGCAATGGCTGAGTAATTGCCAACCGGCACGACGCGGTCTCCGCATTTGTCCGCCAGCACCAGTTGGACGTCATACGGTATCGCCATGCGAAATTCCTTGCGATATTCCGAATGCTGCCCGTCCTGCGTGATCTGGTCGATCACCGGATCCGTGTAAACGCGCATCGCCAGATCGCGCAACGCCTCGTCGTGAATCAGGCCGATCTCGCCGGTCGAAATCAGTTCATCATAAGTGGCCCGGCGGCGCGTGTTGCCGTTGAATTGCGTGGCGCGATAGGCGGCGATCAGCAGCGCCTCGCTGGAAAGCGAATTCTTGCCGGTCAGCGCATCGGTGGCCTGCTTGGCGCTGTCCAGCACCTCGTCGAAATAGCCGATCTGCATCTCGTAGCCCCACGCCTCTTCGCGAAGATCGGCCTTGAGGCGCTGGGTGAAAACCGCGGCCTTCTGGTTGGTCTCGCGGTCTTCGTTCCAGTTTGATACCTGCATGCCGATGAACACGCCAAGTATGACGATGACCAGTTCGATGGTGACGGCCATCCAGTCCTGGCGGCGGAAATGTGCGATGACATGGCGCAACATGGCAAGCCTCTCCCTAATCGGCCGAACGCTCGCGCGCTTCGGCCAACGCTGGCAGGTCGGCATCCGCGGCATGCCAGTTGGCCAGCAATTGGCGATACGTTGTGGCGGCAGCCTTGGCATCGTGCGCGGCGGCTTGCGCGCGCGCCAGTCCAAGCAAGGTCAAGCTGCGATTCGGCGCCGTCTTAAGCGCGGCCTGGAATTCGACGATCGCCTGCGCGGGCTTGCCCAATTGCAGCAGCTGCTCGCCGAGCACCTCGCGCGGCGGCTTGTACGGTACCGGCGGTCCGAAATCGAACGCCATCGAATCGTAGCGTTGTGCGGCCGCGCGGATTGCCACCAGGCCATCGTCCACATGCTGCTGTCGGATCAACACGATGCCGCGCAGGGCGTCGTTCATGATCGCCAGATACCCGGGCATCTGCGGATCGGATTCCGAAGCGGTCATCTTTTCGCGCCACGCATGCAGATCGTCTGAATTCCGCTGCGCCTGCGTCAGATCACCGCGCTCGGCCGCCGCATAACCGACGGCGAAATCGTTCCACGCCGCCTGGGCGCCCAGGTCGGAAACATCCACTTTGAGTGTCGCTGCAGCGCCGTTCCATTCGCGCGATTCGACCAGCGCGGTGCCGCGCATGGTCAGCATTGAGCCACGCAGATGTTTGGCCACTTGCTCCGGCGAGCCATGCTCCGCACGCAATACCGGTGCGTTTTGCTTCGCCCACTCGATTCCGAGCGGAAGAGTCTTCGCGCAGGCATCGAGCGTGCGCTGCGCCTCGCGGTAGCGGCCTTGCTGGAAATACCCGTATTCCAGCCACTCGTCGTAATGCCCGCATTCGACCTCAGGTTTGCCCGCGGCGCGTGCCTGCGCGTTGACGACCTTCATCGCATTGATGTTCGCCGTCACCACGTCGTCCCACATGCCCAACGCCATGAAAATGTGCGCGGTCATGTGCTGGGCGTGGCCGGCATCCGGCGCGATCTTCGACAGGGCGCGCGCCGCTTCCAGCGCGCCGGTGGCGTGCGCGGGATCGTCCATGCCGTGGATCCAGTAGTGCGCCGCGCCCGGATTTTGCGGATTGAGGCGAAAGCTGCGCTGCGCGATTTCTGCCGCCTGCAGGTAATCGGTCTCGTTGCGCACGCCTTCGTTGCGCCCCATCAGCGCGAGCGCGTAGAACAACTGCGCGTCGTTGTCGTGCGGATAGGCCGCCGCGAGCTTCTGCATCGCCTTGCAATAGCGCGCGTCGCGTTGCTTCTTCGTGCCGTGCCCGGAATACAGGATCTCCACCGCGGCGAGGTAGGTCTTTTCGCGCTCGGTCGGCGCCTTGGCCGCACGCGCCGCGGGCGTCGCGCCGAGTTTCGCGAGCGCAGCGCGGCCGGCGTCGGCATCGAGCTGGTTCCAAATGCCGTGGTTATAGGTCATCGCCTCGCCCCAGTAGGCCATGGCGAAATCCGGCTGGAGTTTTTCCGCCTGCTCGAACGCCTTGGCAGCTGCGGGATACTCGAACAGGTGCAGCAACAGCAGACCGCGCATGAATGCCGTCTGCGCCGCATCCGATTGCGCCGAAGTCGGGAATGTCGCCGTGCCCAAGCCTTCGATCGTCTGCGGCGCAGTGCCACGTTCCGCACGGACCGACGATGCGAATGCCGACGTAGCGACGATGGCGGCGATCAATGCAACAGGGCGCAGGGCGATATTCATGACTTCCCTCCGATTTCGATTTTTTCGGGCACATAGGGCAAACCGATCCGCTTCAGCACCGCCTTGAAGCGGGGGTCGTTGCGGAGCGGCGCGAAAGCCCGCGACCACAGCATTTGCGGGATCGTGCTGCTGCCATCAGTCGTTATTTCGCCAAGCTTTTCCAAAGCGCTGGCGGGCTGGCCCAACTGGATCAGGTAGTAGGCACACAAGATCGGGTCGCGGCGCAGATCGGCGTTGGCGGGTGAAAACTCCAGACTTTGGACGGCGCGGGCGCGCTGGCCTGGATCGGCGATACCGCGTATCAACAGCGCTTTCGCCTCCGGATCGCCGCCATTGAGTGCGACCGCCTTGCGCACTTGCGCTTCCGCTTCCGCATAGTCGCGCAAGGCGAGATAGATGGTTGACGTGGCGCGATGCACGAACACACTCTCCGGATGCGCGGCCAGGATGCGCTTCGCCTGCGCGCCGGCTGTCGCCGCATCGACCCGACCCAACTGCAAGCTCAATTGCAAGTGAATCGAAGCACTGATGCCTGACATCGGATCGGCCTGCAACGCGCGATCGAGCACGTCCAACGCGGGTGCAAGTTGGCCGACCGCGTGCAGAAACTGCGCATACTGGTTCAGCGCTTCCGCATCGCGTGGCGCCAGTGACAGCGCACGCCGCAATGCGCGATCGGCTTGCGCCCAACGCATCTGGTTGCTGAACACCATTCCCTGTGCGACGTAGGCCAGCGCGTCATCCGGATTCAGGGCGAGCGCACGCCGCGCGGATTCCAGCGCGTCCCTGTTGGCGATCGCCGGCGCAGTCGGCCCATAGGCCGGCAGCAGGGCCTGCGCCTCGGCCAACGCGGCCCAGCCTTGCGCATAGTTCGGATCGATCGCGACGGCCTGCCGGAACGCTTCGACGGCTTCGGCCACCGAGCGCGACGCCAGCAAGGTCAGTCCGCGCAGATAGAAATCGTGCGCGCGTGGATCGATTTCTTCCTGCGCAACCAGCGCATGCGCATTGCCGCCCGCCAACTGCACCTGCAGCTTGTCGGCGATGGCCTTGGATATTTCATCCTCGACCGCGAAGATGCTGGTCAACTTGCGGTCGTATTTTTCCGACCACAGGTGATAGCCGCTGCGCGTGTCGATCAACTGCGCGGTGATGCGCACTTCGTCGCCGGATGTCTGCACGCTGCCCTCGAGCACGGTCGCTACATCCAGCGCCTCGCCGACCTTGCGCAGATCCTCGGCCTTGCCCTTGAATGCGAATGCCGAAGTGCGCGCGGCCACTTTCAAATCCGGCAACTGCGCCAGCGCGTCGAGGATTTCCTCGGTGATGCCGTCGCTGAAATAATCGTTCTTCGCATCGCCGCTCATGTTCACGAACGGCAGCACGGCAATCGACTTGCCGGGTGCAGCCACCGCAACGGCCTTGGCTGTTCCAGTCAGCGACGCTTGTGCACTGTGCTTCGCGGCTCGCCACAGCAATCCGCCACCGATCGCCAGCAACAAGGCAAGAATCAGCAATTCGGTGCCGCTGACGCGCTGCGCGCCCCGCTCGCCGTGGTACCAGGCGATGACCAGGGTGACGAAAAAGCCCAGCACCAGGGCGAGGATCAACACGCGCTCGAGCAAATCCGGCCAGCCGAAGCGCTGTGCGACGACATCCAGAACCTGGATCAGCGCGAATGCGAAAGCCAGATAGGCCAGCGCCCACTGCACGAGCTTGCGTTCCTTGAGCCGCGGCAAAAGGTTCTGCATGCTCAGTTGCCCCCTGGATGTCCGGACACCGGGAGCATAACAAATTCCTGAACCACGCCTGCACGCGGCGCAGCAAGCGGTCAACAACTGCGACACCCGATCGTTCTTCCGCAGCAACGCTCTTGCCACACCACCGGAGAACGACGATGAAACGCTACGCCAAGATGCTGCTCCTGATTGCCGTTGCAATGGCCCCGCTGTTCGCCACCGGCTGCGTCTACTACCCCGCGCGTCCATACCGCGCCGCAGTTTGGGTGCCGGCGCACTGGACGGGTGGCGTATGGATACGCGGCCACTGGCGCTGAGACCGCGTGCCCGAAACGACGAGGCCGCCCAACGGCGGCCTCGGACTTGCTGGATGCTCGATTCTCAGCGCTTGGCGAACAGATGCTCCACGCCCGCGCGTTCCTCGCGCAGTTCCTTGTCGGTGGCGTCCATGCGCGCGCGCGAGAAGGCGTTGATTTCGAGGCCCTGCACGATGCTGAATTTTCCATTTTTGCACGTTACCGGGTAGCCGTAGATAACGCCCGGGGCAATGCCGTAGCTGCCGTCGGACGGAATGCCCATCGATGCCCAGTCGCCGTCGTCGGTGCCGAGCGCCCACGTGCGCATGTGATCGACCGCCGCCGCCGCCGCCGAAGCCGCGCTGGACGCGCCGCGCGCCTTGATGATGGCCGCGCCGCGCTGCTGCACGGTCGGGATGAATTCCTTTTCGTACCAATTCTGATCCACGAGCGACAGCGCCGGCTTGCCCTTCACCGTCGCATGATGGATGTCCGGATACTGGGTCGAGGAATGATTGCCCCAGATGATCATCTTGCGCACATCGGTATTGTGCGTGCCGGTTTTTTCCGCGAGTTGCGACTTGGCGCGGTTGTGGTCCAGGCGCACCATCGCGGTAAAGCAGTTCGGATCCAGATCCGGCGCATTCGACTGCGCGATCAGCGAGTTTGTGTTGGCCGGATTGCCGACCACCAGCACCTTGACGCTGCGCCTGGCGTGCGCGTTCAGCGCCTTGCCTTGCGGCGCGAAGATCGCGCCGTTCGCCTCGAGCAGATCCTTGCGCTCCATGCCGGCGCCGCGCGGACGCGCGCCGACGAGCAGGGCGTAATCGACGTCCTTGGCCGCGACGTTCACATCATCGGTGCAGACGATGCCGGCGAGCAGCGGAAACGCGCAATCGTTGAGTTCCATCGCCACGCCGCCCAGCGCCGGCAGCGCGGGCGTGATTTCGAGCAGGTGCAGGATCACCGGCTGATCCTTGCCGAGCATGTCGCCAGAGGCGATGCGGAACAGCAGGGCATAGCCGATCTGGCCGGCGGCGCCGGTGATGAGAACGCGAACGGGGGTTTTCATGGAGAAACTCCTTTACTTCAACTCGGCAAAAAACTCGCGCAGGCGCCGCAAGCCGTCGGTCAATTCTGCCGGCTTGCAGGTGTAGGAGATGCGCAACGCGCGCGGCTCGCCGAACGCCGAGCCCGGTACGCAGGCAACGCCTTTGGCTTCGAGCAACGCCGCGCAGAAATCCACGTCGTTGCCGATCTTCCTGCCATCGTGCGATTTGCCGAAAGCGACGGAAATATCCGGGAACACATAGAACGCGCCCTGCGGGCGCGGGCACTTCACGCCCGGGATAGCCAACAGCGCAGCCATCACCTCGTCGCGGCGGCGCGAGAAATCCGCGCACTTCTCGCGCGTGATGTCCTGCGGGCCGGACAGTGCGGCCACGCCCGCGGCGGTGACGATCTCGGGCAGGTTGGTGATGTGGTTGGAATTGAGCGTGACCAGCGCCGTGGCCAGTCGCTCGGGCGCCGCGACAAAACCCACGCGCCAGCCCGGCATGCCGTAGGTCTTGGACAGCGAATCCATGATCGCGGTGCGTTCGCGCAATTCCGGGCGCAGATGCACCACATTGTGGTAGCCCACGCCATCGAAGACCATGCGGTTGTAGATGTCGTCGGCGATGATCCAGGTGTCCGGATGCTGGACGAGCACGTCGGCAATGGCGGCGATTTCATCGCGCGAGTAGACCATGCCGGTGGGGTTCGAGGGATTGTTGAACAGAAAAACCTTAGGCTTGCTCGCCAGCGCCTTGTCGAGCTGCGCCGGCGTGAGCTTGTAATTCTGTTCCGGCGGACACGGCAGCAGGGTGATTTTCGCGCCGAGAATCTCGGCGATGTCCAGGTAGCTGGTCCAGTACGGCGTCGGAAACACGATCTCGTCGCCCGGATCCAGCAACGCCTCGCACAGGTTATAGAGCACCTGTTTGGCGCCGATGCCGGTGGCGAGGTTGGCGCGCGTATAACCGGTAAATCCGCTTTCCTGCAGATGCGCCAGGAACGCATCGAGCAGGTCGTCGCGGCCACGGTTGGAACCGTAGGCGCCGGTATCGGTTTTCAATGCCGCGCGCGCGGCTTCGTAGACGTGCTCGCCGGGCAGGAAATTCGGCACGCCGATGGAGAAATTGACGATGCTGCGCCCTTCCGCCTTGAGCTTTTTCGCCTTGTCGGCGATCACCATGATGGCGCTGGGTTTGGCGCGGCTCATGCGTTGGGCAAGCGCAGGCATCGGCGTTCCTGAAAGCGGCGGAATCAGCCCGAAATTCTAACACACACGCCTGCACGTCCTTGTGCCGGAATTTGCTAAGCTGCCCGCGCGCCGGGGGAGGCTGGGGCCGGCAGCAACGCCACTGACCAATAACGGAGGCAACCATGTTCCATCTACTCTGGTCCATCATCGTCGGCTTCTTCGTCGGCCTGATCGCGCACTTCTTCGTCCCTGTCGGCCACTTGGGTTTTCTGTGGACTACCGTGGTCGGCATCGTCGGTTCCATCGTCGGCGGTTTCATCGGCGCCCTGATCAAGAAACCGGCCGACGGCGCGATGTTCCATCCCGCCGGGTTCCTGATGTCGATCATCGGTGCAGTCGTCCTGCTGCTGGTCATCAAGTACACCGGCTTCCAGTTCTGACGCGCAAGTCAAACAGCGCGGGCGGCGCTAGTGTTTGCCGATGGCCGCCTGCGCATCCAGTGCGGCGCGAAATCCGCGTGCAAGGTCGGTTGCCTTGCCCTTGTCCCAGAAGTGGGTGAAGTAAAAGTCCGGCTGCGTGCCGGTCATGTGATTGTGCAGGGCGACGACATGGATGCCCGCCTTGCGCAACGCATGCAGCACCGGCTGCACTTCGGCGGCGGCCATGATGAAGTCGCCATCCATCGCGGCCAATGCGTCGCTGCCGCTGAAGGCGGCCCAAGTGGTGAGGCCCATGGACGCGCCAATCGGCCGGCCATGCATGCTGCCCTTTCGACCGATGACGATCTTGGCCACGCCATCGTACATTGCAGCGGGATGCCCGACGATCTTGCCGAGCGCCTCGGCATCCAGCCTGCCGGGGCGAGGCATGGCGCCGCCGAACCCGTCCGCCGGTTGCGGTCGCGCGGCGCGCACCGCCTTGATCGCGTCCCATACCGCCTTGACGTCCGTCGCCAGTTCCTCGGGCGAACCCTCGCCTTCGATGTGCATGAAAAAGACTTTGGGCTGGTCGAAGAAGAAATGGTTGTGCAACGCGGTCACGCTCAAGCCATGCGCGAAGGCCGCATCCATCGCCGCGTCCGCTTCGTCCTCGAACACCACGGTGTCGCCCATCACCATGGCTCGGCCGCCCGGCATCGGCGCGATGGCGGCCCAAGAACCGAGTCCGGCCGCGGGTGGCAGCTGCATGCCGTCCACGGTGACCGGCACATCGGTGCGCGACCAGCCGATCTGCACCACGCCATCGGCTTGGGCTTTGGCTTCGACGCCCGCGGCTTTGCCAATGGCTGCGGCGTCGAGCGAAGCGGCGACCGATACATTCCACACTAGCGCTGCTCCCAAAGCGACGAACAGCGTGCAAACTCGACGTGACAGGTGCTGCAGAAAACGAGCGTTCACGCTATTTCTCCTTCCGTTTCGGAATAGGCTGTGTACAACGAGTCGAGCACGATCGACATATCCTTGAGCAAAGCATCGTCGTTCGTGCCACGACGGGTACGGGCACCGGCCATGACGCTGGCAAAACCGGCCGCGTCCGGTACCGGAACGCCGCCGATGTCGAGGTAGCGAACCAGACGTCCGAGTCGTGTCAATCGCGGATCGCGATCCAGACCAAAGCTCGCCGCCAATACCTCGAACGTCACGCGCACACCCATGTGACTGAATTCGGCGCCATCGAAATCGAAGCCCAGCGCTTTTTTCGGACAATCCTTCGGATTCTTCAGCCAGACGAACCGGGCTTTGGGATCGATAAACCGACGAATCAGCCAAGCCGAAGCGACACGATCGATCCACAGGTGCTGACGTGTCGCCCATAGGCGACCGCGATAATCCTTCGCGGCGCGATGTGGAATTGCCGCTTTTCTTGCGTGCGGTTCGTCGGGCGCGAATTGGGTGTTGAGGGCGTGTTCGGCATCGGCCAGTGCGGCTTCGACCTGTTCGCGCGCCGCGCCGGAGAAGAAATCCGTGGCGACGATCGTTCCCAGTTCCCGTCGTGCCGCAGCCAGGCGGCGCCGTGCCTCGGCCTCTTTCATTCTGGACAAGTCGTTGTGCAAGCTCGTTAGTCGTTCCAGGCCTTGCACGTAGGCTTGGGTTCGATCGAAAGCCGCGCGCAGTTCGGATTCCTGCCGGGAATCTGCCGATGCGAACGGCACTACATGCGCATTGCCTCCTGCACCGATCGCTTCATCGGCTTGGGCCTTGAAAAGCTCCCGCGCTTCCTTGCGTGCCGGCAGCACGTATACGCCGTCGCGCAACATGGCGGCACCCGCGGCCTTCAAGGCGCGCCATAACCGCATCCGCGGGGTCGGGCTGCGCCCGGGCAGGGAAACGACCAGCATCAGCCAAGCGGGCATCTTTGATGTCATGCAGTGAATACTACAATGATGTAATGTAAGCTACAAACGCTTTATGCCGCCTCTCGAACCCGAGACTGCCTACGCATGACTTCGCCTTCGCTCTTACAGTTGGTACTCTATTTTCTGCGACTGGGAGCGCTCGGCTTCGGGGGCCCGGTGGCGTTGGCGCAGCACATGCGGACCGACTTGATCGAGCGGCGTGGCTGGTTCGACGAAGCCGAATACGAAGATGGGCTGGCCTTGGCCACGGCCTGCCCCGGACCGCTGGCCTTTCAGCTCGGAGTCTACTTCGGCTACCTGCGCGCAGGCGCAATCGGCGCGGGTGCAGTCGCGGTCGCATTCGCCTGTGCGCCCTTCCTCATCGCCACCGCGATCAGCGCGATCTACGTGCACTTCGCCGGCGTGACGTTGCTGCGCGCGGCCTTTTACGGTGTGGCACCTGTTGTGCTGGCGATGATCGTCAAGGCCACTTGGAAGCTGGGCGGCAAGACGCTCCGGCGCAATCCGGACGCTTGGGCCCTGGCGCTGATCGTCGCCTCGTGTACGGCGGTTTCGGGAAAGGAACTGATGCCGTTGTTCATCGCCGCGGGGCTGTGGGGAATGCTGCGGATGCGCCCGCGACGTCAGGCCGTGTCGCCGGTTTCGGAAGATCGCGCGGGCTCCGGCGCGCTGCTTCCGCTCGCGCTGCCGGCATCGCTGTCGGTCGCGACTGGCGCCGCATCGCTGTTCTGGTTCTTCCTGAAAACCGGTTTTCTGGTATTCGGCAGCGGCCTGGTGATCGCGCCCTTTCTGCAAGCGTATGTCGTGGAGCAGTATCACTGGCTGGATTCGCGCCAGTTCGTGGATGCGGTCGCCGTCGGCATGGTGACGCCGGGGCCGGTGGTGATCACCGCGACGTTTGTCGGTTATCTGGTGGACGGTCTCGGCGGCGCGGCGGCCGCGACCGTAGGCATCTTCCTGCCCGCGCTGATCTTCGTGGTCGTCCTGACGCCCTGGCTGCGCCGCCATCGCGGCAATGTCTGGGTCAAAGGGTTCGTGAGTGGCATCACTGCAGGGGTGGTCGGCGCGCTGGCAGGTACGACGCTGCTGGTCGGCGTGGAAGCGTTGCCGGATGCGATTGCCGTGATGCTGACCGGTCTGGCCCTGCTCATTGTCATGCGCTGGAATGCCGTCCCGGACGTGTTATTGGCATTGGGCGGAGCAGCGATCGGTATCGCCTTGCGCGGAGGCTGGCTGTGAGGCGCAACTTTGCATTGCCAAGCGCGCGATTCTCATGCTCGCCGCGCTGTCGTATCCGGTCGCGGCGCGGTTGTCGCGACGGGTCGGACTGGTCAACACGATGGTGTTCACGCACATCCCTTCCAGTGTTGCGCTGATGCTTGCGGCCGTCGCGCCATCGCTTGCGTTGGCGTTGAGCCTGCTCCTGGTGCGCGCGGCGCTTTCGCAGATGGACGTGCCGACGCGCTCGTCCTGCGTGATGTCCGTGGTGACCGAAGCCGAGCGACCCGCGGCGGCGAGCTTCACGTCGGTACCGCGCAGCCTGGCATCGGCAGTGAGTCCGACGATCGCGGGCGCGCTGTTCGCCGCTTCCGCATTCGCCTGGCCGTTGGTGATCTGCGGAACGCTGAAGATCGTCTAGGA
>JAGWXP010000085.1 GCA_018969845.1 Lysobacteraceae bacterium | reverse complement strand
A
The DNA here is from genome assembly GCA_018969845.1 of Lysobacteraceae bacterium. Lineage (GTDB taxonomy): Bacteria > Pseudomonadota > Gammaproteobacteria > Xanthomonadales > Rhodanobacteraceae > Rudaea. The sequence goes on along the minus strand of JAGWXP010000085.1, from coordinate 10,737 downwards.
GGATTGGCTGGCGTCGACGGTGAACGAGCCCATCGCGCCGCTGCACGAGCAGAGCAAGTGACGGCCGCGATTCCGCGCGCCGCGCTGTGGCGCATGACCGCGGGCGCGGCCCTGATCAGCACGACCAGCATCTTCGTGCGCTGGGCGCATGTCGGACCCACCGAATCGGCGTTCTGGCGCATGGCTTTCGGCGGCGCGATGTTGCTCATCCTGCTCACCGCGCGCGGACAGTGGCGCGGGATCGGGTGGCGCGATTGGGCTTGGCTGGTGTTGCCTGCCTTCGCGTTCGGCGCTGACTTGTTCATCTGGCATCGCAGCATCCAATACATCGGGCCGGGCCTGGCGACGCTGGTTGCGAATTTCCAGGTCTTCATCATGGCGCTCGCCGGTGTGCTGTTTTTCCGCGAGCGCCTCGGGCCGCGCTTTATATTCGGCTTGGTCCTCGCCTTGATCGGGTTGTGGCTGCTGGTCGGCGTGGACTGGAGTTCGTTCACGCCGCGCTTCCGTGTCGGCGTGTGGCTGGGTCTTTCCACCGGCGTCGCCTACGCCGTGTATCTGCTCAGCCTGCGCCGCGCCCAGCGTGAGCGGCCGGGTCTGACGCCGATGCGCGCGCTGTGCCTGAACAGCCTGATTTGCGCGGCAATGCTGGCGCTCGCCGTGCTCGCCGAACACGGCAGTTTCGCGATTCCGGATATCGAGACCTGGGCCGCTCTGCTCGGCCTGGGCCTGTTCGGGCAGGTGCTGGGCTGGGTGCTGATCGCGAGCGCGATGCCGCAGTTGCCGGCTTCGCTGGTCGGCTTGCTGCTGCTCCTGCAACCGGCGCTGTCGTTCGTGCTCGACGTGATCCTGTTTGCGCGCCCGACCAGCGCGGCGGACTGGATCGGGTTGGCGCTCTCCCTGCTCGGCATCTTCGTAGGCTCGGTGCGCCTGCGTCCGGCGCCGGTCGCCGAACCCGCCTGATGCCGACCGGATGCGTCCGCGACGCTGCGGATTTTCCCGGGCCCGGCATCGAACGGGTCTGGACGCGGCGGCGCTTGCAGCGGCGCGGCGCGCGGCGTAGATTTTTTTTCCGGATTGGGGCAGCCGAGCGAACGCCAATGCGATGGATGTTGATTGCGCTGTGTGCCGGCATGAGCCTGGCCGCATTCGCGCAGACGGCGCCGGCGGGCGGCTATGTCGTGGGCGACGCCGAGTTTGCGGATGCGCCGTCGCCGCAGTGGCGCGAACGGACCGATCGTCGCGCCGCGCGCAATCTCGCGAATCTGCAACGCGCCGGAGCGCTGCCATCGGCGCTCGGACTGGCGCAAACGCCCGTCAACGATCTGCAATGGCCATTGCGTCCGGTGCCGGGCTTCGATCAGTTCGACTACCACGGCACCAAGTATTTCGTCGATCACGATCCGCGCTATCCGGGCTTTATCCAGGATTACACCTGTGGCACCCGCACCTACGATCTGGCCAATGGCTACAACCACGCCGGTACGGACTACTACCTGTGGCCGTTCGCGTGGCTGATGATGGATGAGGGCGTGGTGCAGGTCGTCGCGGCGGCGCCAGGCACGATCATCGAAAAGGACGATGGCAATTTCGACCGCCAATGCACGTTCGACGGGGTCAGCGCTGCGAACATCGTCTACATACGCCAGGACGACGGCCTCACCGCGATTTACATGCACCTGCGCAAGGGCTCGCTCACCACGCTGCCCGTGGGCGCGCACGTGGCGGCGGGCGATTACCTGGGCTTGGTCGGCAGTTCCGGCCAGTCCACCGGTCCGCACCTGCATTTCGAACTACGCGATGCGAACGGCGCCGTGGTCGACCCCCGCCACGGCCAGTGCAACGCCGCACCCGATCGCTGGGCCGTATTCCAGCCTTATGAAGATCCGCACATCGACACGCTGAGCACGCATTCGGCCGAACCGGATCAAATCGTCTGCGGCGTGGTCAACGGCGCGAATGTCGACGACGTGCCCAACTACAAAAGTATATTCGCGCCCGGCGACACGCTGTGGGTATTCGCTTCGTGGCGCGACCAGCGCAACGGCGAAGTGACGAATTTTGCGATTCTGCGACCCGATGGCAGTGCCTTCGCGCAGTGGGATTTCGATCTCGCCAGCCAGAATCTGTCGTCTCCCTTCTATTCCGGCACGGCGTTCGACTGGAAATATGTGCTGCCGGCGGGCGCGCCCGTCGGCACGTGGCAATTCAAGGCCGTGTTCGAAGGCCAGACCTATGTGCGCACGTTTGCAGTGAGTGCCATAGACGCCGGCGCCGCGCAACACGCACGTACGCAAGTCGGCGCGAACGCCACACGTTGCCGGCCTTTGAGCGGACAGAAACCGCCGCCGGGTTGTCCGTGAGCGGGATCAGTCCAGGTCTGCGGCCAGCGCCGTGCGCGTGGCGGCATCAAGCCTCGTCTTGTCCTCATACGCGGGATGATCGACAGCCAGTTCGATGCCGTCGCCGCGTTTGAACGCGGCCACGTGTGCGGGCGTCAGTTCGAAGCGCAAGAAATGCACGGCCGAGGTCTTTTCGGCATTGCTGCGTTGCATGTCCTCGTCGGCGATGGCGATAACAGGCGCCAGATCGCCGATACGCAGCGTAATGCGATGTTCGATGTTGCGCAGTTCGACCAGCTTGCGCGCGCGCACTGCCGGGTCGGGATATTCGATGAGCAGGGTGGCCTTGAGGTTTGCGCCATCCGGAATCAGCGGATTGTAGGCGTCGAGCTCGTCGCGGATGCCGGCTTCCTCGAAGATGCGTTCGATGCGCAGCATCTCCTGTACCTGGTACTGGATCGTCAGGCGATCCTCGAACAGCAAGGTCAGATGTGCGCCCAGGTGCACGCTGCGTGTCTGCTTGTGTGCGAGCACGCGCGCGCGGAACGCGGGACGCTCGCGCGCGTAGGCTTCGAGGGTGAACAGATCGGATGGGGTAAGTTTTTGCATGACAATTTCCAATGTGATCGCTAAAACCGCTCGCTCTGCGCGTAGCTCGCAAAGTCGAAGCGTCGGCGGCCCTTCGACTTCGGCGCTTTGCGCCTACGCTCAGGGTGAACGGTGTACCGGCTAGATCCCGTACGCCATCCGCAGCAACCCGAGCGGACTTTCCGCGCGCGGGTTGTCGTGCAGCCCGTGCGCGACATGGCTGGCGGCCATCGGACAATCGCTGGCGAAATGTGCCGGTGCGATCTGTTCCACGCGCGTTTCCACCGGTTTGGCGATCTTGCGCGAAAGCGCATAGGTCTTCGCCTTCACGCCGTAGGTGCCGTCGTGGCCGGAGCAGCGTTCGATGGTCTGGATTTGCGTGCCGGGCACGAGCGCGAGCACGTCGCGTGTCTTCGGCCCGATGTTCTGCACGCGCTGGTGGCAGGGCGCGTGGTAGGCGATCTGGCCGAGCGGATTCGGGAATTCGGTTTTCAACAGGCCTGCCTGATGGCGCTGCCACAGGTATTCGAACGGATCGAAGATGTGGCGCTTGACCAGCAGCACGTCTTCGTCGTCCGGAAACATCAGCGGCAGTTCCTGCTTGAACATCAGCACGCAGGACGGGATCGTCGCGCTGATGTCCCAGCCGTCGCGGATCGCCGCGGCGAGCACCGGGATGTTCTGCTTTTTATACTTTTCCACGGCTTCCAGATCGCCGAGTTCGAGCTTGGGCATGCCGCAGCACACCTCGCGCTCGACGAGTTTGACCGCGATGCCGTTGTGGCGCAGCACGGCGGCCAGATCCTCCACCGGCTCGGGCTGGGAAAAATTGCAGTAGCAGGTCGCGAAGATCGCCACCCTGCCGCGGGTGCGGCCGGCCGGTTGCGCGTCGCCGGCGCCATCGAGATGCTTCAGGCGCTTGCGTGCGGTCTTGCGTGCATAGGCCGGCACGCGCGCGTCGGCATGAACGCCGAGCGTCTTTTCCAGCAGCTTGCGCCCGAGGCCGCTGCGGTTGACTGCGTTCACCGCTTCCACCACAACCGGAATCGTCGCCAGTCTGCCGACGGTGGTCGTCGCGGCGAGAATCTTTGCGCTTGCCGCCGTCTCGCCGCGTCGAAACGCAGCCGCTTTCGCGCGCAGCATCAGATGCGGGAAATCCACGTTCCATTCGTGCGGCGGCACGTACGGACACTTGGTCTGATAGCACAGGTCGCACAGATAGCATTGGTCGACGACTTTCACGTAGTCGGACTTGGCTACGCCGTCGACTTCCATCGTCGTCGATGCGTCGACCAGATCGAACAGGGTCGGGAACGCCTGGCACAGGCTCACGCAGCGCCGGCAACCGTGGCAGATGTGGAACACGCGTTCGAGTTCGGCGTCGAGCGCGGCCTGGTCGTAGAACTGTGGATTCTTCCAGTCGAGTGAATGCCGCGTCGGCGCGTCGAGGCTGCCTTCGCGGGAGGTGCTGCGTTCGTCGGCCATGCAGAATACTCTCCAGGACTTTTCCCTTCTCCCGCTGGTGGGAGAAGGTGCCGAAGGCGGATAAGGGTGGTTGTGCAACGCGATGCGCAGCTTGCCACCCTCATCCCGGCGATCTCCGGCCAGCGGGAGCAGGAGAAAGGCGTTTACGCCAGATCGTTCAGTGCCTTGGTGAAGCGGTTCGCGTGCGAGCGTTCCGCCTTGGCCAGCGTCTCGAACCAGTCGGCGACTTCGCCGAAGCCTTCATCGCGCGCGGTCTTGGCCATGCCCGGATACATGTCGGTGTACTCGTGCGTTTCGCCGGCGATTGCCGCCTTGAGATTGTTGCGGGTGTCGCCGAACGGCAGGCCGGTGGCCGGGTCGCCGCACTGTTCGAGATATTCGAGGTGGCCGTGTGCATGACCGGTTTCGCCCTCGGCTGTGGAACGGAACACCGCGGAGACGTCGTTGTAGCCTTCCACGTCCGCCTTCTGGGCGAAGTAGAGATAGCGGCGGTTCGCCATCGATTCGCCGCCGAACGCGGCCTTGAGATTGCCTTCGGTCCTGGAGCCTTTCAGAGTGGCCATGACACACCTCGTGTTGGGTAACGGGAAACATGTTTGATGAAAAACATGAGCCAGCCGCATGGGCGGCGGACGGCGCCAGCGTAACGTACCGGAACCCGCATTGAAAATCGATTGTTCCGATTGATCCTATAGCGGCGATCTATCGGCGCGCGCGTCGTCGAGGCGCCTGCGCGGTCGATTCGGCGGCGGCACCGTGCGCATCCAGCAAATGCTTGGGCAGCTCGCGAAGGATTTCCGCGAGGTTCTTCAGGAATCCCGCCATCGCCGTGCTCTTGCGCCAGATCATGGCGATGCGCCGGCTCGGCGCGTGACCACGGAACGGCACCAGATGCACGTTGCCTGCATGCGCCACCGGCGGCTGCACCGCGAGCGTTGGCAGCAGGGTGATGCCGACATTGGCCGCGACCATCTGGCGCAGGGTTTCCAGGCTGGTCGCGCGGAATCCGGATTTCTCGTTCGCGCCGGACAGGTGGCAAACCTCCAGCGCCTGGTCGCGCAGGCAATGCCCGTCGTCGAGCAGCAACAGGCTTTCGTGGGCCAGATCCTCCAGTCGCAGCGTGCGGCGCCGGGCCAGATCGTGGCGTTCCGGCACGGCGAGGAGGAAGGGTTCTTCGAACAGGAATTCCGCGTGCAATTGGTCATCGTGGATCGGCAAGGCCAGGATCCCCGCGTCGAGCCTGCCTTCGCGCAGCAGGCGCAGTACGGTCTCGGTTTTCTCCTCGACCAGCAGCAGTTCCAGGCGTGGGAAACGCCGGCGGATGGTCGGCACGACATGCGGCAGCAGGTACGGCCCCAGCGTAGGGAAAATTCCCAGCCGCACGGTGCCGGATTCCGGATCCAGCGTGCGCCGCGCGATCGTCTTGATCTGCTCGACCTCATTGAGCACCTCGCGCGCGCGCTGCGCGATCTCGCGCCCGACGTCGGTGAGCAGCACCTTGCGCGGCGTGCGTTCGACCAGGGCGACGCCGAGTTCGTCCTCGAGCTTCTTGATCTGCGTGGACAGGGTCGGCTGGCTGACGAAACTGGCCGCAGCGGCGCGACCGAAATGGCGGTGCTCGGCCAGGGCCACGAGGTAACGCAAATCGCGCAGGTTCATCGGAACCCTCCAATCATTCGATTTATCTATCGAAAGTATAGCATCAATCGATTTGAATGATTGATTGTGTATCCCTATGTTTGTCCCGCGCCCAGCCGGGCCGCCCTCCCAACCATGACCATCAGGAGCCCATCATGCTTACCGTCGGCGACAAGTTTCCCGAATTCAAACTCAAGGCCACCGTGGCCATCGACAACCTCGAAAGCGCATTTGCCGAGATCGACAACAACACCTACAAGGGCAAATGGACGCTGGTGTTCTTCTACCCGAAAGATTTCACCTTTGTCTGCCCGACCGAGATCAAGGGCTTCGGCGATGTGAACGCGCAATTCCGCGACCGCGACTGCCAGGTCCTCGCCGCGAGCACGGATACCGAATTCGTGCACCTGGCCTGGCGCCGCGACCACCAGGACCTGCGCTTCCTGCCGTTCCCGATGCTGGCCGACACGGCCAAGCGCCTGAGTTCCGCGCTCGGCATTCTCGATGCGGAAGAAGGCGTCGCCAAGCGCGCAACCTTCCTCGTCGATCCGGAAGGCATCATCCGTTTCACCTACGTGACCGACGGCAGTGTCGGCCGCAATCCGGCCGAAGTGCTGCGCGTGCTGGATGCCTTGCAGACCGACGAGCTGTGCCCGTGCAATTGGAAGCAGGGTGAACAGACGTTGAAAGCGGCCTGATCCCATCGCTGCGAGCCGGCGGCGCGATGCCGCCGGTTCGCCGGAGAACGAAATGAACGCGAACGAACTCAAATCCCGCATTCCGGATTACGCCCGCGACCTGCGCCTGAACCTGGAATCCGTACTCGACGAAACCGGCGCGCCGGGCCTGAGCCAGAAACAGATCGGCCTGGTCGCGCTGGCCAGTGCGATCGCGTCGCGCCACGAACCGGTGGTCACGGCGATCGGCGCCGAAGCAGCCAGACACGCGAACGCACAGGAGCTCGACGGCGCGCGCATCGCCGCGTCGATCATGGCGATGAACAACATCTATTACCGCTTCACGCACCTGGTGAGCGAGCCGGAGTACGGCACGCTGCGCGCGAGCCTGCGCATGAACGCGATGGCCAACCCCGGCTGCGACAAGATGGACTTTGAGCTATGTTCGATCGCGGTTTCCGCGATCAATGGTTGCGGCGCATGCATGGACGCGCACGAGAAGACGCTGAAGAAGCACGGCGTGTCCGCACAGGCGGTCCAGAGCGCGGTACGCATCGCCGCGGTGGTGCATGCCGTCGCGGTGACGCTGGAGCACGCGTCGGCGACCGGCGTCGATCTGGCTGCCGCAGCCTGAAAGACGTTTAGCGCACCGATGTCGCGTGGCTGGCGGCATCGATGCGCTGGATGAACGCCAACGTATCGGCAAGCGTGGGGACAGGCGTCTCGCGGCCGCGCGCCAGCGCGAGCAGGATCGAAGAATGGCCGACGTCCGGATACAGTTTCAGCGTGGCCGTGCCGTCCATCGCCCGGGCACGTTCGGCCATCGCCTCGGCATTGCTCGGCGGCACTTCGTCATCGTCCGTGCCTTGTAGCAACAGCATCGGCGGCTCGTCGCCGTCGACGAAATTGATCGGCTGCGAATCGTAGCGGCCGTTCGCATCGTTGCCGAAGATTTCCGGTTCGTCCTCGACGAAGGGCAGGAACGCGTAGGCGCCGGCCACGCCGATCATGCCGGCCAGTTCGCGCGGCTGCATGCCGACGGCGTTCAGATAACGCTTGTCGCAGGCGAGCAGGGCGGCGATCTGGCCGCCGGCGGAATGGCCCATCACGAACACATGCGCTGGATCGCCGCCGAACGCGGCAGCGTGATCGCGCGCCCAGCGCACGGCGTTGGCGGCATCGTGCATGAAGGCGGGAAAACGCACGTCCGGGTATTTGCGGTAATCGGGAATGAACACGACCACGCCATGGTTCGCCAGCGCGTCGCCGACGTAGCGGTACCAGTGACGCTTGCCCTCGCTCCAGCTGCCGCCGTAGAAGAACACCACGACCGGATCGCCGCTAGCCCCGGCCGGTGCATAGGCGTCGAGCGCCAGGCCATGGGCGGCATCGAAAACGATGTGGTCGCGCTCGATCACGCTGCGCGTGTATTCGAGCTTGTCCACCGCTGCGAAAAACACGTTGGCGCAGCCGCCCAACGCCAGCACGGCGGTGCACAACGCGAAGCGATTGCCAAGCCGGCGCGCGGTTCCTATCATGGCAGCTATTCTGTCACGCGGGAGACGCCGATGGAGCCTGCCTCGCCGCCACGCGCTGGATCGTTCGCGGACATCCCCGAACGCAATACCGCCGACAATCTGCTGCGCAACGTGCAGCAGCACCACATCACCCTGTCGATGATGGCCGACAACAAGGCCAATATCATCATCACGGTCGCCTCGATCGTGCTGACCTTGGTGTTCGGCCGCACGACCGACGCTTCGCTGCGACTGTCGGCGCTCACCCTCGGCGTGTTCACCCTGATCGCGCTGTTACTGGCGATCCTCGCGGTGCTGCCCAAATACCGCCTGCTCAAGCCGCACGGCGCCGAATTGCCGGCGCAATTCAACCCGCTGTTCTTCGGCCATTTCGGCACGCTGACGCGCGATCGCTATCTGGACGAGATGCACAAGGTGTTGACCCCGGACGGCACGCCATACGCCGCCTGGGTTGCTGACATCTACGCGCTCGGCAGCTATCTGGATCGCCACAAGTACCGTTATCTGCGCTGGAGCTACCTGTTTTTTCTCGCCGGGTTCGTGCTCGCCGCGGCCGAACAGGCGTGGCGCTTGTTTGCCAGCGCGGACACACCCTGACCCCGCAGCCGCGCTTTGCGCGTTGCATCACCCAGCCACTTCACCCTCGGGAGCGAATCATGCGCATCGGTTTCGCACTGCTAGGCTGCATTCTTGCTTTTTCCACAGGTATACACGCGCAGACGCCGGATGCGGAAATTCCGTCCGCGCTGAAGGATTGGCGCGCCTGGGTCATGCACGATCTGGACTACCGCGCCTGCCCGTTTGCGGCCACGCGTGCGCCGAATGCACCGGGCGATTTCGTCTGCGCCTGGCCGGGAACGCTGCATCTGGACGCGAATGCCGATGGCGCAGTGTTCGCCATCGCCTGGCGCGTGGAAGCGCCGAGCTGGGCGTACCTGCCGGGTGATGAGCGGCATTGGCCGCAGCAGGTCACGGTGAATGGACAAGCGCAGCCGGTGCTCGAACACGGCGGCACGCCGGCGCTGTGGCTGGCTCAGGGCAGCTACGCGATCAAGGGCACGATTCCCTGGCGCGAGCGTCCGCAGACGCTGGCGGTTCCGCAAACCGTCGGCCTGGTCGCTCTCGTCGTGGATGGCAAGCCGGTCGCGCAGATCCAGCGCGACGGCGGCGAAATCACCCTCGGCCGCGGCAACACGGTCGCACCGCAAGCCGACCATATCGATGTTCGCGTTTTCCGCAAGCTCGCCGATGGCGTGCCTGCGCGGCTGACCACGCAAATTCGGCTCGACGTTTCCGGGCAAGCGCGCGAAGAAACGCTCGGGCCGGTGCTGCCGGAAGGTTATGCACCGCTGTCCATCGACGGCGACTGGCCGGCGCGGCTGGATGCCGACGGCAAACTGCGAGTGCAAGTGCAGCCCGGCAACGCCACATTGATTCTGCGAGCGCGTGCGCTGGCGCCGTTGACGGCGGTTACCGCGCGCCTTGCGCCTGCGCCGTGGCCGAAGCAGGAAATCTGGAGCTATGCAGCCGATACGCACCTGCGCGTGACCGCGGCGAGCGGCGCCGTGCAGGTCGATCCGCACCAGTCCGAGGTGCCGGGCGACTGGCAGAACCTGCCCGCGTTCGCACTCGGCGACGGTGGCAGGCTGACTATCGAACAACGCTCGCGCGGTCTGGCCTCGGATGCCGCCAACCGGCTGAAGCTGCAACGTGAGGCCTGGCTGGATTTCTCGGGTGCCGGCTGGTATGCGCGCGACCGCGTACGCGGCACGATGGTGAACGGCTGGCGCCTGGATGCCGCCGCGCCCTACACGCTCGAGCAAGCCACGGCGCAGAACGCAAAGGCCGGCACCGGCGAGGATCTGCTGATCACGCGTGGCGTCAAGCCGGATACGAGTGGCGTGGAGTGGCGCACGCCCAACGTGGATCTGTCCGCCAACCTGCGCATCGCCGCGTCCGCGGCCATGCCGGTGGCCGGCTGGCTGCAGAGTTTCGACAGCGTGCAGGAGCGCCTGCATTTTCCTTACGGCTACAAGCTTCTCGCCGCGCCTGGCGCCGACAGCGCAAGCGGCAGCTGGATCGGCGGCTGGACCCTGCTCGACGTGTTCGTCTGCGCCATCCTCGTTCTTCTCGCCTGGCGTTTGCTCGGCTGGGCCGGCGCGGCGGCTGCGCTCGCGTACGTGCTTCTCGGATATCAGGAATCCGATTCGCCGCTGTGGAGCCTGATCGCCGTCATCGCCCTGGCCCTGATCGCGCGGGCGTTGCCGGAAGGCAAGCTCGCGCGCGCGGCTTCGCGTCTGCGTGGCCTGGCCCTGTTGATTCTCGTGTTGATCGCACTGCCCTTCGTCGCCGCGCAGGTGCGCGATGCGCTGTATCCGCAACTCGAAGCAAGTGGCTATTCCGTTCCGCCGCAGAGTCCTGCTGCTCCCGCGGTGGGGCAGGCGCAATTCGCCGGGCAGGCAAAGGTCGCCG
>JAGWXP010000084.1 GCA_018969845.1 Lysobacteraceae bacterium | reverse complement strand
GCGATCTCGGCGCCCTGGCGCAGGCCGCCGAATCCCATCGCCTCGAACACCACCTGCATGCCGACCAGCTGCAGTGCGATATACGGCAAGGTTGCCAGCACGCCGGTCAGCGCCACCGCCAGCGCCAGCCAGCGATTGCCGTAGCGGCCATGCGCGAAGTCGGCCAGGGTCACGTAGGCATGGCGGTGACACACATTCCACAGGCGCGGCGCGAAGACGTAGAAAACCGGGAACGCGACGATGGTGTAGGGCAGGGCGAAGAATCCGTAGGCGCCGGTGGCGTATACCAGGGCAGGCACGGCGATCACGGTGTAGGCGGTATACAAATCCCCGCCGAGCAGGAACCAGGTGATCGCCGTGCCGAAGCGGCGTCCGCCGAGTCCCCATTCGTGCAGATAATTCAGGTCCGCTTTCTTCCAGCGCGCCGCGGCGAAGCCGAGCAGGGTCACCAGCGCGAAGAAGAACGCGAACACGCCCCAGGCGGTCCAATGCGCCGCCGTGCTCATCGCCGCCGGCCCCGATCGACCCACCCGATCAGCGGCGGCAGCAGCAACAGCCACAGGAACAGATACCAGTAGAAAAACGGAAATCCCCACAGCGCCGGTTCGCTGCGATCGTAGAGCGGCACGATCAGGGTGCCGAGAAAGGGCAACGCGAGCAGCCACAGACGCCGGTTCATAACCACCTGGCCCTTTTCAACAGGATGTACAGAAGTATACAAAGTGCCGCGGTAGCGCCGGTCGCCACCGGATAGGCATGCGCCATGCCCAGTTCCGGCATGTCGCGGAAGTTCATGCCGTACCAGCTCGCCACCATCATCGGTGCGGTCAGCAGCAGGGCCCAGCCGGAGATCTTCTTGAACACGTCGTTCTGGGCGATGCCGACGAGAGCGAAGTTGACGTCCATCGCCGCGGTGAGCATTTCGCGCATGGTGTCGGCGGCTTCGTTGATGCGCGTGGCGTGATCGCCGACGTCGCGAAAATACGGCCGCACCTCGTCGCGGATCAGGCCCGGATACAGGCGCACGAGCTGGCTCAGGATGTCCTGCAGCGGCGTCACCGCCAGGCGCAGGCGCACCAGTTCCTTCTTCAATTCGTAAAGGCGCACGATGGTGCGGCGCTGGAAATCGCCGGCCAGCACGGCGTGTTCCAGCTCCTGCAGGCGCACGCGGAAGTTGTCGACGATCGGCATGTAGTTGTCGACCACGAAATCGAGTACCGAATACAACGCGTAGCTCGGCCCCAGTGCGAGCAACGCCGGCGCGGATTCGCAGCAGCGCCGCGCCTGCGCGTACGAGCGCGACGCGCCGTGGCGCACGCTCACCAGATAATTGCGGCCGAGAAACAGATGCGTTTCGCCGAACTCGACCTTGTCGTGTTCCATCTGCGCCGTGTGCACGGCGATGAACAGCGATTCGCCGTAGGCCTCGATCTTGGTGCGCTGGTGCGCGCGGTGCGCGTCCTCGATCGCGAGCTCGTGCAGGCCGAACTCGCGCTGCAGGTTATCGAGCAAAGCCTCGTCGGGCTCGTGCAGGCCCACCCAGACGAACACCCCTGGATTCTTCAGCGCCGCGTCGATGTCCGCCAGGCCGATATCGCGCAACTTGCGTCCGTCGCTGCCGTACACCGCGCAGTTGACCAGCGTGGGCGGGTTGGCGGTTTCCAGCGAAGCAACCGGCGCGTTCATGGCCGGATGATGCCGGAGAACGGGAGGCGGGGGCAATGGCGGTTCCGTCCCGGATATACCGCAGGGTCAGTACACCGCGTCGTGGTCGCCCACATTGATCAACACAATTCGGCGGCCTCGGATTACGAGTTCCAACGTGATCCGATACGATAGATTGATTGATACCGAATGCAACCCCGCCAACTTGACGCCGAGCGCGTGCAATCGCAATGAAGGGTGATGCGGATTCGCTTGCAGAAGCAGTAGGGTCTTTCGGTACTGTTCGCGCGTGTGGGGATGGCGTTTGAGGAACCGCGCCGCGCGACGGTTGTACTGGTCGGTAAAGACCAGCGTCCAGGTCACAGCTTTGCCAACCGCTTCAGGTGTGCCTCGACCGATTCCACGACGAAGCGCCCGGCGGCAAGATCGGCCTGACTTTCGGCCAATGCCGCGGTCAATTCGCACTCGCGCAGATAGCGGTAATGTTCGATATCCATGACCACAAAGCGATCCTGTCCGCGCACCGACACCATCGCCTCCGGCGCGTCGGCGAGCGCCTCCGCGATCGCGGACACACCCTGCGTTTTCAACGCATTTGCGCGAATCGAGCCCATGTGTCGATGCCTCAGTTCAGAGTACGCTGAAGCATACCATTAATCGTGTTGTTCAGAGCATGATTAAACGTCGTTTGACGATTCCGTGTCACGAAATGGAGCGGTGCCCGATGGCGATGTAGCAAATCAGGAGAGGGGAAGAGCGGTGGCAGAATTTCTGCTATACTGCAAATCATGAAAGCAGCCATTACGCTCACCAGCCGCGGCGTGGTCACCTTGCCCGCCAAGTTGCGCCAGGCGCTCGGCTTGAAGGCCGACGATCAATTGATCGCCGAAACGACGGACGAGGGGCTGCTGTTGCGACCCGCGGTCACGTTGCCGATAGAGTTGTATACACCATCGCGAATTCGCGAATTCGATGCAGCCGAAGCGGAGCTTGCCGACTACTTCGCCGCACGCAAGCGTGCACCGAAGCGCAAACGCACGCGCTGAATACCGGCGATGCGGATATTTCTGGACGCGAATATCCTGTTTTCTGCGGCGCGGTCCGATGGCGCCATCCGCCATTTGCTCAATACATTGCTCAAGGCGCGGCATTCGTGCTGGGTAGACGAATATGTGATCGCGGAAGCCCGACGCAATCTACACCTCAAACACGCTGATACGCTCGCCGAATTCGACGCGATGATGCGCAAGCTCAGCGTGAGCGATGCACGCGCGCCGCTGCCGCCAGTGGACGTGCGTTGGCTGCCGGAGAAGGATCGTCCGGTGCTGTTGGCGGCTATGCGTTCGCGCTGCGACGCTCTGGTCACTGGTGATCGCCGCCATTTCGGCATCGGCTTCGGCAAGACATTCGGCGGTGTCACGCTGCACTCGCCGCGCTCGTTGGCCGAAACTCTGGGGTTGGACTGATCGCGCCTACTGCTTCCGCCAATTTACCCCCGCCGCGAGCGCGGCGTGAATCGGCAGCAGCAGGGCGATCCAGAAGCGGTTGTCCTGCGGGAACGAGGGATAGATTTTCAGGAAAAACTCGAACGCAGCGAGAAAGGCGATGAGAAAACTCGTCGCCTTGACGAAGCGCGATGGCTGCCATTGCGCGCGCGCGCTGGCGATCCACGCGGGCAGCAGCAGCAGGCACAGCGGATTCAGCAGCAGGATGTTTTCGTTGTGCCAGGCGGCGACATGGTCGGTGAGTGTCCACAGGCCGATCAGGACAAGGCCGCTCACGCCGCAGACCAGAGCGATGAGTGTGGCGCTGGTCGCGAATGTTGCGCGCGCCCAGCGCCGCGTGCGCCTGCGGTAGAGCGCGAGCAAGCCGAATGCGGAGAGAACGCCGATGGCCAGCGCCTGCCAGACCCAGTCCGGCGGGAATGCCGGCGGCTCCGGCAGGCGGCCGGGATAAATCACGGTCTCGCGCGCGACCAGCGGTATCGGCGTGCCGTCCGCGCCGCGCACCTTCACCTCGCGCACAAAGCGCATGAACTCCATCGGCACGAAACTTTCGGCCCAGTACGACAGGCGCGTGTCGGCAAACGGGCCGAGTCCGGCGTCCATCAGCACCATCAACACCGGATCGGGACGCATCAGGCGCAGCGCGTCCATGCGGTAGGTGAAGCCGCGCGATGGCGCGATGAGCTGGGCGTGGATCGCACCGCCGAGCGCCATGTCGAGCGCGTCGCGCACGCGCGTGGCGCAGTTGGCGGTGAAGTAGTCGTAACGGTATTGCGCATTTTCCGGGCGCGCGTTCCAGGCCAGGTAATCGCTCAGTTTCGCGCGTTGTGCCGGGGCCAGGTTCAAGTCCTGTTCGACGATCCAGCGGCCTTCGGCGCGGTACAGCGGGAACTCATCGGCCGGATCGTCCACGTCGATGCGGTAGAGCATGCGGCCGCGCGCGAAGTTGAGGAAGAAATTCTTCTGCGCGAAATCGAACATGCCGTAGTTGTACAGGCGCTGCACGCCGCTGGCACGGTCGGCGATCAGGATGGCATTGTGGCCGAAGCGCTCCCACAGTTCGGTGCCGGGGCCGAACGTGATCAGGGCGACGTCGAGATCGGTGCCGGGCTGTGGCGCGGGCGCAAGCTGGGCGGATGCGAAGAGTGGAAAAAGCAGCAAAATGAAAAGAAGAAAAATACCCGTTCGCCCTGAGCGTAGCGCCGAAGGCGCGAAGTCGAAGGGCATCGGCGGCTGAGGTGACCGGTGTTTCGACTTCGCGGAGCTGCGCTCCGCTACGCTCAACACGAACGGGTTCCTTTACGCGGATTACTAGGCATCATGCACCCGCACAGCGAATTGTTGCACCTTGCGCGCATCCGCGCGGGTGACGCGGAACGCGAATCCGCCGAGCACGGTTTCCTCGCCGGATTCGGGCAGGTGGCCGAACTCGGCCGTGACCATGCCGCCGACGGTGTCGAAATCCTCGTCCGGGAACGCGCTGCCCAGACGCGCGTTGAAATCGGCGATCGGCGTGAGCGCGTTGACGAGGAAACTGCCGTCGGCCTGCGCCTGGATCAGCTTCTTGCGCGCCGGATCCTCCTCGTCGTGCTCGTCGTCGATTTCGCCGACGATTTCCTCGAGCACGTCCTCGATCGTGACCAGACCCGATACCCCGCCGTATTCGTCCACGACGATGGCCATGTGGTTGCGTGACAGACGGAATTCCTTGAGCAGGATGTCCAGACGCTTGGACTCGGGGATCATCGCGACCGGCCGCAGCAGACCGCGGATGTTGCACGGCGCGTCCTTGCCGGCAAAACACTTGAGCAGGTCCTTGGCGAGCAGGATGCCGATGATGTCGTCGCTGTCCTCGCCGTGGACGGGAAAGCGCGAGTGGCCGGATTCGATCACCCGGCGCAGGATTTCCTCCAGCGACGCATCGGCCGGCAGGGCGACGATCTGCGCGCGCGGAATCATCACGTCGGCGACAGTGAGGTCGGAAACCTCGATCGCGCCTTCGACCATCGACAGGGTGTCGTCGGAGAGCAACCCGTTGGTGCGGGCGTCGCGCAGTTCCTCGAGCAATTCGTCGATGTTGCGGGGTTCGCCGGAAACCAGTTGGCCGATGCGTTCCAGCCAGGACCGGACCGGCGGGGGACTGGGATGGTCCTCGTTCATGTTGCTGCGTGCAAAGCCCACAAGGGCGGCCGTCTAGTGTAGCCGATTGCGGAATTTTCGATATTTTCTCAATCGAATCAAGGTATTGAATTCCGACGCCGGCTACGCATACGGGTCGCCAATGCCCAAGCCGGCCAGTATGCGGATTTCCAGCGCTTCCATTCGGTTGGCCTCGGCGGCGGTCTGGTGATCGTGGCCGAGCAGGTGCAGTACGCCGTGGATGGTCAGGTGAGCCCAGTGATCGCGCGGACGTTTGCCCTGTTCGGCGGCCTCACGCGCCACGACCGGCGCGCAGATGACCAGATCCCCGAGCAGCGGGTTTTTTGCGCGTGGCAACGACTCGCAAGCAAAGCTCAGGACATTGCTGGCGTAATCCTTGTGCCGGAACTGGCGGTTGAAACGCCGCCCTTGCGCCGTGCCGACGACGAGGATGTTCACCTCGAATCGGCGCCGGCGCAGTCCGGGAATTGCCGCGATCCAGCGCTCGAACGAGGCCCGCTGCGGCACGCCGCGGCGCCCGGTCTCGTTGCGCAAATAGAGCAGTGGTTTCATCGGCCCGCGTACTCGTTTGATCCGTTCGCGTTGAGCGTAGCTCGCATGGCGAGCGAAGTCGAAACGCCAGCCCTTCGACTTCGCACCTTCGGCGCTACGCTCAGGGCGAACGGAAAATCATTCCAATTACCGATTGTTTCCGGATCCCGATTCATGCTGCTCATACGCCCGCACGATCTTCTGCACCAGCGGATGACGCACGACGTCTTGCGCGGTGAAGAACGTGAAGCTGATGCCGTCGACTTCGCGCAATACCTCGTTCGCGTCGCGCAAGCCGGACTTGACGTGCTTTGGCAGATCGATCTGGGTGACATCGCCGGTGACCACAGCAACCGAGCCGAAACCGATGCGCGTCAGGAACATCTTCATCTGCTCGATCGTGGTGTTCTGCGCTTCGTCGAGAATGACGAAGGCGTCGTTGAGCGTGCGTCCGCGCATGTAGGCGAGCGGCGCGATCTCGATCACGTTGCGCTCGATCAGGCGGGTGACCTTTTCGATGCCGAGCATCTCGTACAGCGCGTCGTAGAGCGGGCGCAGGTAGGGATCGACCTTCTGCGTCAGGTCGCCCGGCAGAAAACCGAGTCTTTCGCCGGCCTCGACCGCCGGACGCACCAGGATCAGGCGCTGCACGCGCGAATCGTTGAGCGCGTCCACTGCCATTGCGACGGCGAGGTAGGTCTTGCCGGTGCCGGCCGGGCCGATGCCGAAGTTGATGTCCTGCGTGGCGATTGCGTGCAGGTAGCGCTGCTGGTTCGCGCCGCGGCCGCGGATGGTGCCGCGCTTGACCTTGATGGCGACATTCTGGGCGTCGTCGGCCTTGTCCTCGATCGCATCGATGCCCGATTCGGACAGGCGCAAATTGATCTGCGCGCCGCTGAGGGTTTCGGTTGCGGTGGCCTCGTACAGGTCGCGCAGCACCTGTTCGGCGAGCCTGACCTTCGGCGCCGCGCCGCTGATGCGGAACAGGTTGCCGCGGCTGGCGATCTCCACGCCCACGCGCAACTCGATCTGGCGCAAGTGCCCGTCGAACGGGCCGGCAAGGTTGGCCAGGCGTTCGCCATCGGCGGGTTCCAGCGCGAAGTCGCGATGCGCGAGAGCGGCGGTCATCACGCGGCTATGGTCCGGAACCATCCCGGCTGGGCAAATCCGGCCCGGACATCCTGGTCCGGTCGCTCGCCCGCGCGAGCTGCGATTCAACGCAGCTCGCATCAAGTCGGGCTCGCCCACGCAAACTGTTGCTCATCGCCTGCGTGATGATCACATCGACGAATTGGCCGATCAGGCGTGAGTCGCCGGGGAAATTGACGTAGCGCATGTTTTCGGTGCGACCGGTCATCTCGCGCGGATTCTTCCTGCTCGGGCCCTCGACCAGCACGTTTTGTACCGTGCCGATCATGTCTTCCGAAATTTTCTTTGCATTTGCGTTGAGCGTGGCTTGCAGACGCTGCAGGCGCGCGTGTTTGACCGCGTCCGGCGTGTCGTCGGCCAGATTTGCCGCCGGCGTGCCGGGACGGCGCGAATAGATGAAGGAAAAGCTCTGATCGAATCCGATGTCGTCGACGAGCTTCATGGTCTGCTCGAAATCGGTGTCGGTTTCGCCGGGGAAGCCGACGATGATGTCGGTGGACACCGAAATGCCCGGACGCACCTTCCGCAACTTGCGGATCTTGTGTTTGAACTCGAGTGCGGTATAGCCGCGCTTCATCGCCGAGAGAATCCGATCCGAGCCCGCCTGCACGGGCAGATGCAGGTAATTGGCGAGCTTGGGCACGTTGGCATAGGCCTCGATCAGCGAGTCGGAGAATTCCAGCGGATGCGAGGTGGTGAAGCGGATGCGGCCGATGGCGTCGATCTGCGCAATGGCGTGGATCAGTACGGCGAGGTCGGCATGATTCTCATTGCCGCTCGCACCCAGATGCTCGCCTGCGCCGTCGTGCATCGCTCCGCGATAGGCGTTGACGTTCTGACCGAGCAGGTTGACCTCGCGCACGCCCTGCGCGGCGAGCGCGGCGACCTCGGCGACGACGTCGTCGAACGGCCGGCTGATTTCTTCGCCGCGCGTGTACGGCACCACGCAGTAACTGCAATACTTGGAGCAGCCTTCCATGATCGACACGAACGCGGTCGGACCCTCGGCGCGCGGTTCGGGCAGGCGATCGAATTTCTCGATCTCGGGGAAGGAAATATCCACTTGTGCGCGTTGTGTGGTTTTGCGCGCATCGAGCAGTTGCGGCAGGCGATGCAAGGTCTGCGGGCCGAACACGAGATCGACATACGGCGCGCGCTTGACGATGGCCTCGCCTTCCTGACTGGCGACGCAGCCGCCGACCCCGATCACCAGTTGCGGATTGGCCTTCTTCAGGTCCTTCCAGCGGCCAAGCTGGCTGAATACCTTCTCCTGCGCCTTCTCGCGGATCGAGCAGGTGTTGATCAGGATCACGTCCGCCTCGGCTTCGTTCGCGGTCAATTCAAGACCGTGCGAAGCCGCGAGCACGTCGACCATCTTGGCCGAGTCGTACTCGTTCATCTGGCAACCGTGGGTTTTTATAAAGAGTTTCATTGCAGCGGGTTTGCCGAGCATGACGCGAACGGATTTGCGAAACGATGCATTTTAGTGCCGCAAGGCCGCCGACGCCATGAAAATCGGGCCCTGGCACTTGGCAAAGGGCTTTACATGAAGGAAACTCGGCCCGTTTCGGGTTCGACGTCATGAAGTCAGCGTTTTCCACAATGCGGATTTTGCGCCTTTTGCCGCTTCTCGCCCTGCTCGCGGGCGGCGGCTTGACGTGCGCGTCCGCGGTGGCGGGCAGCGTGTACAAGTGCCAGGGGCCGAACGGCCAGATCGCGTTCACCAATCGTCCGAACACGTTTACGCAATGCCACGAAGTAGCCAGTTACGTCGAGCGCAAGCCGGCGCCGGCCGCCGCAGGCGGGAAACCGCATTCCGAGTACCGCTCCGAACCGCCGGCTGCCGCGGCCGGCGCATCGAAGCCCGAGTCCGCCGGCGATGGCGCGTTCGTGGTGCATCGCGGCGCCGTCTACAAGGTGGTCAGGGCGAACGGCGTCACCGAATACACCAACATCCGTCCGGCGACGGGCGCAACGTATCGCGTGCTGTTCACGTACATGGCGACCTGTTACGCCTGCAACCTGCATTCGACGATCAACTTCGGCTCCACGCCGTTGAACCTGCACGCCTACAGCGACGAGATCGCCGCGGCGGCCAAGGAATACGGCATCGATCCTTCGCTGTTGCGCGCGGTGATCCATGCCGAGTCCGCGTTCAAACGTTACGCGGTGTCGGACCAGGGCGCGCAGGGTCTGATGCAGTTGATGCCTGGTACCGCGGCGGATCTGGGCGTCGGCGATCCGTTCGACGCGGGCCAGAATATCCGCGGCGGTGCCGATTACCTGGCGCAGCTGCTCAAGCAGTTCAACGGTGACGAGAAGCTGGCCACCGCGGCCTACAACGCCGGCCCGCTGAACGTGCAGAAATACAAGGGTGTGCCGCCGTTTGACGAGACCCGGGTCTACGTGCAACGCGTGGCCACCTTGCACAAACGCTATCGCGCTGCCGAATCGCCGCCGGTCGCCGCCGCCGCGCCCGCCGCCGCGCCACGCTCGTAGGCATCCGCGCTCACCACCCGGTTGCGTCCCAACGCCTTGGCCCGGTACAGGGCCGCATCGGCGCGCTCGATCAAGGTAGCGACGTCGCGGTCGTGCGGCAGCATTTCGGCCACGCCGATGCTGATGCTCACGCGCAAGTGCTCCGGCAGATCGGGGATTTCCAGCGTTTCCACGCGCCGACGCAGGCGCTCGGCGACATCGACCGCGTGATCGGCCAGGGTGCCGGGCAGGACGGCGAGGAATTCCTCGCCGCCGATGCGGCCAAGCTGGTCGCCGTCGCGCAGCGCGCCGGCGCAGGCGCGCGCGATTTCACGCAGCACGCGGTCGCCGGCCGGATGGCCGAAGGCGTCGTTGATGCGCTTGAATTCGTCCAGGTCGATGGCAAGCACGGTCAGCGGTTCGTTTTGCGCGCGCGCGCGCCGCATCGCGGCATTGGCGAATTGTTGCACGCCGCGCAGGTTGGCCACGCCGGTCAGCGCATCCAGCGACGCCATGCGTTTCCAGTTGCGCAGCCGCGCCAATTGCCGGATCGCCAGCAGCGACAGCAAGCCGAGCAGGATCGCCAGCAATCCCATCGCCACCTGTTGCCAGCGGCGCACGCGCTGCAACGCCTTGACCTGGCGGTCCTTCATCGCCTGCTCGCTCTTCAGGCGCAGGTTCTCCAACTTGGCGCGGTCGGTGTCGAATTGTTCGCGCAGCATCTGCGCTTGCTGGTTGGCGCGCTCCTTGTCCACCGCGTCGTGCGCGCTGAGGTAGTTCTTGTATGCTGCCAGTGCCGCGGCCGGTAGCTTGGTGGCTTCCAGGGATTTGGCCTGGGCGCGATAGAGGATTTCCTGGTAGCGGCGGTTGCCGCTGATCTTGAACTCCTTCTCGGCAATGGCGAATTCCGCGAGCGCCTTGTGCGGATCGTTCAATCCGGCCAGCGCGCGGCCGCGTTCGTAGGCGAGCATGCCCATGTCGGAACGGTCGCCGGTCGCGGCGAATCCGTCCGCAGCTTTCTGCAGGGCCTGCTGCGCTTCGGCGTAACGGTGCAGATCGGTCAGCACCGAGGCCAGCGCGAGGTTGGCCGCGGCGATGCTGGTGCGATTGTCGGTGCCGGCGGCAAGTTCCAGCGCGCGCTGCTGTGTGGCGAGTGCTGTTTCGTAATGTCCGGTTTCCTGATCGGCGTAACCCAATTGCAGGGTGGATATGTATAGCGATTCGCTGTCGCCGACCCGTTTTTCGTGGGCAATGGCCTGATCGAGGTATTCGCGTGCCTTGTCCGGATAGCCCAGACGGCGGTAGGTGA
>JAGWXP010000083.1 GCA_018969845.1 Lysobacteraceae bacterium | reverse complement strand
CGATCGTGCGCTGGTAGTTGGCCAGTTCCGAGGCCGTGCCCGCCATGACCAGCAGGTTGCGCGCGTCGTCGGCCGAGACCACGGCGTCGGCCTTGGCATAGGGCTTGAGCAGCTTCTGCATCTGTGTGGCGGCGATGTACTTGAGCGGATACGCGCGTACCTCGTAGCCCTTGGCGATCGCGGCCGGCGCGATGCGCGGCGTCAGATTGCCGGGGATCGCTTCCTTGACCGGCACCACGGCATAGCGGCCTTCCTTGAACACCAGCGCGTTGTTGGTCCAGCCCAGCAGCATCTGCAGGATCGGCATGGCCTGTTCGGGCGTGATCGGCCGGGAGGTGGAAAAGGTCACGTTGCCGGTGACGTTCGGCGCGATCGTGTAGTTTTCGTGCAGCAGCGCGCCGAGAATCGCCTGCACCACGGCCTGGATGGGCTGATTCTCGAAA
Organism: Lysobacteraceae bacterium; assembly: GCA_018969845.1. GTDB lineage: Bacteria > Pseudomonadota > Gammaproteobacteria > Xanthomonadales > Rhodanobacteraceae > Rudaea. The sequence continues at coordinate 10,497 of JAGWXP010000083.1, read as the reverse complement.
TTGAAGGTGATCTGGCCTTCCGGCGCGGCCTTGCCGTTGATCGGTTCGCGCGCGATCTTTTCATTGATGAACTGGCCGGAGCCGGGCTCGACCTTGGCCTCGGCGGCCTGGTGCGCCTTGTCTTCGGTTTCGATCTTGATCGGCGCCTCATCGTTGACTTTGTTCGCCGGCAGATGCGCCGGCGGCGCACCGGCCGATGCCATTTCGCGATTGAAATCGCGGTTGCTGCCGAACGTGGCGCACCCGGCCAGCGCGGTGGCCAGCAATGTAACGAGGAATAGCGATGGGCGTAGGGACACGTGAAGCACTCCGATTGGTTTGCTACTGCTTTTGTTCGGCTCGTTGCTGACGCAGGCGCTCGGCTTCCTCGCGCATCTGCCGGCGGCGTTCCTCGATGCGTTGCTGCAAGGCCTGCGCCTGCGCATTCTGCACTGCGGGAGGAACCGCCACCGGCTGACCGGGTACGAACTGTCCCATCGGCCGGGGTACGACCGGCGCGCCGGGCCGCATGTTCGCAACAGGGTTTGGACTGGCAACGGCGCTGGACAGTTCCACTTCGACCTCCTCGCCGGAGGTTTCGCGGAAAATCGCGCTGCGCGGTTTGATTTTGGTCAAGGTCCAGCCGCCCTGGTCGCCTTCCATCGGCATGCCTTCTTTCAGCGCCACGTCCGTATTCTTGAGCTTGTCGTGCACCATCGCCAGATGCAACTGCGGCGTAAGAATGATGCCGGTCAGGGCGATGTTGAGCGGCACCTTGGGCGGCGGCGGCACCTCGGGCGTATCGGGCGTGTCCGGCGTCGGCTTGCGGTCGTCGTTGAACAGCGGCCGCGCCGTGGTGTCGGCGAATTGCGCCTGCGGCGGCAGCTTGAACGGCGTCTTGTCGATGGCGACGCTGGCCACGCCGGAGGAATCCGCATCCGGCCGCAGCCAGGAATAGCCGCGGCCGAATCCGAACTGCATGGCCAGCGCGAGCAGCAGCAAGACGCCGCACAGTCCGGCGAGGATCGCGCTGATCAATTTGGCGGCCTGCGTGCTCATGCGCCCTTCTTCCCCGCCTTGCGCAGATAGCCGGACAGATTGAAGCGGATATCGAGCGCGGTCGGCGGATGCACCTTGGCGCCCGGCGGGATGTAGCCGAACTGCTGGCGGTAGATCAGCACCTGATCGACGAACAGGTAGGGATTGCTGTTTTCCAGTTCGTAGAGGATTTCGGCGAACGGCTCCAGCGCGCAGCGCATGCGCACCTGGATGGTGACGCGCTCGTAGAGTTCCTCTTCGCCGCCCTTGAAATTGGAGTTGCTCACGATCGCGCACTTGCTCTCGTCTTTGACGTGCGCGGAAATCGCCTGCTTGAGGCGCTGGGTGAGATCGGAAAATGCGCTGTTCGCGTCGGCGTCGGAGAGAAAGGCCTGATTGGCCTGCTCGAACGCGCGCACCTGGGCCAGGCGCTTTTCGATGAGCGGGCGTTGCGCGACGATACTGGCGAAACGCTGTTGCTGCTCGCGCAGATCCTGCATCTGCGCAGCGATGGCCAGATCCGGCGCGACGAACCACCAGTGCACGAGCAGCAGATAGCCGAGCAGCACGGCGATCAGCAGCAGGATCACGGCGAGGAAGCGGCCGTTGCGCGGATCATTGGCCCGGCGCATGTGTGCCTCCGTTGGCCCTGGCCGCTGCCGCCTTCGCTGTTGCGGACTTCGCCGCGGCGGCCTGCGCGTCGGCGATCGCGCGGAAATCCAGGGTGATGTTGAAGCGGTCTTTCTTCGTGCGCGGATCGGGCTGGATCGTGCCCTGCACGCTCGGATTGGCCAGCAGCGCGGACTGATTCAACAGCCCGATCAGCTTGGACGCATCGTCGCTCAATCCCTGCAATTCGATCTTGTTCTTGTCGTCGACGTTGAGGCGTTCCAGATACGTGTCGTCGGGCAGGCGTTTGGTCAGATCCTCGAGCAGATCGACCATCAGCGGCGTGTCGTGTTTCTTGCGGTTGAGAAAATTCGCCGAGTCGATGGTGTCCTGCAGGGTCTTGCGCAGTTGCGAAACCTGCTTGGCCTCGTTCTGCGCGCGGGCCACATCGGCTTGCATCGCATCGAGCGCGGCCTGACGGTTGCCCAGCCACAGCAGCATGCAGGTCACGAGCAGCACCGTCGCCGCCGCGCCGAGCGCAAGGTTCAGGCGCAGGCGCAGATTCTTGCGCGCGTAGCGCCGCTCGGCGCTCAGCAGGTTCAGGCCCAGGCGCGTGCCGCCGCGCGCATCCGTCCAGCAGTCCACGCCATCGAGCATCGGCGAGGCGCCGGCGATCGCGGCCAGTTCCGCATCGAGCTGCGTGCGCGGCACCACGGTCAGTTCCACATGCAGGTTGCGCCCGGCCGCCGCGCGCGGCGCGAGGCGATAGTCGAAATACACCTGCTCGGCCTTGAACGGTGTCTGTCGGTCCATCTCGAACGCCAGCACCTGGCGCAGGTTGTCCTCGGCCGCCGCCGGCAGGTTCAACGAACGGCGCAGCGTGCGCGCGCCGTCGATGCAGTAGATGCGGCGCAGGTCCGGCGCTTCGAGCGCGTCGCGCAGGCGCGCGAACGCGGACTTTTGCGCCTCGGCCGGATCGTCCAGGTTCACGCGCCCGAGTTCCGCGCAGCCCTGCGCGGATTGCCGCCACACGACCAGCTCGCGCGCGGCCACGTCCAGCAACAGCGCATCGGCGCGTTCGGCGAGCAGGGCGCGCCAACGCAGCGGCAGCAGCGCCGCCAGCTCGGTTCCCCACCAGGCGAAGAAGCGCGGCAGCGGCGTTCGGGCGTAGCGCGTCCGCAAGCGGGCGAGCTGAAGTTCGAGCGCTTCGGTGAGGGTCATCGGGAGCTTTCTTTCTGATCCCAGCGAAGGACGGTGTACGGCTGCCCGGCCGCACCGACGCCGCCCAGCCGGATGCTGGCGTCGAGCACGGTACTGGCGCCGTTGGCGAGCGTGGCACGGGATCGGATAGTGTACGTGTTCCCGCCGCCATTGGCCACGACCGGTGTGCCGTCGGGCAGGGTCAATCCGGATGCGGGCTGGCCGGGCAGCGTCTGCTGCCGCGCCGCGATCAGCTGCCGGGCCAGGTCCGGCGTCATGCCCGGCAGCGCCAGCAGCACCTGCAGCGGCGCATAGGCCGCATTCGGCTGCACGCCGCCAGCGTAAATGCTGATGGCCGGCTCGATCTTCTCGAACAGGTCGTAGTTCATGCCCAGTACCTGCTGCACTTCGCCCACGGTCTGGAACGGCGCGTTGCGCGGGCCGTACGGCAATCCCGCCGCCTTGTACTCGTTGATCTCGGCGCCGTGCGGCCGCGGGATGTCGTCCGGATCGCGCCAGTCCTGGATCGCATCCGACAGGGCCAGCGCCTGATCCAGCGGCACGCCGACCGAGGTGAACAGACCTTGCAGCAGGGCGTCGCCGGCGGTGTTGATGTCGATCAATCCGGATTCGTCGGTGAGTTCGACCCGCACCTTGGCGCCGTCGAATTCGAAATCGTAGGGACGGCCGTCGCCGACCCAGCGCTGGGTGATGTCCGGATTGCGCAACTCGTACACGGCGCGCTCGATGCCCGCCTGCGCGGCATAGCGCGCCGTGGTGCCGTCGAACAGGTGCCGCGACTCGAAGTTTTCAGTGCGCGCGATCAGCGCGAAGCTGCCCAGCAGCACGCCCATCAGGGCGATCACCCAGATCACCAGGATCAGGGCGACGCCGCCGCTTCTTTGAAATGACGGCGTCGCGCGTCGCGCGACGATCACTCCCCCTCTCCCGCCTGAGGGAGAGGGAAAGGGGTGAGGGCTTGTGCGCGACCGGGTCATTGCGCGCCCCCGGCGCGGATCAGCATCGGCCCGCGCGGCCGGATCGCGCCGGCGTTGAGCATCAGCGGCACATCCAGCGTCGGCCACGGCATCTGCACGCCCGGCTGCATGGTCAGCTCGATGCGGATCATCAGCGGCGTGATCTCCGGGTCCTGCCAGTCGCTACTCCAGTCCGTGAGGTTGCCGTCGGCGTCGAGCGCGCGGTACTGGAAACGGCCGTCGGCGATGCGGTCGAGCAGGACCACGGTAGCGGCCGAATCGTTGGCGGATTTTGCGGCGTCGTAGCCATTGAGCATCACGTCGCTGAACCGCAATTGCAGACCGTCCTTGCCCGGCGCGAGTTCCAGGGTCTGCACGTAGGGGCCGCCGCGCGACAGGTAACCCGGCATCGGCGCGACGAAACGCAGCGTGCGCGCATTGCCGTCGAAGATATGGATCGCGCCGGTGCTTTCGTCGCGCGCGAATTGCAGCGGCAGGATATGGCTGATCTGGCGGCGCAGGAATTCCGGCGCCGTGCGCAGGCGGTCGGTGCGGTCGATCGCCGCCTCGCCCGCACGCATCGCAACCGCCGAGGCATGAATGCCGCCGTAAGCGCCGGCAATGAGCAGGCCGAGCAGGATGATGGCGAGCAGCACCTCGAGCAGCGTGAAACCCTGTGCTGTGCGCTTCATGGTTGCGCCCCGCCCCGCGCCTGCGCCGATGGTTGTGCCGCGTTGGCGACGTCGGCGTTCTGCGCACGCAGGGTTTCGAAGCGCGCGTCGTGCTGCAGGTAGATGCTGCCCCAGGTCACGTCGAGCCGCAGCTTGTACAAGTCGATGCTCGGCGCGGCCGGCGTCATCGACACCGGCGCGGCGCCCGCGTTGCCCGCGGCGGGTACGGCGCTGGCGACCGGCGCGATGTCCTGCGGCGGAATGCGCGCGACCTGCAGATGCCAGCGGTACTTGTCGTCGAAGGCGCCGGAGTAATCGCCGTCCTTGAGCGGTTCGCCGACGCCCTGCACGTCCATGAGCGACTGCGCCCACAGCGCCGCGCGGGTGTAGTCGGCGGCCTGCGCGGTGGTGTGCAGGCAGGTGGTGAGGATTTGCAGGAGCACGCCGAACCCGATCGCGAAGATCACGAACGCGGCGACGAGTTCGATCAGGGTGAAGCCCTGCTGGTGCGGAGGCATCCGGCTCACTTGGCCGTTTCCTCGCGCGTGACCTCGCCCGTGAGCCAGCTCACGTTGATGCGCCATTCGCGCTCGCCCAGACGCACCGAGATATGCCCGCCGGTCGAGGCGCCGTCCGGGAAGAAGCGGATGCGGCCGCTGGTGGTGCTGGTCTGTTCGCTGTCGGCGGTGAGCAGCACCAGGTGCATGTCCTTGGGCAATTTCATGAGCGGCCGGCCCGGCGCCTGATAGGTATTGGACTGGATGTCCAGATCCAGCGCGGCCTGCTTGCCGGTCACGATCGCCTGACCGCGCGTGTAGCGCAGCGCGGCGACGAGGTCGCGCGTGGCGGCCTGGATCTTCGCCGAAGACATGCTTTTGCTGAACGACAGCGACACCACGCTGAGCGCGATGCCGATCAGCACGATGACCGCGACCAGTTCGATCAGGGTGAAGCCATGCTGGCGCGTCCGCGGCATGGGCTGACTCCGGCAGGATGCGCGCAACGCATCACTGCCAGTTGCCGTAATCCTTGTTCAGGCCGTCGCCGCCCGGCTGGCCGTCCTTGCCGTAGAAGATGATGTCGAAGTCGCCGTGGTCGCCCGGCGCCTTGTAGAAATACGGATGCTGGAACGGATCCTTCAGATCCGATGCCTTGGCGTAGGGCCCGTTCCAGTTGCTGGCGTTGCCGGGACGCGTGATCAGATCGTTCAGGCTTTGCGGCGGCGAACCGTTGTCGAGTTCGTACGCCTGTACCTTCATCTCCAGCGAATGCACGCCGGCGACGCCGGCCTTGTATTCGCCGTTCTGGAAGTTCTGCATCACCTTGCCGCCGACGATGGTCATGACGATGCCGATCAGCACCAGCACGGCAATCATCTCGATCAGGGTAAAGCCGGCGGAGCGCATGGGCGTGCCGCGGCGTTGAAGTGTATACATTTTCATGTTCGTCTCACTGTAGAGAACTGGTGATATTCAGAATCGGAAGCAGAATCGCCATCATGATGACGGCGACCACCCCGGTCATGACCACCGTGATCGCCGGTACCAGCGCGGCGAGCAGGCGATCGACGGTGTTCTTCGCCTCGGTGTCGAAGGTGTCGGCGACCTTGAGCAGCATGTCGTCGAGCGCGCCGGATTCCTCGCCGACCGCGATCATCTGCAGGGCGAGCTTGGGAAAGCGCTTGCTCTGCGCCAGCGCGAACGCGAGGCCGCCGCCGGTTTTCACTTCCTCGGTCGCCGCATCCACCGCTTGGGCGAGCGCGGAATTGCCGAGCACGTTGCGGCCGATGCCGAGCGCGGTCAGCAGCGGCACGCCGTTCTTGAGCAGGGTGCCGAGCGTGCGCGCCAGACGTGCGGTTTCGAGCTTGGCGACGAGCGTCCCGAACAGGCGCCGGCGCAGCACCCAGGCGTCGAATTTCAGGCGCGCCGGCGGATCGGCGAGTTGCCGCCGTGCGGCCATGATGCCGACGAAAACGAGGCCGGCGATGCCCCACCAAAAATCGCGCAGGGTGTCGCCGATGAACAACACGACCAGGGTGATCGTCGGCAGCTCGACGTTCATGTCCTTGAACATGGGCGCGAACTGCGGCACCACGAACACCAGCAGCACGAACAGCGCGGCGAACACCATGACGATGAGGATCGCCGGATAGATCAGCGCGTTGATCACGCTTTCCTTGAGCGCCTTGGCGCGTTCCAGATATTGCGCCAGACGCGCCAGCGTGGTGTCGAGCGCGCCGCCGACTTCGCCGGCGCGCACCATGTTGACGTACAGCTTGGAGAACACCTGCGGCTCGGCTTCGAGGCCGTCCGACAACGGCGCGCCGCCGCGCACATGATCGCGGATGCGTTCGATGATGCGCCGCGCCTTTTCGCTTTCCGGCAGCTCGAGCAGGATCTGCAGCGCGCGATCCAGCGGCTGGCCGGCGCCGAGCAGGGTCGACAACTGCTGGGTGAATTGCAGCACCTGCGCCGGACTCATCGCCGCGCGCGCGAACAATCCGGCGAACGAACTCGCGCCGCCGCCCTCGCTCGCCGCGCGGATCTCCAGCGGAATGTTGCCGGCATCCTGGATTCTGGCCACGGCCTCGTCGTTGGTCGCGACCTCGAGCTGGCCCTCCAGAATGTCGCCGGTCGGCGTGACGGCCTTGTAGCGGAACAGCGTCATCAGTTTTCCGAGGTCACGCGCAGCACTTCCTCGATCGTGGTCGTGCCGGCAAGCGACTTGACCAGACCGTCCTCGTACATGGTGCGCATGCCCTCGCTGCGCGCCTGCTCCTCGATCTTGCCCATGTCGGCGTGCTGCATGACCAGACGCCGGATCGGGTCGCTCATGACGAGGAATTCCATGATCGTGGTGCGCCCCAGATAACCGCTGGTGGTCAGCGGCGAGGCGACGGGTTTATACAACTGGATTTTTCCACTCGGTTGATAGCGGCGCAGACCGAATTCCTCGACCACCTCGGGCAGCGCGTCGTATTTTTCCGCGTGCGTGGCTTCGAGGCGGCGCACCAGGCGCTGCGCGAGCACGCCGTTGACGGTGGAGGTGAGCAGGTAATCCTCCACGCCCATGTCGAGCATGCGCGTGACCGCGCCGGCGGCGTTGTTGGTGTGCAGGGTGGACAACACCAGATGGCCGGTGAGCGCGGACTGGATCGCGATCTTGGCCGTTTCCAGATCGCGCATTTCGCCGATCATGATGATGTCCGGGTCCTGACGCACGATCGAGCGCAGCGCGTGCGAGAAATCGAGCCCGATCTGCGGCTTGGCCTGGATCTGGTTGATGCCTTCGATCTGGTACTCGACCGGATCCTCGACGGTGATGATCTTCACGTCCGGCGTGTTGAGCCTGGACAGCGCCGTGTACAGCGTGGTGGTCTTGCCCGATCCGGTCGGACCGGTGACGAGCAGGATGCCGTGCGGCAACTCCAGCACCTTCATGAACTGGGGCAGGAACTCGTCGGTGAAGCCGAGCGTGTGGAAATCGAAGACGATGGATTCGCGGTCGAGGATGCGCATCACCACCGATTCGCCCCACGAAGTCGGCACGGTGGACACGCGCAGGTCGAGTTCCTTGCCTTGCACGCGGATCATGATGCGGCCGTCCTGCGGCAGGCGGCGCTCGGCGATGTTCAACTTCGCCATGATCTTGATGCGCGAAATAACCGCCGCGGTCGACGCTGCCGGCGGCGATTCGACTTCGAGCAGCACGCCGTCGACGCGGTAGCGCACCTTGAGGCGATTCTCGAACGGCTCGACGTGGATGTCCGATGCACGCTGTTCGACCGCGCGCTGGATGACGAGGTTGACCAGGCGGATCACCGGCGCCTCGGAGGCGAGGTCGCGCAGATGCTCGATGTCGTCTTCGCTGCGCGTGGCTTCGTCGGACAGGTTCTCGACGATGGTGCCCATCGCGGAGCGGCCCTGACCGTAGTAGCGTTCGATCAGGTCGTCGATCTCGCTCGGCAGGCCGACCTTGGGTTCGATGGACTTGCCGCTGGCCAGCGCCAGCGCCTGCAGCGGATAGGTTTCGGCCGGGTCGGCCATGAGCAGGGTCACGCCGGTGTCGGTCTCGGCGATCGGCACGACGTGGTATTGCTTCAAGAACCGCACCGACATCTGCACGTTCGGTGGCGGCGTCTCCGGACAATCCTTGGCGGCGACCAGCGGCAGGCCGAGCACGTCGGCCAAGCTCTCGCCCATCTCGCGCTCGGAGACGAGCCCGAGGCGCGTGAGCAAGGGCACCAGATTGCCGTCGCCGCTTTCCTCGAGCAGGCGGCGCGCGCGCGCCAGATCCGCCTCTTTCAGGCGGCCGCGCGCGACCAGGTGCTCGCAGATGCGCTCGTCGAGCGATTCGTCGGCGGGCGCCGGCTGTTGTGATTGCATTACCGCGGACATGGCTTCAAATTCCCCCGGAAGGCGGACGTTCGACCCCGCCGGCCGGCGCGGGTTCCGTAGCGTCGCGGCGGATCAGTTCGTCGATGAACGGCCGGTTGCACACGATCCAAAGCACCGCCGGCACCAGCACCGGCAGGATCAGATAGCCGAACTGGTAGGCCAATGCTACCGCGTTGAGCGGAATGCCGGCGCGCTGCAGCGCCTCGACGCCCGGCTGGCCGGCGTCCAGTCCGACTGCCTTCAGGCTTTCGGCGACCACGCCGAACGCCTGCGCGATCCAGATCACGACGCATCCGAGCGCGATCTGACGCGTGCGCTGCCAGCGCGTCAGCGGCGTCGCCAGCACCAGGCCGGCGAACAGCGGCAGCGCATAGCCGTAGATCATCGGGTTGACCACCGGTTCGATGAAGCCGAACCGCGCCGGCTGCCCCGGCGGTGCGGCGTTGACCAGCACGCCGCTGGAAATCTGCATGAGATACCCGGGATGACCGAGCACGCGCCCGTGCGCGTCGAGCAAATCCGCGCCCTGACTCACCGCCGTGAACAGGCTCGGCCAGGTCTTGAGCAGGACGATTTTCGCCATCGCGATCACCGGCCAGACCAGTGGGCCGGCGAGCCAGAACCAGAAAAAAAACGCCAGCGGCAGCCAGAGCACGGCTGCAAGCAGAAAGCGTTTGAGCGGCGACAGCATCACGAAAATTGCATCCGTTCGTGCTCAGCGTAGCTTGCCAAGCAAGCGAAGTCGAAGCGTCGGCCCTGCGACTTCGGCGTTTCGCGCCTGCGCTCAGGGTGAACGCAATCGGTCCGAACGGCTGACATCACCCGACCCAAACCCGTGCATTCCGGAACATCCGCATCCACGGCGAATCCTCGCCCCATTCGCGCGGCGCCCACGACATCTGCACGGTGCGGAACACGCGCTCGGGGTGCGGCATCAATATCGTCACGCGCCCGTCGGCCGCGGTGAATCCGGTGACGCCCTTGGGCGAGCCGTTCGGATTGAGCGGAAACGTCTCGGCGGCCTTGCCGCGGTTGTCGACGAAGCGCAGACAGGCTTGCACGCGCTTGGAGTCGCCGCGCTCGGCGAACACGGCGCGGCCTTCGCCGTGCGCAACGGCGACGGGAATGCGCGACCCGGCCATGCCCTTGAGCAAGATCGACGGCGAGTCGAGCACCTCGAGCGTGGCCAGGCGCGCCTCGTACTGTTCGGAGGCGTTGCGCTCGAAGCTCGGCCAGGTTTCGGCGTCCGGGATTATGGACTTGAGTGCGGCCAGCATCTGGCAGCCGTTGCAGGCGCCGAGGGCGAACTTTGCGGGATTGGCGAAAAAGGCGGCGAATTGATCGCGCAACCGCGCATTGAACAGGATCGACGTGGCCCAGCCGCGCCCGGCGCCGAGCACGTCACCGTAGGAAAATCCGCCGCAGGCGGCGAAGCCGGAAAACTCATCGAGACGATAGCGCCCGCTCTGCAGATCGGTCATGTGCACGTCGAAGGCGTCGAAGCCGGCGCGCGTGAACGCGGCCGCCATCTCGATCTGGCCGTTCACGCCCTGATCGCGCAGGATCGCAACCTTCGGCCGCGCACCCCTGGCGATGAACGGCGCGGCGATATCCTCTTGCGGATCG
>JAGWXP010000218.1 GCA_018969845.1 Lysobacteraceae bacterium | reverse complement strand
TCAGGAAAACCGCGAGCGTGCCGGGCTGAAGACGCAGATCGACGCGCTGCAGAATCTGAATCAGAAGATCAGCCAGGACGCGATCAATCTCACCCGCGCGCTGACCGGCGATTCGCAGACCCAGGGCGCTTGGGGCGAGATGGTGCTCGAACGCTTGCTCGAAGCCTCGGGTTTGCAAAAGGGCCGCCAGTACGATACCCAGGTTGTGCTGACAAATGATTCCGGCGAGCGGCCGCGGCCGGACGCGATCGTGCACTTGCCGGAAGGCCGCGACATCATCGTCGATGCGAAGGTTTCGCTGACCGCCTACGAACGTTACTGCAGCGCTGTCGACGTGGACGAACGCGCGGCACAACTGGCCGCGCACCTGAAATCGCTGCGCGAGCAGGTCCGGAATCTGGCGGGCAAGCGTTATGCCGATCTGCCCGGTGTCAATTCGCTGGAATTCGTGCTGATGTTCGTGCCGGTGGAGGCCGCGTACATCGAGGCTGCGCGTCATGATGACACGCTGCAGGCGTTTGCGTTGGAAAAGAATGTCGTGATCGTCACTGCATCGACCTTGCTCGCGACGCTGCGCACGGTGTCGAGCCTGTGGCGCTTCGACGATCGCAACCGCAACGCGCTGGAAATCGCCGATCGCGCCGGCAAGCTCTACGACAAGTTCGCCGGCTTCGTCGATGATCTGGATGAGGCGCGTACGCGCGTCGGAGCCGCGGCGAAAGCCCTCGACGCGGCGGGCAGCAAGCTCAGTAGCGGATCGGGCAACCTGCTGCGTCAGGTCGAGATGCTGCGCGAACTCGGTGCGAAGGCGAGCAAGTCACTGCCCGCCGAAGCGCGCGAACGAGCATCACAGGATGTGCCGCGGATTGGCGAAGATTGACGCGGATCAGCGCGTGCGCAGCTTGCTGTGCCGGAAGCTGTAGCCGAAGTAGATGCCGAAGCCGAGCAGGGTCCATAGTCCCATCAGCGTCCAGTTGTACCAGTTTTCCCAATACAGCAGGACGAGGCAGGAAATCACGCCAAGCGTGCAAGTCAGCGTCGCCGCCGGCACGCGGAAGGTGCGCGGCAGATCGGGCTGCGTGCGGCGCAGGATCATCACGCCCAGACACACCGCCACGAATGCGATCAGCGTTCCCATCGAAACGAGGTCGCCGAGGATGTCGAGCGGGAACACGGCCGCGAGCAGGGCGATGCCGAAGCCGGTGATCAGGGTGTTGATGTGCGGCGTGCAGTAGCGCGGATGGAGTTTCGCGAACACCGGCGGCAGCATGCCGTCGCGGCCCATGATCATGAAGATGCGCGGTTGCGCGATGATCATCACCAGCACCACGGACGACAGCCCCAGCAAAGCGCCGATCTCGACCAGCCAGCGCAACCAGTTGAGCTGGGGATGCGCGGCGACCGCGGTGACCACCGGTTCCGCCGTGCCGAGCATGTTGAAGGGCAGCAACCCGGTCAGCACGGCCGCCATGCCGATGTACAGCACGGTGCAGATCACAAGCGAGGCGATCGTGCCGATCGGCAGGTCACGTTGCGGATTCTTCGCTTCCTGGGCGGCAGTCGATGTCGCCTCGAAACCGATGTAGGCGAAGAACACCAGCGTCGCAGCGCGCATGATCCCACCCCAGCCATATTTTTCGGGGCCCTGCGCAGGCGGGATGAACGGATGCCACAGGTGCGGATCGACGTAGTGCCAGCCGGCCACGATCACGATGATGATCAATGAGACCTTCAGGATCACGATCGCGGTATTGGTGCCGCTGGATTCGCGGATGCCGACGTAGCACAGCCAAGTCAGCGCCAGCACGATCGCCACCGCGGGCAGGTTGAACAACGCGCCGGTGGCGACGAGGTGCTTGTCCTGAAACGCAATCGGCGCGTTCGTCAGCGCCGCCGGGAGGTGCAGGCCCATGTGTTCGAGCAGGCTCTTGAAATAGCCCGTCCAGCTAACCGCGACGGCGGAAGCCGACACACCGTATTCCAGCACCATGTTCCAGCCGATGAACCACGCCGCGAACTCGCCCAGCGTCGCGTAGGCATAGGAGTACGAACTGCCCGACATCGGGATCAGGGTGGCGAACTCTGCG
>JAGWXP010000082.1 GCA_018969845.1 Lysobacteraceae bacterium | reverse complement strand
CTCAGCACGAACGGAAAGAGAACTGAGAAATGAGCAATACAAAGACACCGGTGACGCAGTCGATCAACCAGGTAGGTATTGGCGAGACGTCACGCTTTGGCGAGATGCCTGAAGCCGCGCCTGCTGATGAAAACAAACTCATCGCCGAACGCCGCGAAAAACTTCGCACGCTGCGCGAGCAGGGCATCGCGTTCCCGAACGATTTCCATCCGGATGCGTTCGCCGCAGATTTGCAGCACGAATTCGACGGCAAGGATGCCGCTGCCATCGAAATCGCCGCACGGCGAGTCAAAGTCGCCGGCCGCATGCTGCTCAAGCGCGGCCAGGGCAAGGTCAGCTTCGTGCAGATCCAGGACATGACCGGGTGTATCCAGTTGTTCGTGCAGGCGAATGCGCTCGGCGTTGTCTACGAAGCGTTCAAATCCTGGGATGTCGGCGACATTGTGGGTGCCGAGGGTGCCTTGATGCGCACCAAGACCGGTGAGCTGTCGATCAAGGTCGAAACCCTGCGCCTGCTGACCAAGTCTCTCCGCCCGCTGCCCGACAAATGGCATGGACTCGCCGACGTCGAACAGCGCTATCGCCAGCGCTATGTCGATCTGATCGTCACGCCCGAAGCGCGGCGCACCTTCGAGCTGCGTTCGCGCGCAATCGGTTTTATCCGCCAATGGTTGGAATCCGATCCGCGGCGCTTCATGGAAGTCGAGACGCCGATGATGCATGTCATTCCCGGCGGCGCCACGGCGCGGCCGTTTCGGACGCATCACAATGCGCTGGATATCGATCTGTACTTGCGCGTGGCGCCGGAGTTGTACCTGAAGCGCCTCGTGGTCGGCGGTTTCGAGCGCGTCTACGAGATCAACCGCAATTTCCGCAACGAGGGTGTGTCGACGCGGCACAATCCCGAGTTCACCATGCTCGAGTTGTATCAGGCCTACGCCACTTACAACGAGATCATGGATCTGACCGAGAACATGATCCGCGAGACCGCCAAGGCCACACTGGGCAAGACGGCGTTGAGCTGGGAAAGCCGCGAGATTGACGTCGGCGCACCGTTCCGGCGCTGGCGCATGGATGAGGCTGTGCTCGAACACAATCCGGAGATCCGGCGCGAGGAGATCCGCGATTTGACGGCAATGCGCGCGCACTGCGCGCGTCTGAAGATCGCTATCAAGCCGGATCACGGTTGGGGCAGGCTGCTGTTCGCGCTCTTCGAGCACACGGTCGAGCACACGCTGATCCAGCCAACTTTCGTCACCGCGCATCCGACGGAAGTCTCGCCACTGGCGCGTGCGAACGACGCCGATCCGCAAATCACGGATCGCTTCGAGTTGTTCATCGGCGGCAAGGAGATAGCGAACGGATTCTCCGAGTTGAACGATCCGGAAGATCAGGCCGCGCGATTCCGGGCGCAGGCGGCCGCCAAGGATTCCGGCGACGACGAGGCCATGCATTTCGATGCCGATTACATACGGGCGCTGGAAGTTGGCCTGCCGCCGACTGGCGGCCTCGGCGTTGGCATCGACCGGCTGGTGATGCTGCTGGCCGATGCGGCGTCGATCCGGGACGTTCTGCTATTTCCGTATATGCGTCCGGAAGCTTGAAAAGCGTCTGCCTTTCCGCCAGTTGCAACACAAATGTGATACGCTTTGGAAGAAGACGACGGTGCTGCGTCCGGAATAATTCTGCGCCGCAGCAACGCTGGCGATTTTGCGGAGACGCCGTGACGTGAACGTTCTTATCGTCGACGACCAGCAATCTGCCCGCACCATGATGCGCGAAGTCGTCGCGCAGATTAACCCGGGCATCAGCGTGACCGACTTCGAAGATCCTGTCGAGGCGTTGACCTGGTCCGAGCGCAACAAGATCGATCTGCTGTTGCTCGACTACCGCATGCCCGGCATGGACGGGCTGGAATTCACGCGCCAGTTCCGCCATCCGATGAACAAGCGCGACGTGCCCATCGTCCTGATCAGCATCGTCGGCGACGAGCCGGTACGCCAGGCCGCGCTGGAAGCCGGCGTCATCGATTTTCTGGTCAAGCCGGTGCGACCGCGCGAACTGCACGCGCGTTGCCGCAATCTGCTGCGCCTGCGCCAGCAAGGCGAGACAGTGAAGGAACGGGCGCATTCGCTCGAACGCCAGGTGCTCGAGGGCCTGCGCGAAGTCGAGGAGCGGGAACGGGAGATGTTGTACCGGCTGGCCCGCGCCATCGAGTTCCGCGATTTCGGTACGGGCGCGCACCTGGTGCGCATGGCGCGTTTTGCCGGCCTGATCGGCGAGGGGCTGTGCCTGCCGGACGACGAAGTGCGCATGCTTGAACTGGCCGCGCCGTTGCACGATATCGGCAAGATCGGCGTGCCGGACGCCATCCTGCTCAAGCGCGGCCATTTGAACGACGAGGAGGCCGCGGTGATGCGCAAGCACCCGCAGATCGGTTACGAGATCCTGCGCGACAGTCAAAGCCGCTTCGTGCAGCTAGGTGCCACGGTGGCGTTGCGTCATCACGAGCGCTGGGACGGCAGCGGATATCCGGATGGCATGCGCGGCGCGGAGATTCCGCAGGCGGCGCGCATCGTCGCGGTAGCGGATGTTTTCGATGCGCTGATTTCGGAGCGGCCGTACAAGCCCGCATGGACGACCCAACAGGCCACCGATTACGTGCGCGAACACAGCGGCACCCTGTTCGATCCGGACTGCGTGGAAGCCCTGCTGCGCGATCCAACCTCGGTCGAACATATCTGCTTGATGCGGTCATTGCCCTAAGCACAGCCCGTCGCGTCGCGCATTTCGGACGCGCGCCCGCAGCGGCCTGGCATGACCGTGTCGAATCGCTGTATCGTGCCTGCTCAGTCAGCATCAGTAGCCATTCTTCATGCGTGCAAGGTAGAAAAATGACGAACGAGTTGGAGACGCAGCGGGTAAAGGCAATGGTTGTCGATTTTCTGGTCGAGCGTTTCGAGCTTCCGCGCGAGCGGTTGTTGGGTGAAACGCCCTTGCGGGAACTGGGCCTGGATTCGATCATGATGCTCGATGTGATGCTCGATGTCGAAGACCGTCTCGGCGTGAAACTGCGCGATTTGGCGATGCCGGCCAATCCGAAAATCGACGACATCGCGGCATTGGTCGAACGCAACCTGGCATCGGCCAAGTAGATGGGCCAGCGCCGCGATGTCGTGATCACGGGACTTGGCGTGTTGTCGCCGATCGGCATCGGCGTTCCCTGGTTGTACGAACATGTGCGCGAGAACCGATCCGGCATCCGCGTTTGGGAAGCGCCAGAATTCGGAATACGCTTGCCGGCAGGGCGGATAGAGCAGGATTTCGCCGGCGAGTTCACCAAGCTCGAACTGCCCTATCTCGACCGCTGCAGCCAGCTTGCCGTATTGGCGGCAAGACAGGCGGCGGAGGATGCGGGAATTTCGCAATTCGGTAATTTTGGGCAACGTGCCGGCTTGTATTTCGGTTCAGTGGGGGGCGGCGTCAAAGTCGAACACGACTGGGTTCAAGAGTTCCATGTGCAGCGCAAGCGTGCGGCCAAGCCGTACACCATCATGGCCTGCATGCTTAACTCCGCACCCGCACAGATTTCGATTCGCCAGCAGATTCTTGGACCTGTGATGACGCACAGCAGTGCCTGCACCTCCTCTGGCAGCGCTATCGGCGATGCATACAGGGCCATTCGCGATGGCTATCTCGATGTCGCAATCGCGGGCGGCGCAGAAGCCTGTCTCATCCCTACCTTTACCGCACTGTGGACCGGCCTGCGCGCGCTTGCCGAACCCGACCCAGTCGATGTCGGGCGGAGTTGCCGTCCATTCGACAAAAACCGCAGCGGCCTCGTCCTCGGCGAAGGTGCGGTGTTTTTCGTACTCGAAGCGCATGAGTGCGCGAAACGCCGCGGTGCCGAGGCTTATGCCCGTATGAGCGGGTATGGCATCGCTTCGGACGGCTATCACATCGGATCGCCAAAATCCGAAGGGCAGATCGCCTGCTTGCAGGCGGCGCTGGACGATGCTGGTTTGAAAGCAGCCGACATCGATTATCTGAACGCACATGCCACCGCTACGCCAGGCGGCGATCCCGTCGAGGCAAGGGCTATCAATGCCGTTCTCGCGGATGTGCCGGTCAGTTCGACCAAGGCCATCCACGGACACCTGCTCGGTGCCGCGAGCGCACTGGAACTCGCGATTGCGGTACTCGCCGTGAACCGTTCCTTTCTCCCGGCCACCGCGCATCTGGACGAAATCGACCCGGCGTGCGTACTCAACCATATTGCGCGTACGCCGGTGTTCGAACGCCCGTTGCGCAACGCCATGTCGCTGTCTGCCGGGTTCGGCGGCACGAATGTTGCACTCGTGGTTTCGGCTGATGCCGGAATGCCGACCAAATCCGGTTTGGACGTCCAGTCTGATGTATAAATCCAATCGCCACATCCGCGTGGCAGCGAATTGGAGGATCAGACCATGTCAGTCGCCGAACTTGCCCCGCTACGGCAACCTACCCGTGTAGTCGCGAACTTCCGCGAGAACCAGCACAATACACTCTGGGTCAGCATGACTCAGGCGCGCTCCGGCGAGGTTCAGAACTTTTCGCCGGACCTGCTCGATGACCTTGGCGTCTTGCTCACTGCAATTCGCGACGGCGGCGTGATGTGGCCGAGTGCCGGGGTTCCGCAGCCGGTCCATTATTTCGTGCTCAAGTCAGCGCACCCGGTCTATTTCAGCCTGGGCGGAGACCTGGCCCATTTTCGCGAATGCATCCGTTACGGCAATCGGCGCGGGCTGCGCGATTATTCGATGCAATGTGCGGACATGGTCTGCGAGTGGGCCGAACAGTCCAACCGCACAACCACGATCTCGCTGGTGCAGGGTCGCGCGCTGGGCGGCGGCTTCGAGACAGCGCTCGCCGCCGACTATCTGATCGCCGAAGAACAAAGCGAACTCGGCTTCCCCGAAATACTCTTCGGGTTGTTTCCATGCACCGGCGGCATGAGCCTGTTGTCTCGCCGTGTGGGTGTTTGGCAGGCCGAGCGCATGCTGCGCAACGGCAAGATCTATCCTGCGGCAGAATTGCTGCAAATGGGAATCGTCGACGAAATCTGCCCGCAGGGGCAGGGGATGTTGGCGGTCGAGAAGTTTATCGCCGAGCACCACAAACACGCGCCGGCACGACTCGCCCTGCAACGCGCGCGCGCGCGCCTGGCGCCGTTGAACCGGGACGAACTGCACCGGGTGGTCGATGATTGGGTCGAGATCGCAATGGCGTTGGGCGAAAGCGAACTGCGGGTGATGGACATGCTAATTCAAATGCAGCGTGCCGGCGCTCGTGCCTGAGGCGCCGGAATCGGAAATTGCCTGGCGCAGAGCGACGACGGTGATGCGCGAACATTCGCGCAGATCCGCAGCCAGATGGTCTCCGTCGGCCTCGAGTTCGTCGCTCGACATTTGCAACAGCGCACCGGCCAGGGTGGCGAGTCGTATTGCGCCGACAGTGGCGCTGACGCCTTTGAGCGCGTGTGCGACGTTGGGCACGATGGCATAACTGCGGTTGGCGAAAGCGTCGGAGAGCTGTTGGCACGCCCGGGTAATGTCGATCTCGGCCTGCGCAAGCAACTTGCGCAGGAACCCGGCATTGATGGCGTTCAGACCGCGCAATTCGTCAAGGGTATCTTCGTCGAGGGCGCTGACCGGAACGACCCGCAAGACCGGGCGATCCAGGCGCGCTACTTCCGTCGCGGCCGGAGCGAAAGCCGTTGGCGACGCGGCGGCAGTCCCGCGATCGGACAGCCGAGCGAGGGCATCCCGAAGGCTGGACCGGGTGACCGGTTTGTAGACGATGCCGGCGGCGCCTGCCTCCAGCAGACGCGCGCTGGTTTGCGCTGTCGCATCGGCAGTCAGGAATAGCGCTGGAACGGCGTCGACGCGGCCGAAACGATAGGTGCGCAGGACCTGGACTCCATCCATGTCGCCGAGGTTGTAGTCCAGCAGCAATACGTCGAAAGAGTCACGCGTCAAGCGTTCGAGCGCGGCGATTCCGCTGTCGCAAACCTCGACCTGGTGACCGTCCAGGAGCAGCAGTTCACGGATCAATGCCGAGCTGGTGCGGTTGTCTTCGACGACGAGGATACGCATCGCCGCCGGCCGGGTTTCGTTGGGATGGGCAGGGCTGTCCACTGACAGCGCGGCGCAGCGTTCGAGGTCGAGTTCGAACCAGAAACGGCTGCCTTTGCCGATTTCGCTTTCGACACGCAGATCGCCGCCCATGGCTTCGACGATCTTCCGGGACAACGCCAGGCCGAGACCTGTCCCGCCATAGCGCCGGGTCGATCCCTGGTCGACCTGCGTGAACGGCTGGAACAATTTCTGATGGAAATCTTCCGGGATGCCGATGCCGGTATCGGTAATGGCAAAACGCAATCGATAACTCGACGGCATCTGCGCCACTATCTCGACCGACATTTCCACGCCGCCTGTTTCTGTGAACTTGATCGCATTGCCGATCAGGTTGAGCAGGATGCGGTCGAGGTGATGTCCGTCCAGCCTTACCGTGGAAGCGAGCACAGGGTCGATACGCGCCTTGAACGTCAGGCCTTTTCTGTTCGCCATGGTCCCGAAAGTTTCGGACAGGCTTTCAATTCTCTGGCGCAAGTCGATCGGAGTGCGAGAAAGATGAATTCCCGAACTGCTGTATTTCGCCTCGTCGAGCAGGTCGTTGATCTCGCTGAGCAGGGTTTCGGAAAGCGAGAGGATCGTATCGGTACGGCGCCGCACGGCGTGATCACTGTTCTCGATCGAGAGCAGTTCGGTGGTCGCCATGATGCCGGTCAGGGGAGTGCGCAATTCATGGCTGACCTTGGCGAGCAAATCCGACTTGGCGCGACTTTGGCGCTCGGCATGCTCGCGCGCTTCGCGCAATCTTTCGATCAATGTGCCCGCATAAAAAGGCACGAAGATTGTCGGAATAAGCAGCGCAATCCAGAAGACGGTGTGTTGCTGCCAATAAGGGGTGAACGTCAGAACCAGCGTGAAACCGGCGACGGATACGATTTGACACAGGTACATCAGAGACCGGCCGGTGCGAAAGCCGAAACCGAGCGTCGTAAAGAGATAGAAACCTGCGATCACGCTGCCGAACTGACCGGTCAACGCGATCCAGATGGACAAAACCAACGGGTCGGAAATCGCACTCCCGATAAGCAATCCTTGCAAACGTGTCACAGATGCCCTTCGCGTGAGAAGGAAAGGGATTGCCGCATACAGGGCATAGCCAACGGTCAGTGCCAGGAACCATAGCGGAACGGCATCGTGCAAAACGAAATACAACACCACATCGGTCAAGGTGACCGGAACTGCGACGGCAAAACGAATCTTGGCTTGGGACAGCAGGATTTCGCGCAGCCCCTGTTCGGACTTGTCTGCTATGCCTTCGGTGAAATTGAAAGTCATATAACGTTCAAGCCTGTCTCAGTCCTGCGCCAGATCGTACAGCAGTCTGCGGCTGTCGAAGTGAAGGCGGCATTGCGCTGTGTCCAAGAACGCCGTCACTCTTCGGTTTTCGATTCCAGCCAGATATGAGCAGCAAGAACGGGGCCAATAGGTATTTTTCTGACGGATTTCCATGGGTAATGTCGTTGCGCCTCGATTTTGCTGCTGAGACATTTGGAGACATGCACCATTTCCATTGGCAGGAGAATTGCTTTAGGTTTGGCGGACGGGCCGGAAACCGCTGGCGTGCCCGGGCCGTTTGCGATGGTTGCTATTTGCCCTGCGCTCGGCTAAAACTGCGGGATAATCGTTGGGTGGACCCAGTGGCCGAAAACACCACGCAGTACAGCGGATTCCGGCATGCGCGCAAGCCGATGCATTCGGCCGTTCTGCTGATCCACGGCGCGGAAGCCTGGCCGAGTGAGGTCGAGGACATATCCGCCACCGGCGCACTGGTCGCTCGCCCCGAAGATTGGCAGGGCAAGGTCGGCGATCTCTACGCGCTCGACATGGTCATCGGCGAGGAACTCAACATCCATGTCGAGGCCACGGTGGCGCGCATTACCGAACACCATTTGGGCTTCGCCTACGCCCGCATTCCGCCGGAAAAGGAAGTGCCGCTCTGGAATCTGCTCGGCGGCTATGCGGACAAGATCGAGCCGTTCGACGATTGAGTCTCAGGCCGGGTTTTTCGGCGGGTCGCGCAATTCACGGCGCAGGATCTTGCCGACGTTCGTCTTCGGCAGGGCGTCGCGGAATTCGATGACCTTGGGCAGCTTGTAGCCGGTCAGATTTTCCTTGCAGTACGCGCGGATCGTCTCGGCGCTCAGGTTCGGATCCTTGCGCACCACCACGACTTTCACCGCTTCGCCGGATTTCTCGTCGGGGATTCCGACGGCCGCGACCTCGAGCACACCGGGGCAATGCGCGACCACGTCTTCGATCTCGTTCGGATAGACGTTGAAGCCCGACACGAGGATCATGTCCTTTTTGCGGTCGACGATGGTGAAATAACCCTTTTCGTCCATGCGTGCGACATCGCCGGTGTGCAGCCAGCCATCCGCGCCGAGCACCTTGGCGGTTTCGTCGGGGCGTTGCCAGTAGCCTTTCATCACCTGCGGCCCGCGTACGCACAGTTCGCCGGGCTGGCCCGTCGGCAATGGATTGCCATCGTCATCGCGAATGGAAACGTCGGTCGATGGAATCGGCAGGCCGATCGAGCCGTTGTATTCGGCAAGATCCAGCGGATTCATGCAGGCGGCCGGGGAAGTTTCGGTCAAGCCATAGGCCTCAACCAGAGTGACGCCGGTGGTCCTTTTCCAGCGTTCGGCGACGCTGCGCTGCACGGCAGTGCCGCCGCCGAGGGTCAGGTGCAGGCCGGAAAAATCTACCTTGTCGAATCCCGGCGTGTTGAGCAGGCCGTTGAACAGCGTGTTGACGCCGGTGATCGCGGTCATGCGCATGCCGCGCAGGATCTTGACGAAGCCCGGCATGTCACGCGGATTGGTGACGAGATGGTTCAATCCGCCAAACTTCATGAACACCAGGCAGTTCGCGGTCAGCGCGAAGATGTGGTACAGCGGAATCGCGGTGACGATGACTTCCTCGCCCTCGCGCATGCCGCGGCCGATCCATGCCGACGCCTGCTGCATGTTGGCGACGAGGTTGCCGTGGGTAAGCATTGCGCCCTTGGCTATCCCGGTGGTGCCGCCGGTGTATTGCAGAAAGGCGATATCGTCGTGGCCGATGTCGGTTTTTGGCGGAGGCATGCGCGCGCCGCGCGCGAGTACCGTTTTGAAGCGTACGGCGTGATCGATGCGGAACGCCGGCACCATTTTCTTTACGTGCTTGAGCACGAAATTCACCAATACGGATTTCGGCAAACCGAGTAGGTCGCCGATTCCGGTTGTGATGACATGCTTGCACGGCGTGTCGTGCAAGACCTCGGCCAGTGTGGCCGCGAAATTGTCCAGCACAACGATCGCGCTCACCCCGGCGTCGTGCAACTGGTGGCGCAACTCGCGTGCGGTGTAGAGCGGGTTGGTGTTGACCACCGTGAGGCCGGCGCGCAACGCCCCGAAGATCGCCACAGGATACTGCAGCACGTTCGGCAGCATGATCGCGACACGGTCGCCGCGTGCGAGCTTGAGGTCGTTGCGAAGGTAGGACGCGAAGTGCCGACTGAGGCGGTCGATGTCGGCATAGGTCAGCGTGCGACCCATGTTCGCGAAGGCCGGCCGGTGCGCGAAGCGCGCGCAGGAAATCTCCAGGACCTGGGCCATCGAGCGATACTGATTCGTATCGACTTGCGCTGGTACGCCCGCAGGATAATTGGCCAGCCAGGGCCGTTCCAGATCGCTCATGACGCGCCGATTCCAGGATTGCGTGATGGCGCCGATTTCAACACAGGGCGGCGAACGGCGGCAAGCTGCATTGCGGCGCGCGCCGCAAAAGCGCAGGATGGACGCATGAGATGGCTTGGCGTCATCGCTGCCGCAGTGGCGCTTGCTGCTTGCCGGCACACGCCGGACGAGCAGCGCATTCGCGAGGCCGTCGCGGCGATGCGCACGGCTGTCGAAGCACGCGATCCGCGTGGATTCATGCAGTACGTCAGCACCGATTTCACCGGCAACGACGGGCAAGTCGACCGTGACGGCTTGCACAACATGTTACGCGCGGAGGTTTTGCGCAACGAATCCGTCGGCGTGACGCTCGGACCCATTGATGTGGATCTGCAAGGCGATCGCGCGACAGTGCATGTCACGGCGACACTGACCGGCGGCTCGGGTGGCTGGCTGCCCGAGCGCGGGTCGATCTACTCGATTACGAGCGGTTGGAAGCGTGAAAAAGGCGACTGGCAATGCCTTAATGCGTCATGGGAACGCAAGCTCTAATCACGCCGCCTTCGCGCCGCCAGCGAGTTGCCGCAGCACGTAAGGCAGTATGCCGCCGTGCCGATAGTACTCGACTTCTTTCGGCGTCAGCAGAAGCAGTTTGACCTTGAAGCGCTTCTCGCCGGCGCCGCCCTTGGCGACGACTTCGACTTCCTTGGCCATGCCGTCTG
Source organism: Lysobacteraceae bacterium (assembly GCA_018969845.1). Classification (GTDB taxonomy): domain Bacteria; phylum Pseudomonadota; class Gammaproteobacteria; order Xanthomonadales; family Rhodanobacteraceae; genus Rudaea. The sequence goes on along the minus strand of JAGWXP010000082.1, from coordinate 603 downwards.
CAAGATCGATGATATCGAAGACCTCGTCGCCCTTGAGTCCGAGCGTCTGAGCGTTCTCGCCATCGCGGAACTGCAGCGGCAGCACGCCCATGCCGACCAGGTTGGAGCGGTGGATGCGCTCGAAGCTCTCGGCGATTACTGCCTTGATGCCGAGCAGCAACGTGCCCTTGGCTGCCCAATCGCGCGAGGAACCCGTGCCGTATTCTTTGCCGGCGATGGCCACCAGCGGCACGTTTTCCTTCTTGTACAGCATGGCCGCATCGTAGATCGGCAGCTTTTCCCGATTCGGAAAATGCAGTGTGTTGCCGCCTTCCTCACCGCCGAGCATCAGATTCTTGATGCGGATATTGGCAAAAGTGCCGCGCACCATGACGTCGTCGTTGCCGCGGCGCGAGCCGTAGGAATTGAAATCGGCCTTGGTCACGCCGCGCCCTTGCAGGAACTGCCCGGCGGGCGAGGTCGCCTTGATGTCCCCGGCCGGCGAGATGTGGTCGGTGGTGATCGAATCGCCGAACAGGCCGAGACAGCGCGCGCCGCGGATGTCGGCGATGCGGCCCGGCTGCATGGTCATGCCGTCGAAGTAGGGCGGATTCTTGATGTAGG
>JAGWXP010000081.1 GCA_018969845.1 Lysobacteraceae bacterium | reverse complement strand
GACGGACGCGAGATTCCCTGCTTCGCCCTGACCGGCCCGCACGCGGGTTCGGATGCCACCTCGATTCCCGACTACGGCATCGTCTGCAAAGGCCCGTATCAGGGCGGCAATGTGATTGGCGTGCGCCTGACCTTCGACAAGCGCTACATCACGCTCGCCCCGGTCGCCACCCTGATCGGCCTCGCCTTCCGCATGCATGATCCGGATCACCTGCTCGGCGACAAGCAGGACCACGGCATCACGCTCGCGCTGATCCCGCGCGACACGAAAGGTCTGGAGATCGGCCGCCGGCACTTTCCGCTCAATGGCGCATTCCAGAACGGGCCGCTGCGCGGCAAGGATGTCTTCGTGCCGCTGTCGCAGCTCATCGGTGGCGAGAAGATGGCCGGTCAGGGCTGGCGCATGCTGGTCGAGTGCCTGTCGATCGGCCGCGGTATCACCCTGCCCGCGAACGCATCCGGCGGCGTGCGCATGGGCGCGATCGCGACCGGCGCCTACGCGCGCATCCGCAAGCAGTTCGGCATGGCGATCGGCCGCTTCGAGGGTGTGGAGGAAGCGCTCGCGCGCATCGGCGGCCATGCCTACGCGATCACCGCGCTCGCCAGCGCCAGCGCCGCGGCGGTGGATCGCGGCGAGAAGCCGGCGGTAGGATCGGCGATCGCCAAGTACCACTGCACCGAACTCGGCCGCGAGGTCGCACGCGACGTGATGGACGTGCACGGCGGCAAGGGCGTGCAGTTGGGTCCGTCCAACTACGCCGGCCGGCCGTGGCAGACCGCGCCGATTGCGATCACGGTGGAAGGCGCCAACATCATGACGCGCAGCCTGATGATCTTCGGCCAGGGTGCGATCCGTTGCCATCCGTTCGTGCTCAAGGAACTGCATGCCGCGCAATTGCCCGATTACCGCGAGCGTCTGACCGAATTCGACCGCGTGCTGTTCCGCCACATCGGCTTTGCCATTTCCAACGCCGCGCGCAGCTTCGTGCTCGGCCTCACGCATGCGCGCCTCGGACGCGCGCCGGGCGACAAGTACACGCGGCGCTTCTACCGCAAGCTCAATCGCTACGCTGCGAATCTGGCGCTTGCCGCCGATACGGCCATGCTCACGCTCGGCGGCAAGCTCAAGTTCAAGGAGAGAATCTCCGCGCGCCTCGGCGACGTGCTGTCCAACCTCTACATCGCAAGCAGCATGCTCAAACGCTACGAAGATCAAGGCCGACCGGTCGCCGACCAGCCGCTGCTGGCGTGGGCATTCCACGATTGCGCGTATCGCATGCAGGGCGCGCTCGATGGCGTGCTGCGCAATTTCCCGATTCGTCCAGCGGCCTGGTTGTTGAGAGCGCTGATCTTCCCGATCGGCCGCCGCGAAGCGCCGCCGTCGGACCGTCTCGGCCACCGCGTCGCCGCGATCCTGTGTGCGCCCAATGACGCGCGTTCGCGCCTCGCCGGATGGATATATTTGACGCCGAGTGCGAACAATCCGGTTGGACGGATGAACGCGTTGCTCCCGGACGTCATTGCCGCTGAACCCGTCGAACGCAAATTCGCCAAGGCGCTCAAGTCGGGAAGCGTAAAAGCGCTGGATGCTGACGCACAACTCGCCGAAGCCGAGCATTCGGGTGCGATTTCGGCCGACGAACGCAAATTGCTCGAGCGCGTGCGCGCGGCGGCGCAGGAATTCATTGACGTGGACGATTTCGATCCGGCGGAATTGCGCGCGGCGGTGATGCGGTCGAAGCCGGGGCTGCGCAGCGTAGCCTGATCAGCGCGCGGGAACTGTTGCGTTGTCTTGCAGTTCCCGCGCCCGCCCCACGCGCCAGCCGAGGAAACTCGATGCGCCCGCCGCCAGGATCGACAAACCCGCCAGCCCGGCGATTGCCACGCCGGCGCCGCGCAGTGCGTTCAACCCGCTGGTGATGACCACGTCGCCGAAACGCCAGACCACGGTGTCGATGAAGTTCTTGCCCTTGTAACGCGTCTCCGCATTGACCAGCGTGTACAGACTGTCGTACGCCGGCTTGAACACGCCGTAGGCGCTGGCACGCGTGATCACCGCGACAACGGCGATCCAGCCCGCGCCGAACACGATCAGGCCGGCAAGCATGGCCGCCTTGACCACGCCGTCCAGCACCAGCGCCCAGACCGACCCCAGGCGCACCATCAATTCGCGCGTGAGCAGAACTTGCAGCGCCGCCTGCAAAAGGTTCGTGCCGAGGTCCAGGCTGGCGGCGAAATCGATGCGCGCCGCGGCCGTGTGGAAATGCGCGTGACTGTAATCGGCGAGCAAGGCATAGACCACCGTGCCGACGCTGTCGCCGAGTAGCATCAGGACCGCAAGCCGGAACAGCAGTGGCGAGGAAAACGTGATCGCCGCGCCAGCCATCACGCCGCCGCCGATGATGCGCTCGTCGCGGCGCGCATCGCCACGCACGGGATGTGCGCGCGACCAGCGCAACAGCGCGAAGATGCATGCCAGCGCGGCCGCGAGCAAAGCCGCTGAAACGCACAGCAGCCCGGAAACGCCGACACGGAAAACCAGTTCGCGCGTGAGAATCGGACCGGCAATGGCTCCCAACGGCCCGCCGAGCGCGATCAGCGGAAACAGACGCCGCGCTTGTTTGGCATCGAACAGGTCGGCCATGAAGCTCCAGAACACGGCAACCACGAACAGGTTGAAGACGCTGCCCCAAACGAAAAAAACCGTGCCGAGAAAGCGCGCGCCGATCTGCGCCTGCATCTCGAACATGGGCACGAAGGCGAGCGTGCCGGCAATGCACAGTGCATACACCGCAGGCACGAAGCGGCGGCGATTGAAGCGCGCGACCAGAGCGCCGAACAGCGGCGTCAACGCGAGCGTGACGACGAACGTGGCGCTGTAGAAAACCGGCAGTTCGATCGAGCCGACCGCCGCGGACAACTGGTCGCGAACCGGACGGATGACGTAGTACGCCGTGAGCACGAAGAAAAAATAGGTGGAGCCGAGCAGCACCGCAGGCCATTCGCCGGGCTCCACGCGCAACCAGTGCGCCGCACGCGACGCACCGGTCTCGGGTTGCGGATCGGTCACCAGGACACCTCGCCGGAATTCGCGCTTAGCGTAACATGCCGGCATGGCTGCGACGCTCGCCTCCATTCACGTCTACCCGCTCAAATCCTGTGCGCCGCTGGCGCTGGATTCTGCTCGAGTCGAGGCACGCGGCCTCGAGCACGACCGTCGCTGGATGGCGGTGGACGCGAGCGGCAAGTTCCTCACCGGCCGCCAGCATCCGCGCCTGACCCTGATTCGCGCCGAACCCGATGATGCCGGCGCGCTGCGCCTGCGCGCGCCGGACATGCCGGAACTGCGACTGATGCCCGCACCGGATCGGGCGCGCGGTACGGCCGACGTCTGGGGCAGCCGCGTCGATGCGCTTGTGGCCGATGCGGCAGCCGACGTCTGGATCAGCACGTTCCTCGGCATTCCCGCGCGCTTCGTGCATATGGATGCCGATTGCCTGCGCAACGTCGATCCCGACTACGCGCAGCCGGGCGATAGCGTCAGCTTTGCCGACGGCTATCCGTTGCTCGCCATCTCGCAGGCGGCGCTGGATCTGCTCAATTCCAAACTGGCGCAGCCGGTGCCCATGCTGCGCTTCCGTCCAAATCTCGTGATCGCCGGGACCACGCCGCATGCGGAAGACAATTGGCAGTGCCTGCGCATTGGTGGAGTGCAGTTCGACGTGGTCAAGCCCTGTATCCGTTGCGTGTTCACGACGGTGGATTTTGCGCGTGGCGCGTTCGACGAATCCGGTGAGCCGCTGCGCACGCTGCTCACCTACCGCAGAACTGCCACGGGCGTGAGCTTCGGTCAGAATCTGATTCCGCGCGGGGCCGGTACGCTGCGTATCGGCGATACGCTGGAACCGCTCGCGTGATTGCTGCGCTGCGATGGAGCATCTGCTCTAGCCATGCACCGTAGCCTCGCCCGGTCATGACCTACGACGCCATCATTGTCGGTGCCGGCTCCGCCGGTTGCGTGCTTGCCAACCGGCTCAGCGCGAATCCGCATTGCCGCGTGCTGCTGCTGGAGGCCGGTGGGCGCGACTGGCATCCCTTCATCCACATGCCCGCGGGCATCGCCAAGCTGGTCGGCAAGAAAGGTATCAATTGGGATTATTCCACCGAACCCGAGCCGCACCTCAACAATCGCCGCCTGTGGTGGCCGCGCGGCAAGGTCTTGGGCGGCTCCAGCTCGATCAACGCCATGTGCTACATCCGCGGTGATGCGCGCGACTACGACGAATGGGCGCTGCTGACGGGCGACCCGCGCTGGAACTGGGACAGCGTGTTGCCGTATTTCAAGCGTGCCGAGGCGAATGCGCGCGGCGCAGATGTTTTGCACGGCGCGGACGGCCTGCTCTGCGTTTCGGATCTGCGCTACCGCAATCGGCTGTCGCAGGTGGCGATCGATGCGGCCGTGGATTGCGGCCATCGGCTCAACCCCGATTTCAACGGGCCGAGTCAGGCCGGCTTCGGCTTCTACCAGGTCACGCAGAAGGACGGCGCGCGCTGCTCGGCCGCTACCGGCTACCTGCGCGCCGCACGCGGCCGCGCGAACCTGGCCGTGCGCACGCGCGCGATGACGCATCGCATCCTGCTCGACGGGCAGCGCGCGGTCGGCGTGGACTACCGCCACCACGGCCGCCTCACCCGCGCCGAAGGCCGCGAAGTGATCCTGTGCGGCGGCGCGATCAACTCACCGCACCTGCTGATGCTCTCCGGCATCGGCCCGGCCGATCATCTGCGCGAGATCGGCGTCGGCGTTGCCCACCATCTTCCCGGCGTCGGCGCGAATCTGCGGGATCACCTGGACATCTGCACCCTGCGGCGCTCGACCAAACCGCTCACCTACGACCACTTGAGCGATACCGCGGTGGCGTTACGCTATTACCTGGGCGGCAACGGGCCAGGCACCTCGAACGTTGCCGAAGCCGGCGGCTTCGTGCGCACGCGCCTGGCGCCGGACGCGCGTTGCGACATGCAGTTTCACTTCGTGCCGGCACTGCTCGACGACCACGGCCGTCATCGCCTGCCCGGTTACGGCTACACGATGCACGCCTGCGGGCTGCGTCCGCGCAGCCGCGGCACGATCCGTCTGCAATCGGTCAATCCGGCGATCAAGCCGGCGATCCGCGCGAATTATCTGAGCGACGCGGAGGGTTTCGATCTGAAAATGCTCATCGAAGGCGTGAAATACTCGCGCGAATTCTTCGCCGCCGCGCCGTTCGATGCGTACCGCGGCGAGGAAATCTTCCCCGGCAGCGGTGCGGCGACCGAGGCCGACATCGCCGCCTTCATCCGGCGCAAGGCTGAAACGATCTACCACCCGGTTGGCACCTGCCGCATGGGCGGCGACGACAACGCGGTCGTTGATTCCGAATTGCGCGTGCGCGGCGTCGCCGGATTGCGCGTGGTCGACGCCTCGGTGATGCCGTGCCTGCCCGGCGGCAATACCAACGCGCCGACCATCATGATCGCCGAGCGCGCGGCAGATTTGATTTCAGGAAATCAGGCAGCCTGATCGAGCTGCGCCGGCAGCGGGCAGTGCAGCGCCGCGCAGATCGTGCGCAGGAGTTCCGCCTCGGTGACGCTGATCTTGCCGTCGGCGCCGATCGCGGCGGTCAGGCCGCGCACCAGCAGTTCCTTGCCGGCGGGGGTGAGCGCATCGAGGATCGGCAGGGCGCGATCCAGGGCCACCATCCACTCCTCGCGTTGCGCGTACGGCGCGATGTCGCCGGGCAGCGTTTCATTCATGCCAACGAGGTAGGCGCGTTCGGCATCGGCCTCGTTGTCGGCGCCGTATTCGGCAACGATAGCCAGCGCGTCGGCCACCTCCAACATACACGACGAAAGTTTCGTCGAGCCGGTCGGCCGCGCCTTGGACGGATCCAGCGCATCAATCACTTGCACGCCGACAAGTTTGGCGAGGCAATATTCCTCCAGGCGCACTTCGCCATCGGCCTGGATCAGCTCGTTGAGCCCGATCAGAAACGATTGCAGCAGCGGCCGCGGCTGGCGGCGCAGGGCCGGAAACGCGATCTGCGCCAGCGGCAGGCGCTGCATCGGATGCAGTGTATCGGTTTCGGCGGCAATCTCCTCAACACCTTTACGCACGTCCGTGCCGAAGCGCTTTTCCAGCAACGCAAGCTGCTTGCCGCGCATGGCCGCATCGGTGTCGAGGGCCAGCGCGAACACCACCTGCATGCAGCGCGTACCCATGTAGGCCAACGCGCGCAGCTTGTCGGAAATGGTGGTGTGGATGGCGCCGGCGGTTCGATAGTCGTCGTTGCCGGGTTTCGCAACTTGGGTGACCACTTCCTTCGGCGTCAGCGGGATTTGCGCATCGGCATGCGGCAAGGCGGTCTTCATCGCCGGCGCCGCGGCGGGTGTGCTCGCAGCCATGATCGAGGCAATGGCCGCTGGTGCGAATCCCGAGATCGAAGCCTGCGCGCTGTCGGATTCGCCCACCGGCACGGGATTGGTCCAGGCCTTGGCGATGGCATCGAGTTCGGCCGGATCGAACGCCGGATCGATCGCCTTGATGCGCAGATGCAGCGGCGGGTGCGTCGCGAACAGCGCCGAATAGCCGACGCCATCGCCGAACAGCATGTGCGCCACTTCCTCGGTCTCGCCGCTGGCGAGCGTGGAGCCGTCCGGCAGACTTCCGATCTTCTTCAACGCACCGGAGATGCCGCGCGTCTGCCGCGTGAACTGCACGGCCGAGGCATCGGCCAGATATTCGCGCTGGCGCGAGATACCCGCCTTGATGAGACGGCCGAAGAACACGCCGATATAGCCGATGGCGAGAATCGCGATGCCGATCAGCACAGCATAGCCCGAATCGCGGCTGCGCCCGGTGTTCGCCGCGATCTTGCGGCCGATGATGCCGATCACGAGGATGCCGAACAGCACACCCATCAGGCGGATGTTCAGGCGCATGTCGCCATTGAGCACATGGCTGAATTCGTGCGCGATCACACCCTGCAATTCCTCGCGGTTGAGCTTGTCGAGGCAGCCCTGGGTCACCGTCACCGCCGCGTCGGCCGGCGTATAGCCGGCGGCGAAGGCGTTGATCGCAGGCTCGCCTTCAAGCACGTAAATCTCCGGCACCGGCACGCCCGAGGCGATGGCGATTTCCTCGACCACGTTGCGCAGGCGCTGGTGCACAAAGTCGGTCGTTTCCGGCTCGATGAAGGTCGCGCCGAGTTGACGCGCGACGACGCCGCCGCCACCGCGCAGCGCGGTGATCTTGTACAGCGAGCAGCCGCCGATGATGCCGACCACGAGCACGCTGTTCCAGAACATCACGGCGCCGAATCCGGGATGTACGCCATGCCCGGACGAACCGAAGGCGAGGAAGAGCACGAAATCGAGCGCGCCGACGATGCAGGCCACCGCGAGCACGAACAGGATCAGCATGCGCCGGGTGTGCGCGCGGGCACGCTCCTGCTGCGCGAAGAAATTCATCGCCGCTATCCCCGACTGTCAATCGGATTCAGGAAAACGAGACTTTCACCGCCTTCTTCGCCTCGGGTGATTCCACTTCCCACGACGTGGCCGGCGCGAAGTTGAACATGTTGGCGATGATCGAACTCGGGAACACCTCGCGCTTGTTGTTGTAGTACATCACGCCGTCGTTGTAGGCCTGGCGCGCGAAGGAGACCTTGTTTTCGGTCGACGTCAGCTCCTCCGACAATTGCAGCATGTTCTGATTGGCTTTCAGGTCCGGATAATTCTCGGACACCGCGAACAAGCTCTTGAGCGTACCGGTCAACTGATTCTCGCCTGCGGTCAGTTGCTGCATCGCCTGCGGATCGCCGGGGTTGGCCTTGGCCGCGGCCAGGCCGCCCATCGCGGCGCCACGCGCCGCGATCACGGCTTCCAGGGTCTGGCGCTCGTGCGCCATGTAGGCCTTGGCGGTCTCGACCAGGTTCGGGATCAGGTCGTAGCGGCGCTGCAGTTGCACATCGATCTGCGCGAATGCATTCTTGTAGCCGTTGCGCGCCGTGACCAAGCCGTTGTAGATGCCGACCAGCCAGAACACGATGACGGCAATGACGATAAGCAGGATTATTGAACTCATAACACGCGCGCTCCCGTTTGGCGTTACCATGACGCCCCGTGCGAAAAGCATAGCACGGTCGAATCCGCTGCCGTGCGGATGTTCCGGACGAGGGTTTCAGCGCATGATTTCTTCGCGTATGCCGGCGGCGCTGGCGTTGTTCGTGCTCGTGTTGCATGCGGCCGCGGCCAATGCACGCGACGCGCGCGGACATTGGCTGCATCCAGGCGCCGATTCGGCTGTGCACGTGTCGACGAATCCGAAGGCGGTCGCCAGGGAATTCGGCGGCTGGCTGGACCAGATCGAGCAATCCGGACAGATTTCCGGCATGGCCGTCGCCATCGTCAAGGACGATACGGTGCTCCTGCAGCGCGGCATCGGTTATGCGGATGCCAGCCGCGGACTCAAAGTACAGCTGGACTCGCCCTTCCGTCTTGCGTCGCTGTCCAAGGCCTTTGCCAGCGCGCTGACGGCCATGCTGGTCGATGAGGGCATGCTGAGTTGGAATACGCGCGTTGCCGGCGTGCTGCCCACGTTCGAGCTGAAGAACATCGAGGCAAGCGAAAAACTGACCGTGCGCGACATCCTGAGCCAGCGCGTCGGCCTGCCGCACAACACCTACGACCGCCTGCTCGAGCAGGACGAACCCTACGAGGAACTGGTCGAGAAACTGCGCGACGTGCCGATGACCTGCGACGTCGGCGACTGCTACGGCTACCAGAACATCACATTCGCGCTGATCGGCGACATCACCTATGCCGTCAGCGGCGATTTCTTCTATCACGAGGTCGAAAAGCGCATCTTCCATCCGCTCGGCATGAACGACGCCACCTATGGCCGCGATGCGCTCGAGGCGAGCCGCGACTGGGCGCGCCCGCACGCGCGCCGTGGCCGTGCCTGGGTGCCGATTCCGATCAGGGAAGCGTATTACCACGTGCCGGCCGCGGCCGGGGTAAATGCCAGCATCAAGGACATGACGGCCTGGCTCATCGCGCAGATGGGCGGACGTCCGGACGTGCTGCCGGAAAAACTGCTTGCCACTGTGCACACGCCGCTGGTTGAAACCCCGAGCGAGCGCCATGCCACGCCGTGGCGGCGCGCGCGCCTGGACGACGCCCAGTACGCGCTCGGCTGGCGCGTTTACGATTATGCCGGGCAGACCCTGATCTACCACGCCGGCGCGGTGCAGGGTTACCGTTCGATGATCGCGTTCTTCCCGAAATACCGCTTCGGCGCGGTGATGCTGTGGAACTGCGAATGCGCACTGCCCGGCGGCCTGATGCCCATGCTGCTGGATCGCTACCTCGGCCTGCACGAGGTGGATTGGGCCGGGCTGGAATCGCTGCGGCCGGCACGGCACAGAGTGGCGGCTCGCGAGAAACAGTTGGCAGCCGGGCCGTAGCCGGATGCTGATCGCCGAACACTTTTTCCTGATCGCCTGCGACCCGCGCACAGGAATGCTGACGTGGCCGCGGCGCGCGCAGGACGCCGGCGAACTGGTGGCCGCATCGATACTGGTTGACCTGGCCGCGAGCGAACGCGTGCATTTGCACGATGGGCGCCTGCGCACGGACGCGCAAATGCCGCTCAAGCACCCGCTGCTCACCCGGGCGATGGATCTGCTGGCCGGGGGCCATGCGACGGTCGCGGAAGCGATTGACCTGATTGCACACGGCATGGCGCCGTTGTCAGCCGAGATTCTCGACGCCCTGTTCCGCCGCGATCTCGTGCATCGCATCGAATTTCGCGACTGGCGCCTGCGCAAACGCCTGCGTTATCCATTGCGTTCGGTGCAAGCGCGCAACGAGGCCCTGCAATTGCTCCAGACCGCCGCACACTCGGACGACACGCCAGGATTGGCGCTGCTCGTGCTGGCCGATGTCAGCGGCATACTCGCCACCCACCTGAACGCGCATGCCCACGCCCCGGCCGTGCAGAAGATACTGGCGCTCAACCACGTAGAAGCGTGGGCGCCGCAACCGCGGCGCGTGCTGGCCGCCGTGAGGGACGCGCTGCTCCGGGATTAGCCCCCCAACTTGAACTCGATACGGCGGGTGGCTTCTTCCTCGACCGGCTTGCCATTGACCATGCGCGGTTTGAATGTCCAACGCCGCACGGCTTCAAGCGCGGCCTGATCGAAGACGCGCGAGGGTTCGGCGTTGGTTACCTTGGCGTTGCTTACCTTGCCGTCGGTTGTGATCGTAAACTGCACCTCGACCCAGCCTTGGCGGCGCGAGCGGAACGCCTCCGGCGGATAGCTGGGCGCCACCGACTTGAGCAATTGCGCGGGTGTGGTGACCGGGGCTGGAGCGGCAGCAACCGGAGGCGGAGCCACGGGCTTTTCCACCGGCGGCGGCGCGGGTTTCGGTGGAGCCGCGGCCGCGGGTTCCGGAGCGGGAGCGGCCGCGGCCTGCGCGGCTGCCTTTTGATCTGCCGCAGCCTTGGCCGCTGCGGCTGTCGCCGCCGCGGTGGCAACCTGCTGGTCGTGTTCGGCCTGCTTCTTCTTGGCGTCGAGCTTGCCGCGCAGGATGGTCAAGGTGTAGTTGCTCGGATCGAATTTCGCCAACTCGTCGATCACGCGCGAAGCCTCGTCCAGACTGCCACCATTGATTTCCTGCTCGACTTCGCCGGTCGCGAACGGGAACATCTCGCGCAGCGCCGATTCGGCGATGTTGTTCTTCGGATCCTTGGCCAGCACCTGCAGGTAGTATTCCAGCGCGTTATTGCCCTGTGGCGTGACATAGCGTTTCTCGCCGAACGCCGTGTTCGCAGCCTTCAACAATTGATCAACCGTCATTTCGGGAGCCGGAGCCGCCGCGGCCACCGATGCGCCTGCAGCAGGCGCTGCAGCGGTCGCGGCCGGAGCAGCCGGTTTCGCCGGTGCCGGCGGCGGCGGCGCGTTGCCGCCGCAAGCGGCGACGATCAGGCCAAGCAGCGCGACGGGAAGGAACCGGGTAAACCCGGAAGCAGCGGGTGAGTTGTTCGGGATTTTGTCGGCCATGATCGGAAAGTCCGCTGAAGGAAAAGGATCCGCGCCTTTTCGCCTGCAACTCTCTGGCCAACCGCGTCATAGGGCTTCCGGCCCCTGACTCGGCCACAGCGCGGTATGCACAAGGTAGCGCACTGTGACGGCTGCCGC
>JAGWXP010000217.1 GCA_018969845.1 Lysobacteraceae bacterium | reverse complement strand
TGTATCCGGACAAGGCACCGAAAAGCGTCGAGAACTTCCTGCAGTACGTCAAGGAAGGTTTCTACGACGGCACCATTTTCCACCGCGTCATCAACAACTTCATGATCCAGGGCGGCGGCTGGACCAAGGATCTGCAGCACAAGCGCACGCACGCGCCGATCCGCAACGAGGCCAACAACGGCCTGTCCAACCTGCGCGGCACGGTGGCGATGGCGCGCACCGCGGATCCGAATTCTGCGGCGGCAGAGTTCTTCATCAACGTCGTCGACAACAAGCGCCTGGACTACATCGCCGACGCCAACGGCCCGGTGTCGTGGGGCTATGCCGTGTTCGGCAAGGTCATCGCCGGCATGGACGTGGTCGACAAGATCAAGGCCGTGGAAACCGGCCCGCAGGGCCCGTTCGTCAGCGACGTGCCGAAGACGCCGATCGTGATCGAGAAGGCGAGCGTGGTGCAGTAGGCTTTGCTCGCCGCTTCGCTGCGTATATACTGATGCGTAGATACGCAGCGGAGCCACACCAATGACCACGACCCGTGTATTCAAATCCGGCAACAGCCAGGCCGTGCGTTTGCCGCGACAATTCCGGTTTCGCGCGGCGGAAGTCGAGGTTCTCCGCCGCGGCAACGAAATCGTGCTGCGCGAGAAAGGCCGCGGCTTGTCGCGTGCATTCGACCTGCTGGCGGCGATGCCAGAAGACTTCCTCGCCGACGGGCGCCGCGACGATCCTGCGCAAAAGCGCAAGGGTCTGTAATCGTCGTGCGTTATCTGCTCGACACGAACATCTGCATTTATATCGCCCGGCACAGGCCCGCCGAAGTACAAAAGCGATTCGAGCGCCTCAAAGCCGGCGATGCCGCCGTTTCCGCCGTCACCTTCGGTGAACTTCAATACGGCGCAGCCAAGAGCCGACAAGCCGCTATCGTCAAGACGAATCTGGAAGAATTCGCCGGCTTTGTGCCAGTGCTCGCTCTCGACGCGGCGTGCGCTCGCGCCTACGGGGAAATCCGTGCCGAGCTGGAATCTGCGGGCCGCGTCATCGGCAGCAACGATTTGTGGATCGCGGCCCACGCCCGCAGCGCGCAACTCATACTCGTTACCAACAACGAGCGCGAATTCAAACGCGTTCCCGGTCTGAAAATCGAAAATTGGGTCGCGACCCAATCCTGACGGCATCCCGACCGTGCCCACCCTGTTCATCTCCGACCTGCACCTGGACGAAAGCCGTCCGCGCCTGATCGCCGCGTTCGAGGAATTTCTCGCCGGCGACGCGCGTGCAGCGCAGGCGCTGTACATCCTCGGCGACCTGTTCGAAAGCTACATCGGCGACGACGACGATGCGCCGCTGAACGCGCGCGTGGCGCGTGCCACGCGCAAGCTGCGCGACACCGGCGTGCCGGTGTTCTTCATGCACGGCAACCGCGATTTTCTGCTCGGGCAGGATTTCGCCGCGCGTGCAGAGATGACCTTGCTCGACGATCCGGCTGTGATCGAACTCGGCGGCGAACCGGTGCTGCTGATGCACGGCGATACGTTGTGCACCGACGATACGGCTTATCTGAAATTCCGCACGCTGGTGCGCGATCCGGCGTGGCAGCGCGCGTTCCTGTCCAAGCCGCTGGCCGAGCGCCGCGCCTTTGCCGCACAGGCGCGCGGAGAAAGCCGCAAACACACGGCGAATGCGAAGCCGGAAATCATGGATGTGAATCAGGCCGCGGTGGAAACGGCGATGCGCGCCCACGGCGTGCGCCGCCTGATTCATGGTCATACGCACCGGCCCGCGACGCACCATTTTGATGTGGACGGCAGGAAAGCCGAGCGCATCGTGCTCGGCGACTGGTACGCGCAGGCGAGCGTGCTGCGATTGCGCTGATCTGTCAGACATCTCATAAGATGTGCTATCCTATTCGATGTGAACCGGGTCGTCTTGGATACCAATGTCATCGTCGTGGCATTTCGCAGCCGGCGTGGCGCGAGTAACCGTTTGCTGCGCCTCGTCGCTGACGGCGCTGTCATACCGCTGCTAACCACCGCGTTGTTTCTGGAATACGAAGACGTGCTGACACGCGCCGAACACAGGCTGGCGACGGGACTGGGCGAAATTGATGTGCAACGTGTACTCGCGGCGCTTGCCAGTGCC
>JAGWXP010000216.1 GCA_018969845.1 Lysobacteraceae bacterium | reverse complement strand
AAGCCGATCTCGCCGGCGCCGTCGACGTACGCGTAGCGCCGCGCGACCTCGCCGCGGTAATTCGGCTCGAGCACCCGCAGCGGCCAGCACGCCTGGATGCGCGCGAGCAATTCCGCGCTCGGCACAACGCTGTCGGCGCACCAGCGGTTGACCGTGCCCACGTCCATGTATTCGATAAAGCGTACAACATGCGGCGTGCCGCGAAAGCGCCCGGCCAGATCCGTGACCTGATGATCGTTGACACCGCGCAACACCACGCAATTGAGCTTGATCGACGTGAACCCGGCGGCTTCCGCGGCGGCAATGCCGTCGAGCACGTCGGCAACCTCGCCACGCCCGCCCGACAGTTGGCGGAACGTATCCGGATCCAGACTATCCAGCGAAACGGTCAGGCGCTTCAGGCCCGCCTCGCGCAACGCTTGCGCCAGCCGCGGCAGCAGCACGCCGTTCGTGGTCAACGCGATGTCGTCCACGCCCGGAATCTGCGCGAGCTGGTGCACCAGTTCGTGCAGATCGCGCCGCAGCAAGGGCTCGCCGCCGGTTAGCCGCAGCTTGCGCACGCCGAGCGCGACGAAGGCGCGCGCAATGCGCTCGATTTCCTCGAAGCGCAGGCGTTGATCCTTGGGCAGAAACACGTGATCGTGCGCGTACTGATCTTCGGGCATGCAGTACGGACAGCGGAAGTTGCAGCGGTCGATCACCGAAATGCGCAGGTCGTGCAGGGGCCGAGACAAAGCGTCGCGTGCCGGCTCCAGGCGATGCGGGATCGCCGGGCGATTCATGCGAACCCACTCGGATTCACTATGGATTCCGCGACAGGCGACGGCAACGCGACTCGTTCACCGCGTTGCGCAACGCGATTACCGCGCGCCGCCAGAGTCAGCCCGTCGGCCACGCCGCCGTAGTGATACAACAGCATCCGTCCACGCGTCTGCTCTGCGTACTCGCGGGTCAAATCGTCCACACCCGTGTGCGATGGATTGCCGTGCAGTGCGCAATCGTGTGCAATGACCGCGGGCGCGGGTGCGAATTCCGTGAGCGCCTCGGGAATCGGCCGGGTGTCGCCGGTCCAGGCGAACGATCCGCGCAGGGCCAGGCCGAACGAGGTCTGCGGCGCGTGATGGCGGGTCGCGAACACGTCGAACCACAGGTTCTCGTGCCAGAACCCGCGCGAGCAGGGCACGAGATGAAAACCGTCCCAGAAATTCGCTCCGCCCTCGGCGACGACCTGCGGATAATCGGCCACGCGCGCTTGCAGGTGTGGAATCAGCGCGGCGTGCGTGAACAAGCGCACCGTCCCTTTCAAAGCGGCGTCGAAATACACGCGGTAGAACAGCCGCTCGAGACCCGCGACGTGATCCATGTGCGTGTGCGTGATATATACCGCGCGCGGCGGTTCGGCGTACGCGTCCAGATACGTCGTCAATGTTTCCGGGCCGCAGTCGATCAGCAGCAGCGGTTTGCCCTCGTGCTCAAGCACGGCACCGGAGGAACCCAGTTCCACCGCCTGCGCGGAGCCGACGCCGAGAAAATGCAGAGCGAGATTCATGTCGCGAGCGCCTTATCGTAAGCCGCCAGCAGCGCCTGCCACAGACCACTCTCGAAGGCGTCTTCGCCGTCGCGCGCCGCGCCGAGCTTGCGCAGCGAACGCTTGAGTCGCTCCAGATTCGCCTGCTGCCAGCCGCGCGCTGGCGCGCGCAAGGCGCCGCGATCGAAATCGATCAGCCATACCGCTGCGTCCGACTGCAGCACATTGTGCGCGTTCAGGTCGGCGTGGTACGCGCCGGCTGCGTGAAAACGCGCGATTTCCGCGCCGACGCACGCCGCGAGCGTCGAATCGATCCCGCCTTGCGCCAGCAGTTGCGCAAGCGTCGCGGCCCGTTCAATCCGGCGCGTGATGATGTCGGCGCGATACTGCGCGCCACGGCGGCGGTAGCGCGCGGCCACCGGCTGCGGCACATGCAGACCTTTTCCGCGCAACGATTGCAGCAAGCGGAATTCGGCGAAACTGCGCGTGCGTTCGGGGCCGGTCCACAGATAACGGTCAGCAAGCACGCGCGCGGCCATGCCGCCGCGCCGGTAATGACGCAACGCACACTGCCCGAATGGCGCGTCGATGAAAAGCGCCGCGCCGCGACCGCCG
>JAGWXP010000080.1 GCA_018969845.1 Lysobacteraceae bacterium | reverse complement strand
TGTACCAGCGCCGCTTTGCCGGGTACGCGCAGGGTATAGACGCGTACGCAATCGGCAGGGCGCTCCGGAATCTTCAGGATCAGGCGTTTTGCTTTCTCACTCGGCGGTGGCGGAGGGGAAAGCGAGTCGGCCGAGCCCAAGGGTTCCAGCAGGTTCTTCGGCACCAGCAGAACGAGTTCGACAACTCGCGTCATCAGCGGCCAGAACCATTCGGCGTAGGCAGGGTCCAGTTTCCAGCAGACCATGCTGTCCTCGAATTTCGTGGCTTCGCCGATCGCCGAGTACTTGCCGGACGTGCCGTGCAGTCGGCAATGACCCAATTCGCTGATTTCGCGTTCAATGTCCACGGCGCCATCGCTCATCGCCGGCGGGCCGGGTTCGGTGGCAAGCGTCCCGTTACGACCGGTCCTGTGAACGATTGCACTGGCATTGATTGTGCCGTCGCCATGCCTTGCTCCCGCCGAGATAAAGTCACGCGTCGTCCGGCTTCGGACGACAACTGGATGCGGAGGAAACGAAAGAGAGCAATACGACGACGCAAATGCCGCGCGATCGGGTCACAGACTAGCGACGCCTGGGCAAGCTCAGCGTTACAAGAGTAGCACATTTCCACATGCCGACTGAGTGACGAGGTCGTTGAAATTTGTTGCCGAGTTCGTCGCATGCCGCTGCGGAAGTTATGCGGCAAAATCCCCTGAATAAACGCGAATCATCGGGCTTGGAATCGCCCGACGCTCAAGAACATTGGGCCGCAGCAACGAACCGGGACCCGCTCTGTCGCCTGCACTGACATCATTGGTTTGAGCGTCGCGTTGCATCCCGTCATATGCGAGTAACGCGCGCATCAAGCCTCTGCAACATTGACGGGTGAAACTTCCAGCCGCTTGCAGCGGATCTGGATATGCGCGTCAGCCTCGTCAGCGAAACCTATCCACCCGAGATCAACGGCGTCGCCTTGACCGTGCGCGATCTTGCGCACGGTCTGGCAGCCCGCGGCCATTCGGTGCAGGTGGTGGTGCCGCGACGTCCGGAACGAGTGCCCGAGGTCGGGGTTGTGACACTGTCCGTTCCGGGCATCGCACTGCCGCGTTATCCGGGACTGCGCGTGGGGCTGCCGGCGGGAACGCAACTGCGCCGCGCCTGGCGCATGACCCCTCCTGACGTCATTTACATCGCCACCGAAGGACCGCTCGGCTGGTCGGCATTGGGCGTGGCGCGGCAGTTCGGCATTCCTGTGTGCACCGGTTTCCATACGCGCTTCGACCACTATGCCGCGCATTACGGCGTTGCTTGGGCAGCGCCCTTGGTGCGATCGTATCTGCGCCGGTTTCACGGACGCGCGGCAGCGACGCTGGTGCCGACCCGCACACTGGCGCAGGAACTCGTCAACCTCGGCATCGGCAATGTTTGCGTGATGCAACGGGCGGTGGACACGGCGCTGTTCCATCCCCGGCGACGCGACCTGCAACTGCGCTCCGCGTGGGGTGTGGACGGCGACACGCCGGTGGTGCTCTACGTCGGCCGCATCGCACCGGAAAAGAATCTTGAACTGGCCGTGCGCGCATTCCGGACCTTGCAGGCACGCGTGCCGCAAGCGCGTTTCGTCTGGGTCGGCGATGGTCCCGTACGGGCCGAGCTGGCGGCGGCACATCCGGATTTCATTTTCGCCGGCATGCGCACGGGCGAGGATCTGGCCCGGCATTACGCCAGCGCCGATTTGTTCCTGTTTCCGAGCCTGACCGAGACGTTCGGCAACGTGACGCTGGAGGCAATGGCCAGCGGACTCGCGGTCGTCGCCTTCGACCGCGGCGCGGCGCACGAATTTCTGGCTGACGGCATCGGCGGAATGCGCGTGCGTGCGGACGATGCGCGCGGCTTCACCAGCGCCGCGTACGCGATCGCAGTCGATCCGGTGCTGCGCGGCACGATGGGCCACAATGCGCGCCTGCGGGTCGAGACGCTTTCGCCGGATTCGGTCGCGGCAGATTTCGAATCCCGGCTCATGCGCCTGGCCGCGGACAAACGCCATGATCAGCCCGTCGCCGTTGCCGGCGTTTGACCAGCATCTGTGCCTGATGGCCAATCGCTGGGGTGCTCAGCGCACGATTGGCGGTTTCTTCGGCGCCGTCAGCCGGATTGGCGATGGCGCCGTCTGGTATGTGCTGATGCTGATTCTTGCCGCCTGCGGCGGAATGCGCGGTGCACTGGCCGCTGCGCACATGCTCGCGACGGGTGCAGCAGCACTGGCATTGTACCGGTGCCTGAAGCGCTGGGCCCGTCGGCCGCGCCCGTTCCGCAGTTGCGACGGGGTGGTCGCACACGTTCCGCCGCTGGACGAGTTCAGTTTTCCTTCTGGCCACACCTTGCATGCGGTCAGCTTCAGTATCGTCGCGATTGCCTATTTCCCGGCACTGGCCCCGTTGCTGTTCGCGCTCTGCGCGTTGATCGCCGCATCGCGAGTCGTGCTCGGCCTGCATTATCCGAGCGATGTCCTGGCGGCGATCGTAATCGGCGCGGGACTCGGCGGTATTTCGCTGTGGCTGGCAACCTTGCGCTGAGATCGGATCAGAGCAGCGCCAGATACACCGCCATGCTGACGCCGACCAGTGCGAGGGCCGCGGAAATGATGACCGGGAGCCGCGAGTGGGGGCGCGACGTGAAGGCGCCGATGTGAAGAGCGCGGACATAGTGCGCATGGCGAAGCGCCGCGGCAATGGTGACAACAATTCCGAGCACGACCAGCGTGACCCCGATCGGAAGCGAAAGCGCGTGCCGCGGCTGCGTTACCGGAGCCGCTTCTGCGGTGAGTACTTGCAGAAACAAGCCGAATCGCGCGACCACGAAGCCGAAGCCCATCAGCGCCACGCCCGTTCGCACCCAGGCGAGGAAGGTTCTCTCCGCTGCCATGTAGACGCGCGGGTCGTTCGTTGTCGTGGAGTCCATGTCTGCAGTATAAGACGGACAGCCAGTGGGCTGCCGGACATGGCGGTCAAGAACTCTCTTGGCGTTCCGGGTCAAACGCGGTCTGCGGGAGCGTCGGTTGCGCGCAGGAATTCATCGATCGCAGCACGCGCCGCAGGCTCGTCCAAAGTTGGTGCATGGCCATGCGTCGGGATCGTCGCCGCGCGCAGGTTCGGCAACCTGGCGCACATCTTCGCGACGGTCGCCTCAGCCAGCAAGTCGGAAATCTCGCCGCGCAGGACCAGCGCGGGCTTGCCGGCGAGCAAGTCGAACACGGGCCACAGGTCGGGCGTGGCCGAACCGTTGGCAAGGCCGCGCGCAATGCCCGGGTCGTAGTCGAAGCGGACGATGCCGTCGACGTCACGATAACAACTCACGCGCGCGTAGGCGACCCAGTCCGCAGGCGTGAAGTCGGGATAGCAGGCACCGTAGTTTTCAGCCATGCGCTGCGCGGCCTCGGCCCAGCTCGACATCGATGTGGCCGGCTTGCCGACATAGGCAGCTATTCGTGCGAGACCGCGCGGATCAAGTTCAGGGCCGGCATCGTTCAGCACCACGCGGGTCACACGCAGCGGCGCCAGTGCGTTCATTCCAATTGCCATCAATGCGCCCAGCGAGGTGCCGATCACGCCGAACGCACCGATGCCGAGCGCGTCGAGCAGACCGAAGATATCGCCAGCGTAGACGTCGGGGCGATAGTGGTCGTGGTCCGGATCGCGCGCGGAACGCCCGCGTCCGCGCAGGTCGGGGCAGAGCACCCGGTAGTGTGCGGACAGGTGCTCCGCGAGGCCGTCGAAATCCTTCGAATTGCGGGTCAGGCCGGGCAGGCAGAGCAGCACGGGCGCTTCGGCTCGCGGGCCAGTGTAGTCGCGTGCGTACAGGCGCAGGCCGTCGGTGCTGGCGTAGTAGGTGTCCGCATAGTGCAACATGGTTTTCCTTGATAGCACGCCGGGGTTACCGGATTTGCGATGGCCGGGCGCGGCAATCGCGCTTATTGATCGAATCGTGAATTTCGTGAGAATAGCGCGTCATCCACGATGGATTGTCCAGGTCATGCCGAAACCGAACGCGGCTAAAAAAAATACTTCCGTGAAACGCTCCGGACGTTTGCCGCGTCGCGGCGTGGCGGATGCGGCACAGGTGGCTTCCGGCAAGGCGGCGCGTAGCCGCAAGACCCAGGCGCGCATCCTCGATGCAGCCGAAGAATTGTTCTCGCATCACGGCATCTATGGCGTAAGCATTCGCGACATCGCCGATGCCGCCGGGGTCGACACCGCGCTGCTGCACTATCATTTCGCCAACAAGGACGGCATTTACGAAGCGGTCCTGCTGCGGCGCGCCGGCGAGATCAACTCCGCCCGCACGCGCGCGCTGGACGAATACGCGCTGGCCTGCGGCGGCAAGCCGAGCATCGAGGGCGTAGTGCGCGCGTATTTGCATCCGGTGTTCGAGCGCCTGCTCCACGGCGGGCGCGGCTTCAAAAACTTCGCCGCGCTCATCGCCCTGGCCAACAACACCGAGTTGTGGGGCGGCGGAACAGTGAAAGAGTACTTCGACCCCGCCGTACAGCGCTTGATCGACTTGTTGCGACTGGTCTTGCCTAAGGCGCGCGAGGAGGATCTGTACTGGGGTTACCAGTTCCTTTCCGGGGCACTGACCTTGAGCTATTCGCGCAACGATCGCATCCAGGGGCTCTCGCGCGGGCGCTGCCGCGCCAACGATTACGCGGCGATCGAGCCGCGCCTGGTCGAATGGTGCGTGGCTGGCCTGCGCGCACTCGGCACGCGGCATTGATTCGGGCTCCATTTTGATTCGACGGTAATGCTGCATTGCGGCGTGCGCGTTCGATGACGGACTGTTAGTTTATTTACTAATAAATAAACATCAATCTGCATTGCACAACGTCGCAGCGCCGCTGCATTACCCTCAGGAAAACCAGCCATGACCAGCAGGCCTTTGAAAATCGCAATTGCCGCTGCCTTGCTCGCCAGCGCGGCGGCGCATGCCGATCCCGCTGCCGACACGGCTGCCGCGAAAACTGACGCCGCCACAACGAACAAGACCGATTCGGCCGCGTCGTTGGAAACCGTCACGGTGACCGCACGGCGTCGCTCGGAGTTGTTGCAGGACGTGCCGATCGCGGTGACGGCGATTTCCGCGCAGGAACTCGATAGCCTGAATGTGCAGAATCTCGGCGACCTGCAGGGCGAGGTGCCGAACCTCACCGTTCACGACGCGCGTGCCAGCAACACCACAATCACCGCTTACATCCGTGGTATCGGCCAGTCCGATCCGACCTGGGGTTCGGATCCCGGTGTCGGCATCTATCTCGACGACGTCTATATCGCCCGCCCGCAGGGTGCTTTGCTCGACGTGTTCGACATCCAGCGCATCGAGGTGCTGCGCGGCCCGCAAGGTACGCTGTACGGCAAGAACACGATCGGCGGCGCGATCAAATACGTGTCCAAGCCGTTGCCGACACAAAGCGAAGGCTACGCCGAAGTCGACGCTGGCAATGAAGGCCAGGGCAACCTCAAGGCTGGTCTGGGCGGCGCGACTGACGACGGCGTTTGGCGCGGACGCGTCGCTTATGCTTCGTTGCACCACGACGGTTTCGGGAAGAATCTCAACACCGGCGATTCGGTCAGCAACCAGAACACCAACGCCGGTCGCGTATCGCTGGGATTCTTCCCGAAGGACGTGCCGTTCGATTTACAGTTCAGCGCCGACACCTCGCACGACAATTCCAACCCGCGCGGCGCGCGCATGCTCGCGCCGAACAAGTACACGCCACCGTATCCGCCCCTGGACAGCGATTACGACGTGCGCAGCGGCATGCCGAGCGTCAATCCCACGCACATGGTCGGCGAGGCGCTGACCATGAGCTATTACTTCAACGACAAATGGACGTTCAAGTCGATCACCTCGCATCGACAGTCGAATACGCTGACCAACATCGATTTCGATACCACGCCATTGCCAATCGCCGACGTGACGGCCTATTACCACGACCATCAGACCACACAGGAATTCCAGGCCACTTACCAGGGCGACAACGGCAACAGCGGCGTCGTCGGCCTGTATTATTTCGACGGCGGTGCCGGCGGCAACATCCACAACAATTTCTTCAATGTCCTCTTCGGCGTTACCGGCGGCAACGTCGATACGCGCAGTTGCGCCGGCTACACCGACTGGACATTCAAGCTGGCTGACAAATGGAATTTGTCGGTCGGCGCGCGCTTCACCGACGAGCGCAAGCACGCGGTGGTCGACAACTATTCGACCACCGACGGCACGTTCACCACGCCAAAGGCGACCAGCGCCAATTTCGACAAATCGCTCAATTCGTCCAACCTGTCACCGCGTGTCTCGCTGATGTATGCGCTTTCGGATGACACGAACCTGTACGGCTCGCTCGCGCGCGGCTTCAAGTCCGGCGGCTACAACATCCGCGCCAACACCGCGGCGGTTCCTCAATCGGATCACCCGATCGCCGACGAGGTGCTCGACACGGCCGAGTTCGGCAGCAAGTCGAGTTTCGACGACGGTCGCTTCTCGTTGAATGCGGACGTGTTCTACACCCGCTATCGCAACATCCAGCTTTCGGTTTTCACCTCGTACACGCTGCCGGACGGTACTTCCGGATTCTTCGGCGACGTCGCCAACGCCGGCAAGGCGCACGCCTACGGCATCGAGGCCGAATTCGCCTGGCATCCGGCCGATCATTGGTCGGTCACCGGCAACATCGCCGGACTGCATACGCAGTACGATCAATACTTCAGCTACGGCATCAACATCGCCGACAAGGAACGATTCAGCGAAGCGCCGAACGGGCAGGCTGGCGTGAACCTGGAGTATGCCGCGCCGGTGGACTTCGGCGGCAGCGTCCACGCGCGCGTTGGTTACACGTATCAGACCAAGGTCTATCCGACGACGGATCTGACCAAGGCGCTGGCGCAGGGTCCCTACGGCCTGCTTGGCGCAAGCCTGATCTGGAACAAGGACGCGCACTGGAGCTTCGGCCTGCATGGCAGCAATCTCACCAACAAGTCGTACCGCACCGATGGTTATGCGATTCCCGTGCTCGGCGTGTTGACCGGATTCTACGGCGCCCCGCGGCTGGTCTACGCCAGCGCCCGCTACGCGTTCTGATCACGATGCCCGGCGACCGTGTCGGGGCGGTCGCCGGGCATCCGGGACGAACAGATGCAGGACGGTGCAGCGCTGCAATCATCGAGACGGCCGCACGTCCGCGCACCGCGCTTCGCGCTGGGGCTGCTGATCGTCGTCTACACGCTGAACTTCGTCGACCGGCAGATTCTTGCCATTCTCAAGGAGCCGATCGCTGCCGACCTGCATCTGTCGGACACTGATCTGGGCCTGCTCGGCGGCTTCGCGTTCGCGCTGTTCTATTCGGTGCTCGCGATTCCGTTCGCCTGGCTCGCGGACCGTTTCTCGCGCGGGTGGATCATTGCCGTGGGGCTGTTCCTGTGGTCTGGTTTCACGGCGCTGTGCGGCATGGCGGGCAGTTTCGCCGTGCTGTTCCTCGCGCGCATGGGCGTGGGCGTCGGCGAAGCCGGCGGGGTCGCTCCGGCGTACAGCCTGATCGCGGACTGGTTCCCGCCACGTTCGCGCGCGCGGGCGCTGGCCGCGTACTCGTTCGGCATTCCGATTGGCAGCGCGTTGGGAGTCTTGTTCGGCGGCCTCGTCGCGAAGGCGGTGGATTGGCGTTTTGCGTTCATTGCAATCGGCGCGTTCGGCGTGCTGCTCACGCCGGCTTTCCTGTGGGGGGTGCGCGATCCGCCGCGCGAGGCGAAGGCAGTGTCGCAGCTCGGCCTCGCCGCGGTCGCACAACTCGCCCTGCACAAGCCGACGTTCTGGTTGCTTGCGTTCGGATCGGGCTGTTCCTCGCTGGTCGCCTATGGCCTGATGTACTGGTTGCCGACGTTTCTCGCGCGCACGCTGCACATGGGGATCGTCGCACGCTCGGAACTGCTCGCGGCGGTGCTTTTTATCGGCGGCATTGCCGGCATGGCGGCGGGTGGTTGGCTGGCCGACAGCCTCGGCACTCGCAGCAAGCGCGCCTATGCGCTGATTCCCGCGGCGGCCTTTCTCGCGGCGGCGCCGCTGTATGTGTTTGCGATCGAGGCGATGACGCCGTTACAGACGTTCGCATTGCTGCTGTTGCCATACGCCCTCGCGCTCGTCTGGCTGGGCCCGGTACTCACCGCCGTACAACATCTGGCTCCGGCTTCTTCGCGCAGCACGATGTCGGCGCTGTTCCTGCTCATCAACAATCTGGTCGGTCTTGGCATCGGGCCGTATTTTTTCGGCGCCGTGTCCGACCTGCTCAAAGCGGCCCATGGCGAGGACTCGATCAAGTACGCATTCTTGTACGGTCTGGGTTTCTACGCGATCGCCGCCGCGCTGTTGTATCTTGCTTCCCGCCGTATCGCGCGCGACTGGATCGACTGATCAAGGTGTTGCCATGAAAAAATGCATCGTCCCTATCGCCGCGCTTCTGATCACGCTGAGCACACACGCGGCAGACCCCGCCGCCGCGCTGCCGAAATTGCATGTCGATCCCGCGCGCGTCGCAGTGGCCGGCATGTCGGCGGGCGCGTACATGGCCACCCAGGCGCAACTGGCGTATCCCGAAGTGTTTCGCGGTGCGGCGCTGATTGCCGGCGGGCCGTACGATTGCGCACAGGACAGCATCGCCACGGCCGTCACCACCTGCATGAAGGGCAATCCGGCGCCCGATCCCGCCGCACTGGTCAAGCTTGCCCAGGATCGCGCCGCGAAGGGCGAGATCGGTCCGCTCGAAAAGCTCGCCGGCGAAAAAGTATACATCCTGCACGGCAGGCAGGATCCGGTGATCGCCGAATCCGTCGCGCACGCGAGCGTCGACTTCTATGCGGCGCTCAAGTCCGCTGTACCGGCCTTGTCGTCGCTGAGCGTAACGTGGGACGGCAGCCACGATTTCACCCACACATTCCCGACCGATGCCGCCGGGATCGACTGCAACAAGGTCGGCATGCCGTTCATAGGCAGATGCGGATTCGACGGCGCGGGCGCGGTGTTCCATGCGCTGTACGGCAAGCCAACGCACAAGGTGAACGAAGCCAGTGGCGAGTTGCGCCATTTCAATCAGAATGCGCTACTGCCAGTTGGTAAGGATGCGTCGCTAGCGGACCAAGGCGTCGTCTACTTGCCATCCGCCTGCCTGAGAGGCCGTCGATGCGGCGTACTGGTCGCACTGCATGGCTGCCAGCAGAACCTCGACAGCGTCGGCGACGCTTTCGTGCGCGAAGCAGGATTCAACCGCTGGGCTGATGCCTATGACATTGCCGTGCTCTATCCGCAGACCCGCGTGAGCTTGCCTGGCAATCCCAAGGCTTGCTGGGACTGGTTCGGCTATACCGGCGCCGATTACGCCACGCGCAGCAGCGTGCAATTGCGCTGGCTGGTGGCCGCGGTGACCGCTCTCGGATGGCATCCACACTAGCCGAATAACCAAAGTACGGTACGTTAGAGTGCGTTCTTGGTTCTGTGTTCGAGTGTTACACGCAAGTTGAACCGGGGTGAAACCGACCCCAATGAGACTCTCGCGAATGGCCGCCTTCTGGACTCCGATTCAAGGACCCTCCTAGCTCCATTCGGTCAGGCCTTCGACCTTATACAACCGCTTCCAACTTGGACGCGATTTCATCAGGCTCGCGTAGACCGCCAGCGTCGGCCACTCCGTTACCGGTTTGGGCATGTTGCGAGACCAACGCATCAGCATGATCAGCATCAGGTCGGCGGCGCTCGGTTTGTCGCCGAGCATGTACGGGCCGTTCACGGCCAAGTGTGCTTCCAACCGATCCCAGGCCGCTTCGATCTTGCGCTGCGCAGCAGCCTTGGCCACGACCTGGATTGCCGAATCCGCCGCAATGTCTTGCGGGTAGAACCACAACCGAAACGCCGGCTGCAGAGTATTCGCCAAATGCACTATCCACTGGTTCCACGCTGCACGTGCCAGCGAATCGACAGGCGGCGCCAGCTTTCCTTCGGGCTGCCGTTCTGCAATGGTCATCAGGGCGGCGGCCGCTTCGTAAAACGGCTTGCCGCCAATGAGCAGCGTGGGCACCACGCCGTTTGGATTAAGTTTGAGATACGCCGGATCGCGCTGCTGGCCGGCGGCGAGATCGACCAATATCAGTTCATGCGGTGCGTTGGTTTCCAGCAACGCCAAGTGCACGCACATGCTGGCGGCGCCGGGACTGTAGTAGAGCGTGTACATGGGGACTCCATTGGGATTGGCTACGATCTCAGTTTACACGTGCGTCCGTCTCCGCGACGCAAAGGCAAAGCAGGGTGAATGCATTACCGATTGAATCGGACTTGAACGAGAAGATGAACTTGCTGGTGAGCGGCTGCCTGCGAATGATGTCCAGTGCGGCCCAGGTCTTGGCCAGACCCTTCGTCGGGAATGTTTTCGACTTGGAACCGACGCCCGTGCGCCTCACAATAGCGCGTACTTTTCCCCTGCGATTTTGGTACGTGATCATGCGTACCACCCTAATTGGTACGTAATGGGTACAAAAACGTCGGGAATTTGGGGGTTTTTGCGGGATCAGGCGGGAACCATCGGGATACGTAAGTGATTGAATTTGCGCAAAACACCAGGTCGGACACAGGGCACCTTTTGTGTGTCGCGCCCATGATGGATTGGACCGACACGCACTGTCGCGCGTTCCATCGCCTGCTCGCGCCGCAGGCGCGTTTGTATACCGAGATGGTGCACGCGCACGCCATCGTGCGCGGCGATCGTCGGCGCCTGCTCGGCTTCGATGCGTCCGAGCATCCGCTCGCCTTGCAACTCGGCGGCCACGAACCGGCCGAACTCGCCGCGGCGGCGCGCATCGGCGCCGAGTTCGGCTACGACGAGATCAACCTCAATGTCGGTTGCCCGTCGGATCGCGTGCAATCCGGCCGTTTCGGCGCCTGCTTGATGCGCGAGCCGGCGCTGGTCGCCGATTGCGTCGCGGCGATGCGCGTGGCGGTGGCTATCCCTGTGACCGTGAAATGCCGCATCGGCGTGGACGAGCAGGACGATTACGCGGATTTGCACCGTTTCACCGAAACCCTGATCGGCGCAGGACTTGAAGTGCTGATCGTGCACGCGCGCAAGGCATGGCTGCACGGCTTGAGCCCGAAGGAGAACCGCGAGATCCCGCCGCTGAACTATCCGCGCGTGTATCGGCTGAAGCAGGAATTTTCGCGATTGACCGTTGTCATCAATGGCGGCATCGTCGATGCGGAAACGGCA
Organism: Lysobacteraceae bacterium; assembly: GCA_018969845.1. Taxonomy (GTDB): domain Bacteria; phylum Pseudomonadota; class Gammaproteobacteria; order Xanthomonadales; family Rhodanobacteraceae; genus Rudaea. The sequence goes on along the minus strand of JAGWXP010000080.1, from coordinate 35 downwards.
AAATCCCAATTGCAGCAAGTGGACGGTGTGATGCT
>JAGWXP010000079.1 GCA_018969845.1 Lysobacteraceae bacterium | reverse complement strand
GCCGTTCTTGAATTCCTTGAGTGCCTTGGTGCGCGCGCCTTGACTCTTGTTGCCGTGGATCGCGGCGGTTTTCAATCCGTATTTTTCGAGAAAGTCGGCGAGCTTGTTCGCGCCGTGCTTGGTGCGGCTGAACACCAGCGTCTGGCGGCGACTGTCCTGGCTGAGCAGATGCAGCAGCAGCTCACGCTTGCGCGCGGACTCGACCGGATGCACGCGATGCGTGATTGTTGCAACGACGCTGTTGCGCGCGGCGACCTGCACCTCGGCCGGGTCGCGCATGAATTGCGCGGCGATCTTCTTGATCTCGTCGGCGAACGTGGCCGAGAACAACAACGTCTGGCGCTGCTTCGGCAGGGTGCTGAGGATGCGCTTGATCGACGGCAGGAAACCCATGTCGAGCATGCGGTCGGCTTCGTCGAGCACGAGGATCTCGATGCCGGACAAATCCACCGTTCGCCGTTCCATGTGATCGATCAGGCGGCCGGGCGTGGCGACGAGCACGTCGACGCCACGACGCAGTGCGTCGATCTGCGGGCCCATGCTCATGCCGCCGAAAATCGTGGTGCTGGCCATGCGCACGTGTTTGGCGTAGCCGCGCAGACTGTCGTGCACCTGCGCGGCGAGTTCGCGTGTGGGGGTGAGGATCAGCGCACGCGGTTTGCGCTTGTTGTTGGCAGGCGCGGAGGAAGTGTTGCCCACGAACAGACGCTGCAGCAGGGGCAGGGCAAATGCGGCGGTCTTGCCGGTGCCGGTTTGCGCGCCGGCGAGCAGGTCGCGGCCCGACAACGCGACCGGAATCGCGGCGGATTGGATCGACGTGGGTGCGGTGTAGCCTTGTTCGGCAAGCGCGCGCAGCAACGCGGGCGCAAGCCCGAGGGTGTCAAAACTCATTTTCGAGAACTCCTGGTCAGCGGCACAGGGATGTGCCGACGAATCGGCGTTTTCAATGCCGATTCGACAAGCGTGGCGCGGCTTTGCCGCGACCGCTTGTTTGCAAGCTGCGGCAGGAAGCCCAGTCTTGCAAACATCCCAAGTGGGCCAGAGCGTTCCCGATGAACCGCGCTACAGGCAGAAAACCGATCACGTTTGAGGTGTCGGATAAACGTCGAACCCGAGTGGTGCAGCCGTGCGATCGAGTGCTGCTCGACGCATTGGCAAGAAGGGAAAAACGGAGGGCGACGCGATGAATCGGGTGCAAGTATACCAGCATGTTTGTGCGAATGCACATTCGGCATTGACGCTGATTCAGGTTGCGCCTAGCCTCGCAGGCTGTTGCCCGGCGAGGGAACGAGGATGCGCCTGCTGTCCGCGTTGCGCGAACTGAATACCGAACAGCGCCACGTCGTGGCGGCCAGTTTCCTCGGCTGGATGCTGGATGCATTCGACTATTTCCTGCTGGTGTTCGTGATTCCCGAGGTGGCGCGCGATTTCGGCGCGAGCCTGGCCGAAGTCGCTTTCTCGACCACGCTCACTCTGGCGATGCGACCGCTGGGCGCCCTGATTTTCGGCCGGCTCGCGGATCGTTTCGGGCGGCGCCCGATCCTGATGCTGGATGTGATCCTGTTCGCGGTGTTCGAAGCAGCTTCCGCGTTGGCGCCGTCGCTGGTGGTTCTGCTGATCGTGCGCACCTTGTTCGGCATCGCCATGGGCGGCGAGTGGGGCATCGGCGCCTCGCTGACGATGGAATCGATTCCGGCCAAGTCGCGGGGCCTTGTCTCCGGGCTGCTGCAACAAGGCTATCCGGCAGGTTATCTGGTCGGTGCGCTGGTCTACTGGCTGGCTTTTGACCACATTGGCTGGCGCGGCATATTTGCGCTCGGGATTCTGCCCGCGTTGCTGGTGTTGTATATCCGTCGCCGCGTGCCCGAATCGCCGGTGTGGGCGGCGAGCGCGATTGACGGTGCTGGGAAGACGAATTTCTTCGAATCCATGCGCGGGCATTGGAAGCTGTTCGCGTATCTTGTCGTGCTGATGATGGCATTCAACATGTTCAGTCACGGCTCGCAAGACATGTACCCGACGTTTCTGAAAGAGCAACTGCATTTCGATACCGCGAGGTTGAGCGAATTGACCATTGTGCTCAACCTCGGCGCGATCGTCGGCGGTCTGTTTTTCGGCGCCTGGTCCGAGCGCATCGGCCGGCGTCGCGCGATCGTCGTCGCGGCACTGCTGGCGCTGCCGGTGATTCCGCTGTGGGCCTACGGTGGCTCGGTATTGATGCTCGGCATCGGCGTATTCCTGCTGCAGGTGATGGTGCAGGGTGCCTGGGGCGTCGTGCCGGTGCATTTGAACGAGCTCTCGCCGGACGGCGTGCGCGGCACCTTGCCCGGATTCGCCTATCAGGGCGGTAATCTGCTGGCGGCGTTGACGTCACCGTTTCTGGCCTGGCTGGCCGTCCGACATGGCGGCGATTTCGCATTCGCGATGGCGAGTTTCATCGCTGTCGTTGCCGTTGTGCTGGCGTCGGTGACGTGGTTCGGCCCGGAAGCGCGCGGCAAGACATTCGATTGAGGCAGGACGATACCGATGGAAACCACCCAACTGCTGCGTTCGATTCCGCTGTTCGATACGCTGGACGACGACGATCTGAAGGCGCTGGCGGCGAACTACCTGCGCGAGCGCCGTTTTGCCGCCGGCACGCAGATCTTCGCGCAGGGCGACCCCGGCGACGCCATGTACATCGTCGTCAGCGGCGACGTGAACATTTTCCTGCCCGGCGAGGATTCGCATCGCATTTCGCTGGAGGATTTGAGCCGCGGCCAGTTCTTCGGCGAGCTGGCCGTGTTCGACGAAAAACCGCGCAGCGCCAGCGCGCTGGCGACGACCGATTGCGTGCTGCTGGAACTCGCGCACCGCACGCTCGGCGATTACCTGGAACAGCGGCCGCGCGCGGCGCTGGCGATCCTGCGTACCATCAGTGGCAGGCTGCGCGAGACCAACATGCTGCTGTCCGCGCGCGCCGCGGTGAATGTCGATGCAGAATTCGAAAAACATCTTTCCTGGAGCGATCGTCTCGCCGACAAGGTCGCCGAGCTCAACGGCAGCTGGAAATTCATCATCTTCCTGGTCGCACTCACAGCGGCCTGGTGCATCGGCAACAGCGAGATGATGGGCAATCCGCCGGATCCGTATCCTTACCAGTTCTTCAATCTGGCGCTCGGTATTCTGGTCAGCCTGCAGGGTCCGCTGATCGTAATGAGCCAGAACCGGCAGGCGCTCAAGGACCGCGCGCGCGCCGAAACCGATTACAACGTCAACATGAAGAACGAGGTCAACATCGAAGCCGTGTTGCGCGAGCTGGCCGAATTCCGCGAGGAAATGACGCATCGCCATGGCTCCGGCCGCGGCACTCAAAATTGAATGCGCGCTTGCGTTAGAATCCGCGCCGCGATCGGCAATCTGCGCTCGGGGGCTGCCGGCATCCGCGCAGTCCCTTCGCTCACACTGGTTCGCGATGACTACCGAAGATTCCGGGAACGGTCCCGATCATTCCTGGCGTTTGCGGTTCGAGGATCGGATCGACTATCTGTACGCGGATGTGCAAGGACCGGAGGATTCCCTCGCCATCACCACGGCCTATTGGCAGCGGATCGCCGAGGAATGCCGCCGCCGCGGCGCCCGGCGTGTGCTCGTGCGCGACGGCCTGCGCGGCGAGCCGGCGACGCCGGACGAGTTCCGGCGCCTGGCCGAAAATCTGCTGGGCAGCGGACTGGAGCACGTTCGCATCGCTTTCCACGAACCGGTGAGCGAGCATGTGCGTTTTTCCGAATTCGGCGAGCTGGCCATGCGCGAAGCGGGTTTTCTGCTGCGGGTTTTCGGCAGCGAGCGCGAGGCAGAGATATGGCTGCGCTACGGGCAGACTTGAACGGAGGTGGAAGGTGAAAAAGACGGCGTTGACGATACTTGCTTTGTTGTTGTTCCCATGCGCGACGGTGGTGGCTGCGGCACCTGCCGCCGGCGACCGGGCTGAAATCCAGGCACTGCGCCGGCAACTGGACGAGCTGAAGAAATCCGGCTATCGCCCGGAACTGGGCGAGCAGATGCTGATCCTGCAGATTCGCCATGCGCGGTTGTGGTTCGCCGGCGAGGCGGAAAACTGGAACCTCGCCACGTATGAAGTGCAGGAACTCAAGGAAGCGCTTGACGCGGTTGCCAAATACAACGCCGACGACGCCAACCTGCAGCCGCTGCGTCTGGCCGACGTGATGCCGGCCATGACGCGCGGCCCGATCGCCGACCTGCGCAAGGCGGTCGATAGCAAGAACAAGGCTGCATTCGAGAAGGCCTTCGATGGATTGTCGGTTGCCTGCACCGGCTGCCATCACGTTGCCGGCAACGACATGCTGGTCATACAGCGTCCGGAGACGCCATTGCTCGACAATTTGCGCGTCGCGCCGCCCAGATAGCAGCAGCGTCTAGTTCAAAACGCGCTTGGCGCCGCTGTAGTGCTCGCGCCAGTAAGGCGCGTCGAGATAGTCCAGGCGCACCGTTCCGCCCTCGTTCGGCGCGTGCACGAAGCGGCCCTTGCCGACATAGATGCCGACATGGCTGACGCGGCGGCCATCGGTGTGGAAGAACACGAGATCGCCGGATTCCAACTGCTTGCGCGCAATCTGCGGCGCGTCGACGCGGCTGATTTCCTCAGCCGTACGCGGCAGGTCGATGCCGGCTACATCGCGGAATACGTAGTCGACAAGGCCACTGCAATCGAATCCTCCGCGCGGCGTGTTGCCGCCGTAACGGTAGGGCGTGCCGATGAGGCCGATGGCGCGGAACAGAATGTCGTTCGGATTCGCGCGATGCGTCCTGGTCGGATAGGCCGCGGGCGGCACGGGTTTCACGGCGCGGCTGCCGCATCCGGACATGCCGGCCGCCACGCCCGCGATGAGGCAGCAGATGAAGAATTTCCGTATGCGCATGCCCGCACACTCGGCCAAACGAGGCGCGCTTGTCAACGCCGCGCATGCGTCATCAACACAAAACGGTTAGGATGCGGCGTTCGCGAGGGCAGCCATGCAAGCCGAAAATGACAAAGTCGTCAGCTTCCATTACCGCGTCAGCGAAGTTCGCGACAACGATGATCAAGGTGTTGAGGTTGAAACGTCGCGCGGACGTGCGCCGATGGCCTTCCTGTTCGGCCATGGCAACATCATTCCGGGTCTAGAACAGGCCATTGCCGGCCGCGCCGCGGGCGATACCTTCGATGTGACGATCGAGCCGGAGCAGGCTTACGGCAAACGTCGCGACGATTTCGTCCAACGCGTGCCGAAGAAGTATTTCCGCGACGGCGAGCATCTGAAACCCGGCATGGCCACGGCGTTGAGCACGCGCGACGGCCCGCGCTCGGTCACCGTGTTGAAAGTCGGTTCCAGCGTCGTCGATGTCGACCTGAACCATCCACTGGCCGGCAAGACCCTGCGCTTCGCGGTCGAGATCACTGACATACGAGACGCCACCGAAGAAGAAATCGCCCACGGGCATGCGCATGGGCCGGGCGGGCATCACTGATACACGGCTTCGGAAAAGAGGAAGGGCCCGATTTGCATCGGGCCCTTCCGGACTCCCCTTGCGATTTCGTAATGGGCTACGCGGCGTTGCTCACCAGCGTCAGCTTCGGATGCGCCGGCGACGCGGTCGTCGCCATCAGTGGAGCGGTGACGGAAGCGGCCAAACCGGCCTGGGTTTCCGCAACGCTCGCTTCGAAGCGGGCGAGGCGTTCCTCGGCGGCCTCGGATACGGCCACGGAAACCGCGCCCTGTTCCAGCAGTTGCTTGACCATGGCGCGATGGTGCTCGCTGAAATCCACGTCCTTCAGCGCTTCTTCCAGCGCGCAGATCATGGTCGCGAGCCATCCGGACTTCGGATTGCGCAAGGCAAGCAGCATTTCGGTGTTGGGTGCGGGCATGACCGGGTTCTGCCTTCATGGCCGGCAGCTGCCGGCGGATGGGGATATGCAGATTCGGTGCCAATGGTCCGGCACCTCTCGCGAAATGGCTTGGTAGAGCGGTTTTTTGCTCCAGGCCCGGATCGATTTTCGGGCGCCGCGTATTCCACACGCCGTTGCGCCCGGCACATTGCGTCAGCTTTCGACGGAGCACGCGCGCGATGAACCGGCGCCAATCCGACGTATTGATTCTTGGTGGCGGCGCCGTTGGCCTGGCCTGCGCGTTGTATCTGTTACGCGCCGGGCGCAGCGTGACCGTGATCGAGCGTGGCCGCGCCGGCGGCGCGACTTCGCACGGGAACTGCGGCACGATTACGCCGAGCCACGCAGTGCCGTTGGCCGCACCGGGCGTGCTGGCCGATGGCCTGCGCTGGATGTTGAAAAAGGATGCGCCGCTGCGTATCGCGCCACGGGCGGATTTCGCCCTGTTCGAATGGCTGCTGCAATTCGCGCGGCGCTGCAATGCCCGCGAATGCCGGCGTGTCACTTCGATCAAGACGCCGCTCCTGCTGCGCGCGCGCAGCGAACTCGAGGAATTGGTCCGTGGCGAGAATCTCGATTGCGAATTCCATGCCGCGGGCACGATGAACGTCTACCGCGACGCCCGCGCATTCGAAAAATCGCAGGCATCGGTTCAATCGGCCGCGGAATTCGGAATTGCCGTGGAAACGCTGGACGGCGCCGCCTGCCGCTTGCGCGAGCCGGCCCTGAACGACAGCATCGTCGGCGGACATTTCCATCCCGGCGACGCGCAATTGCGTCCGGAGCGCTATTGCGCAGAACTCGTGCGTGCGATCGTCGCATCGGGTGGAGAAATTCGTGAGTCAACCACGATCAGCGGATTCCGCACGGCGGGCGACCGGGTCGAATCGGTCGTCACCGATTGCGGCGAATTTACCGGGCGCGAGATCGTGTTCGCGCTCGGCGCCTGGTCGCCGCAACTCGCGCGCCAGCTCGATCTGCGCATTCCGATCCAGCCCGGCAAGGGTTATTCGATCACCTACACGCGGCCAGCGCGCTATCCGCGCATTCCGCTTTCGCTCAAGGAACGCGCCGTGTGCGTGACCGCGTGGGATTCCGGTTACCGTCTTGGCAGCACAATGGAATTTTCCGGCTACGACGATTCGCTCAACCGCACGCGCCTGGATGCGCTCAAGCGCGGCGCCGCCGAATACCTGATCGAACCGGAAGGGCCGTGCGTTGTCGAGGAATGGTACGGCTGGCGGCCGATGACGTACGACGATCTGCCGATCCTGGGTCGCACCGCGTCGCTGAAGAATCTCGTGCTGGCCACCGGCCACGGCATGCTCGGCATCACCATGTCTGCGATTACCGGAAGGCTGATCGCGGAACTGGTGAACGGCGCGTCGCCGTCGTTGGATCTGGCGCCTTTCTCTCCGGCACGCTTCAACATCTGAAGGGCATGGACATTTTCACTCTGCATCGCGGCACTGCACCGCTCTTTGTTTCGCTGCCGCACGACGGCACAGCAGTTCAGGACGCCATTGCCACGCGCATGACGCCGGCCGCGCAGCGCGTACCGGATACCGATTGGCACGTCTCGCGCCTGTACGCGTTCGCGCGCGAGCTCGGCGCGTCGATCATCGTGCCGAAGTATTCGCGCTACGTGGTCGATCTGAACCGTCCGTCCGACGATGTTTCGCTGTATCCGGGGCAAAACACGACGGGCCTGTGTCCGATCGTCCAATTTTCAGGCGAAAAGATTTATCGGCCGGAGCAGGAACCGACGCCCGGCGAGATCGCACAGCGCGTCGAAAAATATTGGCGGCCGTACCATCATGCGCTCGCCGCAGAAATCGCAAGAATAAAAGCGGCGCACAGTCGCGTGGTGTTATGGGAAGGACATTCCATCCGCAGTGTCGTGCCGTTCCTGTTCGAGGGCCACCTTCCGGATTTCAATCTCGGCACCGCGAATGGCGCGAGTTGCTCACCGGATTTGCAACGTCGTCTCGCCGGTGTGCTCGAAGAGCAGAGAAAATATACTTTCGTCGTCAATGGCCGCTTCAAGGGCGGCTACATCACGCGCCATTACGGCGATCCGGCGAATGGCGTGGATGCGATCCAGCTTGAGCTGGCGCAGTGCAATTACATGGACGAGGATTCGTTCGCCTACGACGAAACGAAAGCGCTGCAGGTGCAGGCGGCGATTCGGCGGTTGCTGGTGGCGGCTTTGTCAAACAGCTAGCGACGCCAGATCCCCCTTCGTCTCCAGCCATTCCTTGCGGTCGGCGGCGCGCTTCTTCGACAGCAGCATGTCCATCAGCGGCGCGGTGCCGTCGTCAGGTTGGATGGTGAGTTGCACCAGACGGCGCGTGTCGGGATGGATGGTGGATTCGCGCAGTTGCGGCGGGTTCATTTCGCCAAGGCCCTTGAAACGAGTCACGTGGACGGCGCCTTTCATCTTCTCGCGCTCGATCTTCTGCAGCATCGCGTCGCGCTCGGCTTCGTCAAGGCAATAGAACACCTGTTTGCCGACGTCGACGCGGAACAGTGGCGGCATGGCGACGAAGACATGGCCTTCGCGGACGAGTTTGGGAAAATGCTTGAGGAACAGCGCGGACAACAACGTCGCGATGTGCAGGCCGTCCGAATCGGCATCGGCCAGAACGATCACCTTGCCGTAGCGCAGGCCGGAAATATCGTCGCGCCCCGGATCGCAGCCAATGGCGATCGCGAGGTTGTGGACTTCTTCTGAAGCAAGCACCTGGCCCGAATCCACTTCCCAGGTGTTCAGGATCTTGCCGCGCAGCGGCAGGATCGCCTGATAGTCCTTGTCGCGCGCCTGCTTGGCGCTGCCGCCGGCCGAATCGCCCTCGACCAGGAACAGTTCGGTTCGCGAAAGGTCGCTCGATGCGCAATCGGCGAGCTTGCCGGGCAGGGCCGGACCCTGCGTGATCTTCTTGCGCACGATCTGCTTTTCGGCCTTGAGGCGCAATGTCGCGCGCTCGATGGCGATGGCCGCGATCTTCTCGCCGAGTTCCACGTGCTGGTTGAGGAACAGGGAAAATCCGTCATGTACGGCGTTCTCGACAAAGCCGACGGCATCGCGCGAGGACAGACGTTCCTTGGTCTGGCCGGAGAATTGCGGATCCTGCATCTTCACGCTGAGCACGAAACTCAGGCGATCCCAGACGTCTTCGGGAGCGAGCTTGACGCCGCGCGGCAGCAGGTTGCGGATCTCGCAGAACTCGCGCAGCGCGGAGGTTAGCCCGGAGCGCAGGCCGTTGACGTGGGTGCCACCTTGTACCGTCGGGATCAGGTTGACGTAGGATTCCTGCGTCAATTCACCCTCGGGCAGCCAGGCCAGCGCGAAATCGACTGCGCCGTTTTCGCGCTTGAGCGAGCCGAGGTAAAGATCGCTCGGCAAATACTCGCCACCGCTCAACATCGAACGAAGGTAGTCGCGCAAGCCGTCCTCGTAACGCCATTCGTCTTTTTCGCCGCTGGCCTCATCCAGCAGACGCACGGTAAGTCCGGCGCAAAGCACCGCCTTGGCGCGGAGAACATGCTTTAATTTTAGTATGGAAATCTTTGAAGTATCGAAATATTTTTCTTCAGGCCAGAAGCGCAGAGTGGTCCCCGTCTGCTTCCTGACAACCGTACCGACCGTCTTCAATTCGCCGATGCGGTCGCCATGCTTGAAGTCCATGCGATAGACGTTGCCGTCGCGACGGATCGTCACTTCCACCTTCGCCGACAGCGCATTGACCACCGAGACGCCGACGCCGTGCAGGCCGCCGGAAAAGGCGTAATTCTTGTTCGAGAACTTGCCGCCCGCGTGCAAGCGGGTGAGGATCAATTCCACGCCGGGGATGCCTTCGTCGGGGTGGATATCGACCGGCATGCCGCGGCCATCGTCGGACACTTCCACCGAGCCGTCCGTATGCACGATGACTTCGATGGTGTGGGCGTGCCCGGCCAGGGCCTCGTCCACGGAGTTGTCGATGACTTCCTGCGCCAGATGGTTCGGGCGCGAGGTATCGGTGTACATGCCGGGGCGGCGCTTGACCGGTTCCAGGCCAGAGAGAACTTCGATATCGGCGGCGTTGTAGCGGGAACTCATTTTCAGTTTCGAATCCTGAAGCGGCGGCGGATAGTCGGTGCTGAAGGCAAGAAATGCAATAGCCGTCATCCCGGCAGGGAATGACGATCAAAAGCGGTACTCGCAGCGCACGACGCGTCCCGGTAGAATACGCCTTTACCAGCAGCGGATTCGTGCTGATGACCCCCCTCATATTTGTAACCGGCGGCGTGGTGTCCTCTCTCGGCAAGGGCATCGCGGCGGCGTCGCTTGCGTCCATCCTCGAAGCGCGCGGCTTGCGCGTGACGATGATGAAGCTCGATCCCTACATCAACGTCGATCCGGGCACGATGAGCCCGTTCCAGCATGGCGAGGTCTACGTCACCGACGACGGTGCCGAAACCGACCTCGATCTCGGTCACTACGAGCGCTTCGTGCGCACGCGCCTGACCGGCAAGAATTCGATCACGACCGGAAAAATCTACGAAGCGGTGATCCGCAAGGAGCGCCGCGGCGATTATCTGGGCGCCACGGTGCAGGTGATTCCGCACATCACCGACGAGATCAAGCGCTGCATCGACGAGGCCACGCGCGGTTACGACGTCGCGCTGGTCGAGATCGGCGGCACGGTCGGTGACATCGAATCGCAGCCGTTCCTCGAAGCGATCCGTCAGATCCGCATCGAACACGGCGCCGACAAGACCCTGTTCATGCACCTGACCCTGGTGCCCTATATCAAGGCCGCTGGCGAGATCAAGACCAAGCCGACCCAGCATTCGGTGAAAGAACTGCGCGCGCTCGGTATCCAGGCCGATGTGCTGCTGTGCCGTTGCGAACAGCCGCTGCCGCAGTCGGACCGGCGCAAGATCGCGTTGTTCACCAACGTGCCCGAGAAGGCCGTGATCAGCGCGGTCGACGTCGACACCATCTACAAGCTGCCGCTGTGGCTGCGCGAGCAGGGTCTGGACGACATCGTCGTCGCGCAGCTCAAGCTCGACGCCAAACCCGCGAACATGGCCGAGTGGGAACGCACGGTCGAGGCGGTCGAGCACCCCAAGGACGAAGTCAGCATCGCCATCATCGGCAAGTATGTCGAGCACAAGGACGCCTACAAGTCGCTCGGCGAAGCGTTGCGTCACGGCGGGCTCAAGCAATCCACGCGCGTGAGCCTGCGCTGGCTGGAATCCGAGGACATCGAAACGCGTGGCGCCGAAGCGCTCGCCGATGTCGACGGCATCCTCGTTCCGGGCGGGTTCGGCAAGCGCGGTTTCGAGGGCAAGATCGCGGCGGCGAAATTCGCGCGTGAAAACCGCATTCCGTATTTCGGCATCTGCTATGGGATGCACG
>JAGWXP010000078.1 GCA_018969845.1 Lysobacteraceae bacterium | reverse complement strand
GTATGAAGTGCTGGCCAATGCCGCCGCCGGCAAACGCCGGCCCATCGCGCATGCCTACCTGCGCCGGCGCATTCCGCGCGAGCTCGCCGCCGTCATCGAACACGCCACCGCGTTCAAGCCAGAGAACCGCTATGCCGACGTCGCCGCGCTGGCTGCCGACATACGCCGCTACCTGCGCGGCGAAGCAGTGCAGGCGCAGCCGGACGCGCTCGTGCAGCGCGCGCAACGCTGGATCGTGCGGCACCGGCAGGCCGCGCTCAATGCGGCGTTCGGCATCGTCGCCGCCGCCGCCGTCGCGATCGGCGGCCTGCTCTGGTTGAATCAGCGCCAGTTCGAGGCCGAGCGCCTGCGCGAGCAACGCCTGCTCGCGTTCAGTTCGGAGGTTTCGGATATCGGCGATCAGGTGCAACTGCGGTTTTTGCAGACGGAGGGGGCCATCAAGAACCTCGCCGATTCGGTCGCTCAGATCCTCGTAAACGGGCAGGAATCCACGCAACGTTTTTTCCTGCTCGACGATTTCCGCGACCCGGCGCGCGCGCCACCCGACCTCACGCCCAGCGCGTCGCGACCGGGGAGGATCAGCGTCGGCTGGCCGGTGTGGATCGTACCCGACGGGACGGACCGCGGTGCCGCGCTTGCGCAGATCCGGCGCCTGGCCGCGTTGCAGGATTTCATCCGCACCATCTACGCGCGATCCGCGCACATGGTCGAAGGCGGCGGACGCGACCTGTATGCCGGCGTGACGCCAACGCTGCGCAGCGACACAAGTCCGCTTGGCGCGATTTTGATCGCGCTGCGGGACGGCGTCACCGCACGCTTTCCGGGCTGGGACGGCGAACCCGGCGATTTCGATCCGCGCAACCGGCCGTGGTACACGATCGCGCGCGACAGGCACGGGCCGCAATGGGGCGATCCCTATCAAAGCATCGGCAACGGCCCGATGGAAATGCCGCTGAGCGTTCCGCTCCACGACGAACGCCGGCGTTTTCTCGGCGTTGTGTCCGCGGCCTTCATGCCCGACCTGATGATCAAGGCATTGTTCGAGGCGCGCGCGGAGAAAGCGATCCGCGCACTGTATCTGCTCGATGCGGACGGCCACATAATCGCCGCTGTCGGCGCCACGATTCCACTGCAACGCCCCGCGCAGGGCGCGCCACTGCGGCAGGTTTTCCCGGCGCCGGAATTGTTGCAACGGATCCGGTCCGACCACACGGGCGTATTTGAAACGCAGCTGCGTGGCGTGCCGGTGGTGTTCGCCTTCAACGATGTGGCGCCCTTCGGCTGGAACCTTACCGCCGTAGCCGACCCGCACGAATTGTTCAGCAACGCGCCGGTCGGGCGATGAGGCCACGCCCCGCACTTCCTGCTAAAATAAGCGGCTGTCATTGCGGAGAGTTCCATGATTTTCGACGCCATCGCCACCGGCGGCCACGAGCAGGTCGTGTTCTGCCAGAGCAAGGACGCCGGCCTCAAGGCCATCATCGCCATCCACAACACCGTGCTCGGCCCGGCGCTGGGCGGCCTGCGCATGTGGCCGTACAAGAACGAACAGGAAGCGCTGAACGACGTGCTGCGTTTGTCGCGTGGCATGACCTACAAGAACGCGGTGGCGGGCCTGAACATCGGCGGCGGCAAGGCGGTGATCATCGGCGATCCGGCCAAGGACAAGTCCGAGGCGCTGTTCCGCGCGTTCGGGCGCTTCGTGAACTCGCTCAATGGCCGCTACATCACGGCCGAGGACGTCGGCATCGACGTCAACGACATGGAGTGGGTGTTCCGCGAAACCGAATTCGTCACCGGCGTGCACCAGGTGCACGGCGGCTCGGGCGACCCCTCGCCATTCACTGCCTATGGCACGATGCAGGGCCTGATGGCCGCGTTACAGGCCAGGTTCGGCGACGAGGACGTGGGCAAACGCGCCTATGCCGTGCAGGGCGCCGGCCACGTCGGCATGGAATTCATCAAGCTGCTGCGCGAACAGGGCGCCCGCGTGTTCGTCACCGACATCAACCCCGAACTGGTCAAGCGCGCGGTCGAGGAATTCGGCTGTACCGCCGTGGGCCTGAATGAAATCTACGACGTCGACGCCGACGTCTACTCGCCGTGCGCGCTCGGCGGCACGGTCAACGAGAAGACCCTGCCGCGCCTGAAGGCGAAGATCATCTGCGGCGCTGCCAACAACCAGCTCGCCAACGACGCGATCGGCGATGAGCTGGAAAAACGCGGCATCCTCTACGCGCCCGACTATGCCGTCAACGCCGGGGGAGTCATGAACGTTTCGCTCGAAATCGACGGCTACAACCGCGAACGCGCGATGCGCATGATGCGCACGATCTACCACAACGTCGGCCGCATCTTCCAGATCGCCAGGCGCGACGGCATCCCGACCTACAAGGCTGCCGACCGCATGGCCGAGGAGCGCATCGTCGCGATCGGCAAGATCAAGCTGCCGCACATGGGCAACAATGGGCCACGCTTCCTTGGGCGCATGAGAGGCCACTGACGAAACGAAGCTTCCGTGCGGCTTCGCCACCCGGGTTACTTCTTTGCTCGTGCAAAGAAGTAACCAAGAAACACGTTCAAAGCGCCTCCCACGGGAGGGCACTCACGAAAATTCCGGATCGCGGAGTTCAGGTTCCACGTAGTAGTGGGTCAATCAAAATCGGCGCGTGCCGCCGCGTACTTCCAAGCGGTTATCATAGGATTCGGCTTCCGACGGAGCACCACGAAATGCGGCCATTTCCTCTCGGCGAAGACATCGACCTGCTGCGTGAATCCGTGCGCGCGTTCGCCGAAAAAGAGATCGCACCGCGCGCGGATCTGATCGATCGAGAAAATACGTTCCCGCCAGATCTTTGGCACAAGCTCGGCGCAATGGGTCTGCTCGGCGTCACCGTTCCGGAAGCCTACGGCGGCTCCGGCCTCGGCTATCTGGCGCACGTCGTGGCGATGGAGGAAATCTCGCGCGCGTCGGGCTCCGTCGGCCTTTCCTACGGTGCGCATTCGAATCTGTGCGTCAACAACATTCTGCACAACGGCAGCCAAGCGCAGAAGAAGAAATACCTGTCCAGGCTGTGCACCGGCGAATTCGTCGGCGCGCTGGCGATGAGCGAACCGGGCGCCGGCTCCGACGTCGTCGGTTCCATGACCTGCAAGGCGGAGAAGAAAGGCGACGTCTGGATCGCCAACGGCAACAAGATGTGGATCACGAACGGTCCGGACGCCGACGTCCTGCTCGTCTACATGCGCACAGCCGACAAGCGCGCCGGCAGCCGCTGCATGACCGCCTTCATCGTCGAGAAGGGCATGCGCGGCTTCACGACCGCGCAAAAACTCGACAAGCTCGGCATGCGCGGCAGCAACACCTGTGAACTGGTGTTCGAGCATTGCGAGATTCCCGACGCCAACCGTGTCGGTGAAGTCAACGAGGGCGTGCGCGTGCTGATGAGCGGACTGGACACCGAGCGCCTGGTGCTGTCCGGCGGCCCGATCGGCCTGATGCAGGCGGCGCTCGACATCGCCCTGCCCTACGTGCGCGAACGCCGCCAGTTCAACGCGCCGATCGGCACCTTCGGCATCATGCAGGCGAAGATCGCCGACATGTATACTTTGCTGCAATCCGCGCGCGCTTATGCCTACATGGTCGCGCAGGATTTCGACCGCGGCGTGAAATCGCGCATCGACCCGGCCTCGTGTCTGTTGCACGCGTCGCAGAGCGCGGTGCAGGTGGCGCTGGAAGCGATCCAGGCCCTCGGCGGCAACGGCTATATCAACGATTACCCGGCCGGACGCATCCTGCGCGATGCCAAGCTCTACGAGATCGGCGCCGGCACGAACGAAATCCGGCGCATGTTGATTGGCAGGGAATTGTTCCATGGCAAGTGGTGAGTTCCAAGGCGCCTCAAGCATCGGCGCCGGCACATCGAACCGACAATCCCGGCGCATGCTGATCGGTCGCGAGTTGTTCCACGGCAAGTGGTAGGCGGCGCGCAAGGCCGCTCGCCGATCCAGCCGCCTGTCCGGACAAGGGTTGCCATGTCCGGCGCTTTCTGCGCTACACTCGGGCCATCCACGAACGGGGGTGGATCATGAACGCGCTCAGCAGCACCGTGCGGCATCTGGCGGAGACCCCGCGCCAGCCGCCATGGAAGGTGCTCATCGTCGACGACGAACCGGAAGTACACGCGGTGACGCGCCTGGTGCTGGGCAACTTCCGCTTTGCCGATCGCCCGCTGCAATTCCTCAACGCGAGCTCCGCAGCGCAAGCCGAGACGATTCTGCGCGAGCATCCGGACGT
This sequence comes from Lysobacteraceae bacterium, assembly GCA_018969845.1. Classification (GTDB taxonomy): domain Bacteria; phylum Pseudomonadota; class Gammaproteobacteria; order Xanthomonadales; family Rhodanobacteraceae; genus Rudaea. The sequence goes on along the minus strand of JAGWXP010000078.1, from coordinate 7,098 downwards.
CGCCGTGATGCTGCTCGATGTGGTGATGGAAACCGACAGGGCCGGTCTGGATCTGGTGCGGATCGTGCGCGAGCGCCACGGCAACCATTTCGTGCGCATCGTGCTGCGTACCGGCCAGCCCGGACAGGCCCCGGAACAGCACGTCATCGCCAACTACGACATCAACGATTACAAGGAAAAGACGGAGCTCACCGCGCAAAAACTCGCCACGACCATGTTCGCTGCATTGCGCAGCTATCGCGACATGCGCCTGATCGAAGCCAGCCGGCGCGGCCTGGAACGCGTCATAGACGCATCGACCTACATTTTCTCGCACGAGCATTCGCAGCGTTTCGCGATCGCCGCCATGGAACAGATCGCCGACCTCATCGGCGGCACGCGCGGCGCGCTGTTCTGCCGCGTCGCCAATGGCGGCTCGACAACGCCGGAACATTTTCCGGTTGCCGCGGCCACGGGCGGCTACCGCAGCCTGGCCGGCCGCAACGCCGACGAAAAACTCGCGCCAAAAATGACCGCTTCGCTGCGCCATGCCGTCGGCAACCGCCAGCATGTGTTCGGCGACGACCATTTCGTGCTGTTTGTCGGCGACTCGCGCGCGCACGAAAACCTCGTCTACGTGGGCGAGAGCCAACCGGGCAACGAACTGACGCACCGGCTGCTCGAGGTGTTCGCGACCAATATCTCGGTCGCTTACGAGAATCTGCATCTGAACCGTGACCTGCTCGACAGCCAGCTCGAAATGGTGCATCTGCTCGCCGGCGCCGCCGAGACGCGATCGTGGGAGACCGCGGCCCACGTCAAACGCGTCGGCATGATTGCCGAGCTACTCGGCCAGTTCTACGGACTCGACGAAAAAACCACCGATGCACTGCGCATGGCATCGCCGCTGCACGACATCGGCAAGATCGGCATTCCAGACGCCGTGCTCAACAAGCCGGGACTGCACACCGCCGAGGAAACGGTGATCATGCGCTCGCATGCCGAACTCGGCGCCAAACTGCTGTCGATGTCGCAGCGTCCGCTGCTTCAGCTCGCGGCCGAAATCGCGATGACCCACCACGAAAACTGGGATGGCTCGGGCTATCCGCGCAACCTGTCCGGCGAGAACATTCCCATCGGCGGACGCATCACCATGCTCGCGGATGTCTTCGATGCGCTCGGCAGCCGGCGTTGCTACAAGGAGCCGTGGCCGGCCGAGGACATCCGCAGCTTCATCGTTCAGCAAAGCGGCGTGAAGTTCGAACCGCGCCTGGTCGAACTGCTGTTCGAGAATTGGGATCGGGTGCAGGCAGTGCGCGGGAAGTTGCCGGACTGAGGTTCAGCCGCTGTCGCGCGGCAGGAAAATCTCGAATACGGCGCCGGCGCCCGGCGCACTCTCGACGCGGATGCTGCCCTTGAGCAACTGCGTCACCAGATTGTAGACCACATGCATGCCGAGTCCCGATCCGCCCTTGGCCCGGCTGGTGGTGAAAAACGGCTCGAAGATGCGCAAGCGGACATCCTCACTCATACCCGCGCCGTTGTCGCGGTAGGTCAATTCGACCACATTGCCGTTCAGGCGGGCTTCGATGGCGATGGCTCCGGCCTGTCCCGGCGCAAACGCGTGATGCAGCGAATTCATCACCAGATTGCTCACGATCTGGTACAACGCGCCGGGATAGGTATCGAGCGAAATCGGTTCCGGGCAGACGATGTCGACCGTATGCGGGGTTTTCTTCAGGCTCGGACCCAGTGACGTCAGGATGTCGTTCAAATACGCGCCCAGTTCGATGCGGCGGCGCTCCTCGGTGGTCTGGTCGACCGCGACCAGCTTGAAACTCTTGATCAGCCGGTCGGCACGCTGCAGATTGCGCAGGATGATCTCCGAACTTTCTCCGATGGTCGCATGAAAACCGGCCAGATCGCCGGGATCGAGCGATGGCGCGCGCGCGATGCGCATCGCTTCCTCGCGCAGGTGCGAAGCGGCGGTGACGGTCACACCCAGCGGCGTGTTGATCTCGTGCGCGACGCCTGCCACCAGACCGCCGAGCGCAGCCATCTTTTCCGATTCCATCAACTGCCGCTGCGCCTGAGTGAGCTGTTCCAGCGTCTGCCGAAGTTCCGCATTCGCGCGGCGCAGATCCATGGTGCGCGCATCCACGCGCGATTCCAGTTCTTCGTTCAGTTTGCGCAGCGACTCCTCGGCGCGCTTGAGCGTGGTTATGTCCTGGGTGGTGCCGACCAAGCGCACGGCACGCCCGCTGGCGTCGCGTTCGACCACGCGGCCGCGGGTGAGCATCCAGCGCCACTCGTCGTTCATGTCCTGCGTACGGAAAGCCGTTTCCAGGAAGGCCGTCTCGCCCTTCAGGTGCGCGACCAGGTCGCGCAGGAATCCCGGCAGGTCTTCCTTGTGCACGTAAGGCGCATAGGAGTTGACGTCATCGCGCAGGTACTGGGAAACCTTCAGGTTCGGAAGCCGGTTCTCGCGTACGATCGAGCCGGTGCGCAGATCGGCATCCCACAATTCGCCGCCGCTGCCCCACAGCGCGTACTTGAGGCGTTCGGCGCTGACGCGGATCGCCTCGCGCGCGCGTTCCTGACGATTCCAGCTCTCGCGGGTGCGCCAGCCGCCGATGCCGACCACCAGCGCCAGGGCCGCGCAATAACCCAGAATCGCGAGCGGCGAAACCCACGGCGCCGGCAACACGCGCACCGACATTCGCGCCTCGCGCGTGTTCCACGGAAATCCCGCCCGCCGCGCGCGCACGCGCAAAAGGTAATCGCCGGCCGGTAGATCCGTATAGGTGGCGAAGCGCCGCGACGCGTCGGTGTCGATCCATTGCTCGTCGTGGCCTTCCAGCAGATAAGCATACTCGACCGATTGCGGATCGGCAAAGCCGAATGCGCTGAATTCGAAACCGATGTTGCGCTGCCGATAGCCGAATGTGACCGTGCCGCCGGTCCACGGCGCGGCGCGCAGCGGCGATTGCGCATCCTGCCAATCCAGCATGACCGGCTGGTTGTTGAGCAGGACTTCAGTAAGGATAGGCGTCGGTATCGGCGGCAGGCCGACCCGTTCCGGATCGAACAGGGTCGCACCGGAAGGACCGCCGAACAGGATGCGCTTGTCCGGCAATTGTGCGACGACATTGATGTAATAACCTTGCGTGAGCGTACCGTCCGCCGGACCGAAATTGACGATGTGGCGGCTGACCGGATCGTAGCGGCTGATTCCGGCCGTCGTGCTGATCCACAAGGCGTGGTGCGCATCCTCCACGATGCTGCCGATCGCATCCGCAGCCAGCCCCTGGGCGCTGGAAATCGTCTCGAAGCGCGGGTTGGCATAGCTGCCCGGCAGCAAATGATTCATGCCGCCGCCCTGAGTGCCAATCCAGATTTCGCCGCGGCTGTCCTGCAGGAACGTGGTTACCGTGTCGTTGCTGAGCGACTGCGGATCGCTCGGATCGGCACGGAAATGTTCGAATCGGCCGCTGGCGCGGTCGTAGCGATCGAGTCCGCCGGGGCGCAGAGCGATCCAGAGCGCGCCGCGCCTATCCTCCAGCAGACTCGCAACGGGACCGAAGCCGATGCTGTCCGGATTGGCGGGCTCATGCTGGTGATGCCGGAAACGGGTGCAGCCAGCGCACAACTCGTCCAGGCCGGCATCAGCCGTTCCGACCCATAGCGTGCCTTGGCGATCCTGCGCGGCGTAAAGCAGATCGTCGCTGGCCAGGCTGGCGGGGTCGTCCGCGTCGTGGCGGTAACGGACGAATTGCGAAGCGCCCGCCGGCAGACGCAGCAGGCCGCCGCCGGCAGTGGCGATCCACAGGCTGCCGTCGTGGCCGCGCGAAATCTGCTCGATCAGCGCCATTGGCAAGGCGTCAGGTTTGTTTTCGTCCGGCACGAAACGCTGGACAACGCCTTTCTCCGGATCGAATCTCACCATGCCGCCGCCTCTGGGAAAGCCCATCCACAGCGTGCCATCCGGATTGGCCAGCGCGCCGACGACCGGGTTGCTGGGCAGCGTGCGCGCATCGCCGGGAACCGAACGCAGGCTCACGAACGCTTCGGTGCGAGGATCGTGTACGCCGATGCCGTTGTTCCACGATCCTGCCCAGATCAGGCCATCGCGATCGATCAGGACGGTTTCCTGACGGTCGGCGCCGAGACTGCGGGGATTGGCCGGATCGTGGCGGAATTGCGCGATGCGGCCACTGTCCGGATCGATGCGCAAAAGACCGTTCGCCTTGGTCGCGATCCACAAGCGCCACTGGCGGTCGAATTTCAGTTCGCGGATTTCGTCGCCCGGCAACGCATGCGCGTCGTCTGCGCCCTGGTGATACCACGCCACGGCCTTGCCGGACTCCGAAAAACGGTAGAGTCCGCTAGCCGTTGTGGCCGCCCAGATGTCTCCCGTCGGGCCGATCGCCAGGGCGCGCACGTCCAGCGACTGCGCGGGATCGAAACGCAACTCGCGCAAGTGGCTGGCGTTCACGTCGCATTGCCACAGGCCGTCGCGACTGCCGATCAACACCGAGCCATCGCGCGCCTGCAGCAGAACGCGCACATTGGCGAGCATGGATTGATCGCCGAGCGGGGCATCCAGGAAACGGTTGGTGACGCGATCCAGCCACTGCAATTTGCCGCCGGTGCTGGCGACCCACAGCCAGTCGCGGCGATCGAGCATGAGCGCGGTGACATGTTCCGAGGCGACGCTGTCGGCGCGCATCGGATCCGCCGCGTATTGTTCGAAACGATCCCGCACCGGATCGTAATGATCCAGCCCCCCCGCCTGAGTGCCGACCCACAACGAGCCATCCGGGTCTGCGGCCAGCGCGGTGATGGCGTTGTCGCTCAGCGTTCCGGGCCGGTTGCGGACATGTTTGAAGACTTTGAAATCGTAGCCGTCGAAGCGGTTCAGGCCATCCTGGGTGCCGATCCAGAGGAAACCAGCGCCATCCTGCGCCATCGCCAGGGCCGTGGCTTGCGAAAGCCCGTCGCCGGTACTGTAGTTGCGGAAACGCACGTCGACGATGCCCGGCGCCGCGCGCGCGACAGCCGCGGCGCACAGCAGGGCCGCGGCGAAAGCCGCCGACCGCAACCATGGACGCCCCCTGCCCGGCATGCAATGCAGGCTACGCGCGGCGCACCGCCCTTGCAAGCGCCGTCCTTGCGGCAGCACTGCCCCCGGAAAAAATCCACATTGCAACATGGCCGATAGTGTGAATATTCTAGCGGTGGCGTCCACTCTACCGGCATCGTGCCGCCGCCGGATTCGAACTTTCATTGGAGGAGGGAAACGTGAGCAAGTCCAAACCGAAGGCAAAATCGACCAAACCCAAGGCCGTCAAATCCAGGGCTTCTTCCAGGCATGCCACGGCCACCGGCAAATCCGCCGCAGCGCCGCACCGCGTGCCGGCCAAACCGGCCCCGAAGCTGGCCAAGCCGCTGCCCAAGTTGGCCAAAACCACCGCCCCCGTCAGCGGCAAATCGATCATGGAGTCCGCCCAGCAAATCTGGCTCGCCGGCCTCGGCGCCTTCGCCAAGGCGCAGGAACAAGGCGGCGCCATGTTCGACACCCTGCTCAAGGAAGGCGGCAATTTGGAAAAGAAAACCCGCAAACTCGCCACCGGCAAGGTGGACGATGTGCGCGAGGCGGTTGAAAGCGGCGTGACCCAGGTACGCGAACGCACCCAGGAAACCTGGGATCGGCTGGAGCAGGTCTTCGAGGATCGCGTCTCGCGCGCACTGGCCAAGCTCGGCGTCCCCGGGCGCAAGGATCTGGACGACCTGCTAAAACGCGTGGACGAACTCAACCGCGACGTGCGCAAGCTCACTGGCGGCGGATTGCGGCCCGGCCTGACCCAAGTCATGAACAACACCGTGCGCCGCGCCCGCGACGATTTGTCGGATCTCGCGCGCGAGCTCGAAGAAGCCCAACTTGCTGCCAAACAGACCGTAAAGCGCACCGTCGCCCAGGTCAAAAAAGCGGTGAAGTCCGCCCGCCGTTGATCGGTTCAACCCGCCAGCCGCACGAAGCCGAAGGATCCCTCCCCCATAGGCTTTGGCTGGCGGGTTCTTTGCCGAATCCCCGAATAACCTGCTGCGCTCGACATATCACGCGCCGGCAGCGCTCGGAATCCTCATTTACATCTGAGTAAACTCCGGTTCCTCCGCGCTGGCGGCGCGTGATCTGTCTTCGCTCGCGACGGTTCTTCGGGGATTCTATTGCTCAGACTATGACTTCCGTCGTGTTGCCGCGCTGTTCGCGCTGAACGATGATGACGGTTTGCCCTGCCGGGAAAACCGCATGTTCCGATTCCGCTTCGTCATTGCCCTGCTTCAGCTGACCGTCACGGCCGCATCGGCTGCCAGTGCGGCCGATTTCGGCAGTCTGCACTGGCGCCTGGTTGGCCCGTTCCGCGGCGGACGCGTGCTGGCCGTGGCGGGCGATCCTTCTGACGCGCAGCATTTCTACTTCGGCGCGGTCAACGGAGGAGTATGGGAATCGCACGACGCCGGGCGCACCTGGAATCCGATTTTCGATTCGCAGCCGGTCGGCTCCATCGGCGCGCTCGCGCTCGCCCCGTCCGATCCGAAAACGATCTACGTCGGTACCGGCGAAGCCGACATGCGCTCGGATATCGCCCAGGGCGACGGCATGTACAAATCCGTCGACGGCGGCAAAACCTGGATGCACATCGGCCTGACCGATACCCGGCAGATCGAGCGCATCCTTGTCGATCCGTCCGACGCCAGACACGTGTACGTGGCCGCGCTGGGTCATCCCTACGGGCCGAACCAAGCGCGTGGCGTCTTCGAATCCCGCGACGGCGGCGCAAATTGGAGCAAGATCCTCGGCCCGAATCCGGACACCGGCGCCATTGACCTTGCTTACGAACCCGGCAATCCGTCCACGATCTACGCGGCGCTGTGGCAGACGCGACGGCCGCCATGGAACGTCTATCCGCCATCCAACGGTCCAGGCAGCGGTTTGTACAAAACGACGGATGGCGGCGCGCACTGGACGCACATCCAGGGTCACGGATTCGCATCCGGCACACTCGGCCGCATCGGCTTGGCGACTTCTGCAGCGGCCCCGCAGCGGGTGTACGCCAT
>JAGWXP010000077.1 GCA_018969845.1 Lysobacteraceae bacterium | reverse complement strand
ACCAGCGTCGCCAGGCCCGGCCCGATGTATTGGATGCTGCGATGCCAGATGAACAAGTCAGCGCCAAACGCGAACGCCGGCAACACCAGCCACGCGAAATCGCGCCATTGCAGCCCGCGCAACTTGCCGCGCATCGCGAGCAGGACGAGCAGCATCGCGCCGCCGAAAGCCATGCGCCAGAACGCCGATTCGGTGGGTCCGACATGCGCCCAGCGCACGAAAATGCTGGTCGTGCTGATCAGCGCCGCGCCCGCAGTCATGCGCCACAGCGCGGCGCGCGGAATCGCCGCCGTCACTTGCTCTGCTCGTGCAGCGGCGCGATGGGCTCGTTCACCGTCGACGCCAGCCAATCCTGCATTGCGGGCAAGGCCAGTATCGTGTCTGCATAGGCGCGTTCGGCGGAATCCAGTTCCACGTCATAACTGACAAAACGCAATACCACCGGCGCGTACATCGCATCCGCAATGCCGAACGCGCCGAGCAGGAACGGCCCGTCCGTGCCGTAACGCGCACGCGCATCGCGCCAGATCGCCTTGGCCCGCGCGATGTCGGCCCTGGCCTCCGCACTGGCCGGATGATTCTGCACGCGCTTGCGGCAATTCATCGGCAGTTCGCTGCGCAACGCCGCGAATCCGGAATGCATCTCGGCGCTGATCGAGCGCGCCAGCGCGCGCGCCGCGGCAGCGGCCGGCCAGCCGCGTCCGCCGAGCCAGCGCTCGTTCGCGTATTCGGCGATGGCCAGCGAATCCCATACGCGCACCTCGCCATCGTGCAGCACCGGCACGCGGCCGGTCGGCGAGAAATCGCGGATGCGCGCGTAGAATTCCGGCACATCCAGCGGCAGCAGGATTTCCTCGAAGGCCACGCCGAACTGGCGCAGCAACAGCCAGGGTCGCAGCGACCACGACGAATAGTTCTTGCTGCCGATGACGAGAACGGGTTTTGCGGACATGGAGTTTCCTAAACAGGTTCCGGGAGCCAGCCGGAATCGGATTGCGGTTCGGCGCGGCGCTCGGCGAGATCCGCGTCGACGCTTTCGGCGATCGTGCGGGCGCGCGGCCAGTCGATGGCGGACACCATGACGTTGACCAGCGGCATCGGCGGCAACTCGCCGATCGCGCCGGTCAGATACTGGCCGCCCACGAACGCGGGAATGCCTTCGGCTTCGAGCGCGTTCTTGACCAGATTCGCGTCGATGATGTTGGCAGCGCGATAGACGATCTGCACACAAGGCTCCGCAGCGCCGCGCCACGCTACAACATCGCTGCGCCGGCGTAAAGCCGCTAGAATTCGCGTTCCGCTCAGCCGTGACGCACCATGACCGACGCCGTTTCCGTCAGCCACAATTTCATCCGCCAGATCGTCATCGACGAACGCGCCGCCGGCAAGCACGGCGGCCGCGTCGCCACGCGCTTTCCGCCCGAGCCCAACGGCTACCTGCACCTGGGCCACGGCAAGTCGATCTGCCTGAATTTCGGCATCGCGCGCGAATTCGGCGGCAGCTGCAACCTGCGCTTCGACGACACCAATCCGGCCAAGGAAGACGTCGAATACGTCGAGTCGATCAAGGCTGACGTGCGCTGGCTCGGTTTCGACTGGAGCGAGCTGCGCCACGCCTCGGATTACTTCGAGGTGTTCTACCGCTGCGCCGAGAAACTCATCCGCGACGGCAAGGCGTTTGTGTGCGACCTTTCCGCCGATCAGGTGCGCGACTACCGCGGCACGCTCACCGAACCGGGGCGCAATTCGCCCTTTCGCGATCGCACGGTGGACGAAAATCTCGATTTGTTCCGGCGCATGCGCGCGGGCGAATTCGCCGACGGCGCCAGGACCTTGCGCGCGAAAATCGACATGGCCAGCGGCAACATCAACCTGCGCGATCCGGCGCTCTACCGCATCCGCAAGGTGCCGCACCAGAATACCGGTGATGCCTGGTGCATCTACCCGATGTACGACTACGCGCATTGCATCTCGGACGCGGTCGAGGGCATTACGCACTCGCTGTGCACGCTCGAGTTCGAGGATCACCGTCCGCTCTACGACTGGTGCCTGGCGCAGATCGACCTGCCCAACCATCCCGAGCTGGTGCTCACGCTCGTCGATGCCGGCTTGAAGACGAACGTGAGCACGCCGCGCCAGATCGAATTCGCGCGCGGGAATCTGGATTACACGGTGATGAGCAAGCGCAAGCTGATGGCGCTGGTGCAGGACGGACTCGTCGCCGGCTGGGACGATCCGCGCATGCCGACGCTGTCGGGCGTGCGCCGGCGCGGCTTTCCGCCCGCGGCGATCCGCACGTTCTGGGAACGCGCCGGTGTGACCAAGCAGAATTCGACGATCGAGTTTTCCGTACTCGAAGGCTGCGTGCGCGAAGTGCTGGATGCGAGCGCGCCGCGCCGCTTCGCCGTGCTCGATCCGCTCAAGCTCACGATCGCCAATCTTGCCGACGATCACGCCGAAACGCTGACATTTCCGAATCATCCGAAAAACGAGGCGTTCGGCACGCGTACGGTCGCGTTCTCCCGCGCAGTGTGGATCGAGCGCGAAGATTTCATGGAAATCCCGCCGAAAGGCTTTCATCGCCTGACGCCCGGCGGCGAAGTGCGCCTGCGCGGCGTCGGCATCGTCAAATGTATAGACGTGGACAAAGACGCGTCGGGCCGTGTGACTGGCGTGCACTGCACGCTCGATCCCGACACGCGCCATGGCATGCCCGGCGCCGAGCGCAAGGTCAAGGGCACGATCCACTGGGTCAGTGCGCGGCATGCCGTCGAAGCCGAAGTGCGCCTGTACGACCGTCTGTTCAATGTCGTGAATCCGGACGACGACAGCGATGGAAAAACCTACCGCGATCACCTGAATCCCGGTTCACTGCGCGTCGTGCGCGGATTCGTCGAGGCCGCACTCGCCGATGCAAAACCCGAAGCCGCGTTCCAGTTCGAGCGCCTCGGCTTCTTTGTTGCCGACCAGCGCGATCACTCGGCGAACAAACCCGTGTTCAATCGCACGGTCACGCTGCGCGATTCCTGGGCGAAAACCGCGGGCAGGTGAGCGCGCCATGATCCCCGCGCAACTGCACCTCACGCTGCCGCTGTGGCTGCGCGACACGTTAGACGACTCGCGCTTGTATCCTGACGATGATGCCAAGGTCGCGCTGGCGATCGAGCTCGCGCGCGGCAATGTGGAAAACCGCGGCGGCGGCCCGTTCGGCGCGGCGGTATTCACCGGCGAGGGTCGGCTGGTCGCCGTCGGCGTCAACCGCGTGATTGCGCAGAGCTGTTCCGTCGCCCACGCCGAAATAATGGCCTACATGCTGGCGCAGCAGCGCCTGCAACGCTTTCGACTCAACGAAGGCGGCGGGCGCTTCATCCTCGCCAGCAGCGCGCAGCCCTGCTGCCAGTGCTACGGCGCCACTGTCTGGGCCGGTATCGACGAACTGCTGATCGGCGCACGCGCCGAGGACGTCGAGGAACTGTCCGAGTTCGACGAAGGCCCGTTGCCGGCCGACTGGATCGGCGAATTGCACAAGCGCGGCATCGCCGTGCGCCGCGACATCCGCCGCGAGCAAGCGCGACAGGTGTTCGTGCGTTACCGCGAGCTCGGCGGCATGGCGTATTGAACAAAAAAGCCCGCGCCGTTACCAGCGCGGGCTCGCGAAGGAACGTCGATCAGTTACCGTCGAAACCGTCGATGAAGATCGCGTCCAGATTCAGCCGGAATGCGCCGCGGCCGTGCGTGCATGCCAGCACGGTGTGCGTGTTGCGGTTGCCCGTCAACGAGAACACGGCGACATTCGGCATGCCGTTGTTGTACGGATGCCAGGTGTTGCCTTCGTCCGTAGACAAATACACGCCGATATCCGTGCCTGCCCACAACTGGCCCGGGAATACCGGGTCCCACACCAGCGAGTTGACCGGAATATCCGGCAGGCCGTTCGACTTGGTGGTCCAGGTCGCGCCGCCATCGAGCGAGATGCGCACGTTCTGAGCCGGCAAGCTGCCGGTGAAGCCCGCGCGCGCCTGCGCCACGATCTGCGGATTGCGCGGATACACGGCAATCTGCGAGACGTAGGTGCCGATCGTGCCATCGACGTTGGTAAACGTGGCACCCGAATTGGTCGAGCGCCAAACGTTGCCGTTGCTGGAACCAACGAAGATCGTCGTCGCATTCGTATTGGGCAGGATATTCGGCACGGTTTCGATCGCGCTGATCACGCCTGCTGTAGCCGAGGGCGGTACCGGAGCGCCAAAGCTCGTGCCGGCTGCCAGCGGACTGAAGATGTTTACCGTGTAAGGCGGGCTGCCGGTCAGCGCATTTTCCTGCGTAACGGTCTGATTGAAATAGTCGTTGGCGATGTACAGGTTTGCCGTGCCGAAATACAACGTAGTCGGGTTGCTGTGATCAAGAGCCATGGGCGCGTAGAACAGCACATTGTCGGCAGGGTTCATGCCCGAAGTGATGTATCCCGGGATCTCGCCGGCAAAATAGCCGTAGTCAGCCGGTTGCGAGGCCGGACCCTTGATCGCCAACGCGGCGCCGATGATGTTGTTGGGTTGATTGAAGTAGGTATGCGTGACATTGCTCGGATTGGCCTTGTCGATCAGGGCGAAGCCGCCGTCGCCGTCGTCGCTGTGCGACCAGGCGGTCGCACCCGGCAGATACTGGATATTGCCAAGGAAGCTGTCGGTGCCGTTGTCCTGGGTACCGCCGTAGGCCTGATTCGGATCGGTCGGATGCAGGTCGCAGATCTGGAACTGGGTAATCTGAATGTTGGTGTTCGCGTTGACCCAGTGCTGGCCGCGATCCGTGGAGTAGAAAATGCCGCCGTCGTTGGCCACCCAGACCTCGTTCGGACTGCCGGGCCAGGTAGTAATGTCGTGGATGTCGGCATGCAGGGCGGAATTGCCGTCCACCGCAACCATCTCGTCGGCAAAGGTGGTGCCGCCGTTGCTCGAGAGCATGAACGACGAGGGCAGCGAACCGGAGGTGCCGGCGCCGCCGGTGTAAACATTCTGCGAATTGCCCGGTTCAACATACACCGGCATATCGTAGAAGCACTGACCTTGGCAATAGCCGGTGGCGGCGCTGACCGCAGTCCAGGTGGTGCCGCCGTCCACGGATTTGTACAATGTGCCGTTGGCCTGACTGGTGCCGTAGTACAGCACGGTGTTGCCGACGCCCGTGTCGTAGGTCGCCGTGATCCAGGTACGGATCAAGGTGTTTGCCACCCCGATGGCAGGCAACCCGGAGGCGACGCCATCTACGCGCGTCCAGGTATTTCCTGCGTCGTTGGATTCATACAGTGCCCCATCCGTGGTATTGACCGGCGATATCGCCGCCCAGTAACGCGTGCTGCCGGCCGTCTGCAGCGACGGATTCGGATCCTGCACGATGCGCGAGATGCGCAACGTCGCCGTTGTGGTCGGGAGAACCCGAGCCCAGGTATTGCCGCCGTCCGCCGAACGGTAGAGCGCGCGCTGCGGACCAGACGGAAAGACACTGCTAATGCCGGCATAGCCGCTTGTGGAACCAGCCAACACGATCTGGGTATTGGCGCTATCGACCGCAATGGCGGCGACCGAGCGGCTCGCGAATTGCGCAGTGCCCAGCGGACCTTGCCAGGTACTTCCGGAATTGGTGGATTTGTAGATACCGGCGCCGGCGTACGAATCGCCGCTGAAATTGCCTTCGCCGGTACCGACGTAGATGGTGGCCTGATTCAGCGGGTGGCTGCCCGGCGCAATCGTGATCGAACCGATGGCGAGTGACGCCAGAGTGTCGGACAACGGAATCCAGGAGTAGCCGTGGTTCGTCGACTTCCACACGCCGCCCTGAGCGCCGCCAATGTAGACGGCGCCGTCGATGCCGTCGATCGCTATCGCATTCGTGCGGCCGGAAACGGAGGAGCGACTGGCCGCCGTGGCGCTGGTTGGCGTCTGGCCGCCGAAAATCGGCGCCGGACCGATCGGCTGCCAGACTTCCGCGTGGTACTGGGCCGCCAACTGGGCCATGAGCACGGGGTTGGAGCGCTCGGCGGCGAGATCGGAACGGAATTTGTTGTAGGCGGCAAGACGGGCTGCCGCGGCGTCAAATGACGAGTCATACGGGTTGACCCGGCGCATCTCGAAATACGCCTCGCGCGCTGCGTTGGTATCCGCTGCCTCGTCATCGACTTTCGGCAATTGCAGGGCCACCGAGGGCAACCAGGCAACTCCGAGCGCGACCGCAGCGATCAGTTTCAGCTTGTTCATTACGCTTGTCTCCCTATTGCAAGGACATGTGACGTGACAGGCAAAGCCCGACGGATTCGCCGGGAGCGAGTAAGCCTGCAGGCCCAGGACGGAAGTCCGATCGGAATGTCAGACTTTCCGACCAAAAGCGTAGCACACGCCCAAAGACCCCGCATATTCTAATTTGCTACATTGATTCGCCTCATTCGCGCGAGTCACCAAAGGGACAAGCCATGAAGAGCATTCGCGGGCACACACAAGCCGGTTCCCTCGCCTGCATCGGCATCGGCATCACGCTCGGTTCGCACCTGACGCCGCTGGCGCGCAGCCACATCGAGCAGGCCGACGTGGTGTTCCTGGCCGCGTCCGACGGCATTGTCGAGAAATGGATCGAATCGCTGCATACGGACGTGCGCAGCCTGCAGCCGTTCTACGCCGCGAACAAATCTCGCAACAAGACTTACCGCGAGATGGTGAACGCCATCCTCGCGCAGGTGCGCGCGGGCCAGAAAGTCTGCGCCGCGTTCTACGGCCATCCCGGCGTGTTCGCGTGGGCGCCGCATGAGGCGATCCGTATTGCACGCAAGGAAGGCTACGCCGCACACATGGAACCGGGCATCTCGGCGGAGGATTGCCTGTACGCGGATCTGGGCATCGACCCCGGCACGTTCGGCTGCCAGCATTACGAGGCCGGCCAGTTGCTGTTTTACAAGCGCCGCATCGACCCGAGCGCGTACCTCGTGCTGTGGCAAGTCGGCGCGCTGGGCGATCAGGGCCGCGGGGCCGCACATTCGGCGACCCATCTCGCCTACCGGAAAATCCTGATCGAACGCCTGGCCAGGGACTACCCGCGCACGCACAAAATCACGATCTATCGCGCCGCCACTCTGCCGATCCACGCACCGCGAATCGAACGCATCGCGCTGCGTCGGCTCGCCGATGCCGACATCGAAGGCGCCGATACGCTGGTGATTCCTCCGGCGCGCAAGCTCGAACCGGACATCAGGGCACTCGGACGTCTGGCGCGACTGGAGCAGGCCTCCGCGTGATCGTCACTCCGCGCCTGCGCCTGCGCGCGCTCGCGCTGCGCGATATGGCCCTGTTCCGCGCACTGTATTGCGATCCGGGCACGATGCGCCATATCGGCAAGCCGTTGTCGCGCGCTGTTGCCGTCGCCAGCCTACGCGCGACGGTCGCGGCCACGCGCAAGCCCGCGGGCCTGCGCTTTTTCGTGATCGCCGAGTGCCAATCCCGGCGCGGCGTGGGGCTTTGTTCGCTACGCCCGGCGGCATGGGACAAACGCGGGATTGAGTTGGGCATCATGCTCGTGCACACCGCACGCAGGCACGGTTACGCGCGCGAAGCGTTTGCTGCCCTCATTAATTACGCGTTCCGGGCATTGCCCATCGATACGATTTGGGTGCAGTATCGGCGCGCCAATGCGGGCATGGCTCGGCTGTGCGACATCCTGGGTTTTGAAGGGAATTTTTTGCCGCGCTCTGGCACAAGCGTGCGTCGATGTGTCAGGATTCGACGCGACCGCAACGGCGCGGTTTTTTCAAACCAACCAACAAGGGGAATCACCATGTCGAACATCATCGGATTTCTGGAGCAAGCCGGAAGCAACGCCGCGATGCGGCACGCCAGCCGCGAAGCTTTGTTGCGCACCATGCAGGACAAAGAAATCGAAAATGTTCTGCGGCAGCCGCATCGTTCGTTGCTGGATGATCTGACCGGCGCGCGCGAGACGATGTATTGCAAGAACACTGCGATCGCTCCGCCGAAGCAGAAAGCTCCGGCCAAGAAAAAGCCGGCGAAGAAGACGCCAGCCAAGAAACCCGCGAAGAAGGCTCCGGCCAAGCGCAAACGCTAAGTTCGCGCCTGACGGAAGCGAACCGTGAGCAACAATTCGCGGGTATCGCGCCCGGCCCGGTTGGCCGGGCGCTTTCTTCTGGCCGCACTGGCGCTGTGCGGCGTGCTCAGCGCTTTCGCACAAAGCAACGTCAATCAGCTATTGCAACGCGCGGATCAGATCAAGCTCGACGACAACGATGCGTTCCAGAGCTTGGTCAAGCAACTGGATGCGCGATCCAGCGAGTTGACCATGTTGCAGCGCGATTGGCTCGACTATTTTCATGCCTGGCAATTCGGCTATCTGGGCGAATATCCGCGGGCGCTGACTGCATTCCACGATCTGCTCGCGCATGCGCAAGACCCCACGCTGCGCGCACGCGCGCGCATCAGCCTGATTTTCGATCAAGTCAACGCCTCGCATTTCGAGGACGCCTACACCGCGATCAGCGAACTGCTCAAATCGTTGCCGCAGATTACCGACCACCAAACGCACCTTTACGCGCTACTCACTGCGGACTATCTGTACAGCGATGCAGGCCAATTCGACCTGGCGTTGGGCTACTTGGATCAGGCCGCCGCCTTCGATCAGGGCGAATGGTCGAAATGCCGCGTGGGAGGTGATCGCATTACAATCCTGTACAAGTCCGGCCAACTTCGCGCCGACGATGCGCGGATACAACCCGCCGTTGATGCCTGCCAACGCATCGGCGACGTCAACGACAAGGACTCCATCGTCTTTTATCAAGCCCGTGCCCTGCTCGATGAAAATCGCGCAGCAGACGCATTGAAGGTCTTGCAAGCACACGATGCGGAGGTACTGGCGTCGCATTCGGCCGCGCTCACCTCGGATTTTCGAGCAACCCTGGCACAAGCCTATCTGCGCACGGGCGATCTCGATCATGCGCGAGAGTACGCGCTAAGCGCCATCGCGCAAGCGAACAAGCAACCTTTCGCCAAGTCCGTGGCCGATTCCTACGATGTGCTCTACAGCATCGCCAAGCGCCAAGGCGACGACGCGGCCGCATTGGCTTGGTTCGAAAAATACGCCGCTGCGGACAAGGGCTATCTCAATGATCTTAGTGCGCGCACCCTCGCCTACCAGATGGTGCACCAGCGTGTGCTCGACAGCCAGCGCCGGCTCGAAGCGGTGACCGACCGCAACAAGATGCTGGCCCTGCAGCAGCAGGTCGAGGCGCAGAAGTCGCGCTCGCGCCTGCTTTACATTCTGCTGCTGCTCAGCGGCCTGGTCATCGTCGGCGGCTGGGCGTACCGCACCAAGCGCTCGCAAATCAAGTTCCAGCGCCTGGCGCGCCGCGACGGCCTCACCGGCATCTGCAACCGCCAGCACTTTTTCGATTCCGCGCAGGACTCGCTGCGCTACTGCGCGCGCGCCTCGCGCGAAGCCTGCGTGCTGGTGCTGGATCTGGACCATTTCAAGTCGGTCAACGACATGCACGGTCACGCCGCCGGCGACGACGCGCTCAAGCGTGCGGTCGCAGTCTGTCAGGTTCAACTGCGCTCCATCGACGTGTTTGGGCGCCTGGGTGGCGAGGAGTTCGCCATCCTGCTGCCCGACTGCCCGCTTGCCGTCGCCCGGCAGCGCGCCGAGGCAATGCGTGAATCCATTGCCGCCTCGCGCCGCGAAGGCGACGCCGCTGCCGACCTGCTGGTGACCGCCAGCTTTGGCGTGGCCGGAACCCAGGCCTGCGGCTACAACCTCACCAGCCTGCTCGCGGCCGCCGACGATGCCCTGTACACGGCCAAGCGCGCCGGACGCAACCGCGTCGAAGTGCACCACGTCGCCGAGACCGCCGCTGCGACCTGAGAGCTGGAGAGGGCCCGCGCATGAAACCGCTGCGTCCGCATCTGTCCGGACTAACCTTCAAGCGCACCGCGTTCTTGGCCTCAACGACCGCATCCAGGCCGCGGTGTGCCCATGAATGAGCGGATAAAGACCGTGAGCGGTACCTTTGTTCTGTATTGCCGCGCCGGCTTCGAGAGCGAGTGCGCACAGGAGGTCGCCGCGCTGGGCGCGGGAGAAACCGTATTCGCACGCGATTCCGGCTTCGTCGTCTGTCGCAGCGCCCTTCATGCCGGGACGGTTCACTGGCGCGACCTGATTTTTGCGCGCCAGGCACTGCCCGTGATCGCGCACTTGCTCGAGTTGTCGCGCGGCGACCGGCTCACGCCGATTCTCGCCGCGCTCACGCCACGTGGCGAACCGTTCAATGACGTCTGGGTCGAAGCGCCGGACACCAACGCCGGCAAACAGCTCGCGGCATTCTGCAAGAGTTTCAACAACGCGATGGTCGGTGCGATGAAAAAAGCGCAACTGCTCGATACGGCCGCACCACGCCGTCTGCATGCGTTTTTTCCACAAAGCGACGAAGTATACTTGTGCGCAGCCGATCCGGACACCTGCGCGCCCTGGGCGCAGGGCATTCCGCGGCTGAAATTCCCGCGCGCGGCGCCGAGCCGCTCCACGCTCAAGCTCGAGGAGGGGTTGCTGACCCTGCTCGACGAGTCCGAACGCGCACGCTGGCTGAAGCCGGGCATGAGCGCGGTCGACCTCGGCGCCGCGCCCGGCGGCTGGACGTACCAGCTCGTGCGCCGCTCGCTGCGCGTGACCGCGATCGACAACGGCCCGATGGATCGCGCCCTGCTCGATTCGGGTTTGGTGACGCACCGGCGCGAGGACGGCTTCCGCTACCGCCCGCCCAAGCCGGTGGACTGGCTGGTCTGCGACATGGTCGAGCAACCGCGGCGCGTGGCCGATCTCGCCGCGCGCTGGCTGCAACAGGGTTGGTGCCGGCACGCGCTGTTCAATCTCAAGCTGCCGATGAAAAAACGTTTTGACGAGGCGCAGCAATGTCTCGCGCGCGTTCGCACGGTCGCGCGCGAGGTGCGCGCGAAACAGCTGTATCACGACCGCGAAGAAATAACGGTTTTCGCGCAAGATCGGCGCTGACGTGTATCCTTGCGCACGTTTGCCGCTGTCCGAATTTCGCTCATGCGACGCTTGCGTTCCTTCCTCCCCCTGATTGTCCTGGTCGCCATCGGGGTCGCCCTGCTTTCCACCGGCGCCCTGAACCGCTTGCGTCCGCAAACGCTGGCCAGCGAACAAGCGCAATTGCAGGCGCAGATCGCCGCGCATCCGCTGCGCGCGAGCGGGCTGCAAGTCGGCGCGACCGCTCTCGCCATCGCCACCGGCATGCCCGGCGTGCTCGTGGTGATCCTCGCCGGCGGCATGTTGTTCGGCATCGTCGCCGGCACGCTGCTGTCCAGCATCGGATTGACGCTCGGCGCCCTGGTCCTGTTTCTGGCGAGCCGCCACGCTTTCGGCGCGCAACCCGGCACGCGCGCGCCGGCGCTGGTCGAAAAACTGCGCGACGGCTATCTCGCGCATCCGGTGAGCTATACCTGTTTTCTGCGCCTGGTGCCGTTTTTCCCGTTC